>DATMTH010000142.1:0-2892 GCA_035564915.1 Rhodanobacter sp.
CGCCTGCACGATGTCGACCACGCGGGTGTTGCGCAGGTCCGGGCAGTTCTCCTTGAACGCCAGGCCCAGCAGCAGCACGCGCGCGTTTACCGGGTTGATGCCCTTGCGCACCATCAGGCGGATCACCTCGTTGGCGATATACGGGCCCATGCCGTCGTTGGTGCGGCGCCCGGCGAGGATCACGTCGGGGTGGTGGCCCACCTCCTGCGCCTTGTGGGTGAGGTAGTAGGGATCGACGCTGATGCAGTGGCCGCCGACCAGGCCGGGGCGGAACGGCAGGAAATTCCACTTGGTGCCGGCCGCCTGCAGCACTTCGAGCGTGTCGATGCCGAGCTTGTTGAACAGGATCGCGAGGTCGTTGACCAGCGCGATATTGAGGTCGCGCTGGGTGTTCTCGATCACCTTGGCCGCCTCGGCCACCTTGATCGAGCTGGCCTGGTGCGTGCCGGCGGTGATGATCGAGCCGTACAGGCGATTGACGAAATCGGCGACCTCGGGCGTGGAGCCGGAGGTGACCTTGAGGATGCCGGTGACGCGGTGCTGCTTGTCGCCCGGGTTGATGCGCTCGGGGCTGTAGCCGGCGAAGAAGTCGCGGTTGAAGACCAGCCCGGAACCCTCGGCGAGGATCGGCACGCACACCTCCTCGGTGCAGCCGGGGTAGACGGTGGACTCGTAGACGACGAGGTCGCCCTTCTTCAGCACCTGGGCCAGGGTCTGGCTGGCCTTGACCAGCGGCGTGAGATCGGGCCGCTTGGCGGCATCGATCGGCGTGGGCACGGTGACGATGTAGACGTTGCAGGCGCGCAGGTCGTCCAGCGTGGCCGAGAAGGTCAGCCGCCTGGCGGCGGCCAGTTCGGCGGCATCCACCTCCAGCGTCTTGTCCTCGCCGGTGCGCAGCTCGTCGATGCGCGTCCGGTTGATGTCGAAGCCGAGCGTGTCGTAGTGCTTGCCGAACTCCACCGCCAGCGGCAGGCCGACGTAGCCGAGGCCCACAATCGCGAGCCTGGTGTTTTCCAATTTCCGCATACGGTCATCCGAGATGTTTTGGGCACGTCTTGCAACGCATGCAGCGTGCGTCGGCGTTTCGACGGGACTACACGCTTGCGCTTGGGCAGACGCGGCGCCGACCATGCAAAGGTATATCGCGCATGGGCATGCACGTTCCTTCGCGGCGAGGCGGAGTCATCTCGAGTTAATGTGCAGTGTCGTTGTATGACACTCCAATTGTTTGAACCTGCAGTGCGCGCCACCGCAGATTTCCGTGCCGCATGCTTGCGGCCACTGCGCACCCCGGTCACCGGGTCGGATCGATGATTCAAGCCACGGCTTCGGCACTTGGCGCCGGGGCAAATTCCGATCGGCAGCGATTCTGCGGTCGGGATTCTGGGATCAATGGAGAATATCCACGTGAAACATCACCCAGCCAGCCAACGCGCTGATCGTCAAGCAAACAATGAGCCAGAATCCCGGGGAATTCTTTCCCCAGAATGGCTTGTTCTCGTTGTTTTCCATGCTTGTTTGCATCCGTAGCAGTTGGCTGGACAGGCGGTCGGGATCCTCAATCCAAGCCAGTATCGTGCCAAATGGAAGCGTCGGTGCGATCAAGCTTGGGATGGCTCGACCCGAGGCGCGAATTTGCGATGGATATCGCAAGTCCGGCCTTGGCTCGGTGGCTGGCGCAAGCGTCATCTCGCGCTGCAGCGTCGCACGCCCGACGCCAAGGACGCGGCGGGCAGCACGGATGCCGGGCTCGTGGCAACGCAGCGAGTCAGTCAAGGACAAAATTTGTCAGCGGCATGCGCCGGTGCGGAGCATCGGGCAGTCATCCGGCCTGGCCCGTGGCGCGGTGCCTGACGATGCTCGAAGGCCGAGCAGCTTCCCGAGAGTTCCGTTCGGTAATTCGAGTGCCGGTGGGCTACAAAAAACATGATTATGGAGTGGGTTGCAAGGATTTTCTAATGCATATACACCAGGTTTGATGCGGGGCGGCCTGCAACCGATGAGGTGATCACGTGTACGGTTTATAAATGAGGCTATAAATAGTGATGATTCTTTCACGCCATGTATGGCATGAAATTCTGTCCGCTTTTTCAGTTGGCTGATTTTGGCGGCGGTTATTAAACGATTTGGTTCAGTTGCATTGTCTCGAAAGGCGAATATTCGCCTCGCGGGCGGCGATCGTGTGGCCGAAAAAGCACGAATCATGGAGTCATGACGTACCGTCAGGGGGCGGTTTCAGACATTAACGGCAGTTACGAATCCTTAGAGGACCTGTTGACCATGAAAAAGACCTGTGCCTTTGCCATTCTGGGGTTCGTGATGCTTGCCAGCGGCTGCGTGTGGTCGCCGGGCCAGGAAATGTCCGGGAAGGGGCTGGTTCGCGGTACGCCAAGCGACAGCAGCCAAGTCCAGCTGGTGACGATTACCCCGCAGCTGCTGGCGGAGAATCCCGCGCCAGTGTTGACCGCGACGGTGCCGCAGGAACTGTTGTCGTACCAGCCGGGCCCTTACCGCGTCGGTCCGGGGGATTCGCTTTACATCACGGTATGGGATCACCCGGAGTTGACATCGCCGGCCGGCACGCAACAGCAGACGGCAGCCAACGGGCGCCTGGTGCGGTCGGACGGCACCTTGTTCTATCCCTATGTGGGCGGCATCAAGGTCGCGGGAATGACGATCGAGGAAGTGCGCCAGACCATCGAGCAGAAGCTCGCGAAATACGTGGAGCGGCCGCAGGTGGACGTCAGCATTGTCGGCTACAACAGCCAGCATGTGCTGCTCCAGGGCGCCTTCATGAAGACCGACCCGCTGTCGATCACCTCGGTTCCGCTGACCTTGGCGCAGGCGCTTGGCACGGCGACCGTCAATGCCGATCAGGCCAACATGTCCGAC
>DATMTH010000143.1:0-6092 GCA_035564915.1 Rhodanobacter sp.
CAGGTCTGCAAGCAGGCCGACGTACTGCAGGCCTTCGTGCTGGCCGGCGACGATGTCGATCGTGACAGCAAGCGCCGCAACTTCGATTACTACGAAGGCGTGACCGTGCACGACTCCACGCTGTCGGCCTCTACCTTCGGCATCGTGGCCAGCGAAGTGGGTTACGCGGACAAGGCTTGGCGCTACTTCCAGGAAGCCTTGCGCGTGGACCTGGACGACCTGCACGGCAACACCGCGCACGGCGTGCACCTGGCCGCGATGGGCGGCAGCTGGCTGGGGCTGACGTGGGGCTTCGGTGGCCTGCGTTGCGTGGATGGCGTGCCGAGCTTCGCACCGACCCTGCCCGCGGCATGGCAGGGCTATCGCTTCGGCATGCGCTGGCGTGGCCGGCAGGTCCGCGTGGCCGTGCAGGCGCAAGGCGTCGAGTACAGCCTGCTCGAAGGCGCGCCGCTGGAGATCCGCCATCACGGTCGCACGCTCATCCTGCGCGTGGATCATCCCGTGACCTGCGCATTGTCCGGGAAGGCCAGCATCCCGCAATCGTTCAAGGCGGTGATCTTCGATCTCGACGGCGTGATCGCCGATACCGCGGTGGTGCACCACGCAGCCTGGAAGAAACTCGCCGCCGAAATCGACTTGCCGTTCGACGATGCCATCGGCGAACGCTTGAAAGGCGTGGATCGCCGCGCCTCGCTGGAGATCCTGCTCGAGAACGCCACGCGCAGCTACAGCGAAGCCGAGAAGGACGCGCTGGCCACGCGCAAGAACGATTACTACCGCCAGCAGATCGAACACTTCGGCCCCGAGAATCTTCTGCCCGGTGCCCGCGAAGCGGTGGCCGCGACACGTCGCGCCGGCCTTAAAACAGCACTGGCCTCGGCCAGCCGCAATGCGCCGCTGCTGCTGGAGCGGCTGGGCATCGCCGAGCTGTTCGACTACGTGGTCGATGCCGGGAACATCCGGCACGCCAAGCCCGATCCGGAAATTTTCCTGGCCGCCGCGGCCGGCCTGGGACTCGCCCCGGCCGATTGCCTCGGCGTGGAAGACGCCGCCGCCGGCGTCGCCAGCATCCATGCCGCGGGGATGGCGGCGGTAGGCATCGGCCAGGCGCAGGCCTTGGCGGAAGCGGACAGGCTGCTGCCGAACATTGCAGCGTTCGACATCGGCCAATTCACAACATAAGCGGTCAAGCCGCGCGGGCATCCGCGCTATCACACATTCACGGGTGGGGAGTAACGTAATGAACAGCAAGCAATTGACACGACTGACGCTATCGGCAGCCGTCGCCGCCACACTGATGGCCGGCACGGCCTATGCCCAGGACAGCACGCCGGCACCGGCCACGACTGCCACCAAGCGAGCGGCATCGGCGAAGGCCAATCCGAAGAAGGCGCAGAACCTGGAGCAGGTGGTGGTCACCGGCGTGGCCACCACCGGTGGCGTGCGCAAGATCGACGCCAGCTACTCGATCACCACCGCCAGCTTGGCGCAAATCCAGATGGACAACCCACGCAGCGCGGCCGACCTGCTGAAGATCTCGCCCGGCGTGTGGCCCGAATCCACCGGCGGACAGACCGGAGCCAACATCGAAATCGCCGGCTTCCCGGGCGGTGGCGACGCGCCGTTCTACACCAACCAGATCATGGGCACACCGTTGTACGGCATGCCATCGCTGTCGTTCTTCGAACAGAGCTCGATGTTTCGCCTGGACGACACCGTCGACCACGTGGAAATCCTGCAGGGTGGCCCCTCGGTGGTGTTCGGCGACGGCCAGATCGGCCTCACCTCCAACTACATCCTCAAGCAGGGCACCGATACGCCGTCCGGCGACATCGGCGTGACCTACGGCACCGAGAACCTCAAGCGCGTGGACGGCTTCTACGGCTTCCCGATCGGCAAGAACGGCTGGTACGGCAGCGTAGGCGGCTTCTGGCGCACTTCCGACGGCGTGCGTACCCCGCAATTCCCATCCGACAAGGGCGGCCAGCTCACCGCCACGCTGACCCGCGACTGGGACAGCGGCTCGCTGGTACTGTGGGCACGCGGCCTGGATGATCGCAATCAGTTCATCACGCCGATCCCGCTGATCCAGACCGGCTCGGGCAACTTCTCGCCCTACCCCGGCTTCGACCCTCTGACCGACACCTATTACAGCCGCGCGATGCAACACGTGCACCTGGAGAGCTACCCGGGCGGCGGTACCAACGCCAACCTGGCAGACGGCCGCGGTGCCCAGCTCGGCTTCTTCGGCGGCAACTACGACTGGGATTTCGGCAACGGCTGGACCCTGAGCGACAAGTTCCTCGTCGACGGCGGCAATATGGACACCAACGCGCTGTTCTCCGGCTCCAACCCGCAGACGCTGAGTTCGTGGGAAACCGGTAACGGCGTGCCGGCCGGCATCGCCGCCACCGCCAGCTACACCAACGGTTCGGGCATGGTGACCGACCCCAATGCCGACGTGATCAGTCAAGGCTGGTGGCACATCCACAAGAACCTGAAGAGCGTGGTCAACGACTTCCGCGTGAGCCACGAACTGTTCGAGGGCAACACGCTGACCGCCGGCCTGTACCTGGCGCACTACACCGACAACGACCGCTGGTCACTCGGCAACCCGATGTTGATGACCAACACGCCGAACGCCACGCCGATCGCGGTGAGCTACGTGCAGGGCGGAAAGACCTACTACGTCACCGATGCGCAGGGCCTGATCTACAACGGCGGCTACAACATCACCGAGAACGGCACGGCCACCAACAAGGCGTTCTACCTGTCCGACTCGTGGAAAACCGGCCAGTGGATGTTCGATGCCTCGGCCCGCGTGGAGGACGAGAACGCACGCAACGACGTGTGCAACCTGTCAAACGTCGACATCGACGGCAACGCCAACACCCTCTACGACAACAGCGTGTCGATGTGCAACGGCACCGTTGCACGCACCAACTACAACAAGACCCACACCTCATGGACGTTGGGTGCCACCTACAAGCTTCAGGACAACATGGCGTTGTACGCCCGGGCCAACAAGGGCGCGCACTTCAACAGCTTCGACGACCTGCGCGGCAGCACCACCGGCGACACGCCGCCGCTGCTGAAGATCCAGAACTTCGAGATCGGCTACAAGTACGAAAATCCGCAATTCAGTGCCGACATCTCGTACTACCACCGCCAGTTCGACGGTCTGATCTACCAGCCCTCGTCCTTCGGCGTGCCGTTCGGCAACAAGACCACCTACGGTTCGGACACCAAGGGCCTCAACTTCAAGATCCGCGCGAGCACGCCGGATCAGTTCTTCGGGGTGACCTGGTCGGGCGACTGGATGGATGGCCGCTACTCGCATTTCCAGGGCAACGTGGCGTTCTCCGGCCTGAACGGCATCTTCTACGCCAACATCAACGGCGAGCAACTGCAGCGCCAACCGAGGTTCCAGTTCCGTCTCACCCCTGCGTTCCGCATTCCCACGGCTTACGGCGACCTGCGCTTGTGGGCGACCTGGGAACATGTGGGCAACCACACCCAGGATCAGACCGGCCTGCAGCAACTGGGCAGCTACAACGACTTCAACATCGGTGCGCAGTACAGCTACGGTCCGCACTGGGTATTCACTCTCCTCGGCTCCAACGTCACCGACGCGCTTGGCCTGACCGAATCGAACTCGCGTATCGCCGGTTCGGCGGCCGGTTCCAGTGGTGTGATCCTGGCGCGCCCGCTGGAAGGGCACGAGTACAACCTGCAGGCGAAGTACCAGTTCTGAGGGATCTCTGGTCAAGTCTTTTCTCGTCATCCCAGCAAAGGCTGGGATGACGGCTTGTTCAGACCTTCCCTGGGAGTCCGTCAAAGGACGCTGGCCCGCGGCGACCTCCCTCCCCCAGGCGTCGTCGACCTGCCGGACACCCCTCTATCCGGCAGGTCCGGGGTTGGCATGGCAGATGGCGGCAGTGGCCGCCGCGTGCCATCGTGACTCGCGCGATGAACCCGGCGGCAGGCATACGCCACGTCGCCGGCCTCGGCCCGGAGTCGGCCTTCACCCATCCATCCGCAGGCAGTACCACATGAACCGATTTCGCATGATCGTCGCGCTGGCCCTGATCTACATGGTCTTCGCGATCCTGCTCAACAGTGTGGGCACGGTGATCCTGCAATCCATCTACACGTTCGGCGTGGGCAAGCCGCAGGCCAGCCTGCTGGAACTGTTCAAGGATCTGCCGATCGCCATCACCTCGTTCCTGGTGGCCTCGTTCCTGCCGCTGCTCGGCTACCGCCGCGCGATGATGATCGCGCTGGGCATCGTCACCGTCGCCTGCTCGCTGATGCCGTTGTTCCCCGGCTTCCACACCACCGAGCTGCTGTTCACCTGCATCGGCATTTCGTTCGCGCTGGTCAAGGTCGCTGTGTACTCGTCGATCGGGCTGCTGACCAGCGACAAGGCCGAGCACGGCCGCCTCACCAACACCATCGAAGGCCTGTTCATGGTCGGCGTGCTGGTCGCCGGCTGGCTGTTCAGCGCCTTTGTCGACCGCCGCGCACCGGGTAACCATGCCTGGCTCAACGTGTACTGGCTGCTGGCCGTGGTCTGCGTGCTGGTGATCGTGCTGATCACCGGTTCGCGCATGGACGAATCGGCTGCGCGCAGCGACGAAGGCACATCGGTGCGCGGCTCGCTGCTGGAGATGCTGCACCTGTTCGTGCGCCCGCTGGTTTACGTATTCCTGGCCTCGGCCTTCCTCTACGTGCTGATCGAGCAGAGCTTCGGCACCTGGCTGCCCACCTTCAACAACGAGGTGCTCAAGCTGCCCAACGCGATGAGCATCCAGTTGGCCAGCATCCTCGCCGCGACCACCGCCATCGGTCGCATCGCCGCCGGCCAGGTGCTGCGCCGGGTGCCCTGGTACACCCTGCTGAACCTGTGCGTGCTGGGCATGGGCGTGCTGGTGCTGGTAGTGCTCCCGCTGGCACGTGGCGTGGCGGCGCGCCCGGGCGTAGGCTGGTTCAGTGCGCCTGTCGCCGCCTACCTGATCCCGTTGATCGGCCTGCTGATGGCGCCGATCTATCCGGTCATCAACTCGGTGGCGCTGAGCTCGCTACCCAAGCCGTCGCATGCGGCGATGACCGGGCTGATCGTGATTTTCTCCGCACTGGGCGGCACACTGGGCTCGCGCATCACCGCGATCGTTTTCTCACGTTTCAACGGCATCGATGCGTTCTATTTTTCGCTGGTGCCGATGGTGCTGCTGCTGGTCACGTTGTTCTTCTTCAAGCGCGAGACCAACCGCCACGGCATGGCAGCATCGACGCCGGCCATCCGGCTTGCCGCGAAATAGGTTTCGCATCCATCAGGCGCCATGGACGACGCCGCGCACCACTTCGGGAGCGACCATGAGCTTGCGCCACATCGGCTTCACTGCACTGATCTTCTTCGGCATGGCCCACGCACCATTGGCACGCTGCGCCACCGATCCCAGTTTCCTGCTCACCGGCACGGCGAAGAATTTCGGCAGCTATTTCCCCAGCTACCTGGCGAACGGCTACTTCTCCGTGATGACCTCACCGCGCGGCACCGAACCGACGCGCAGCTACATGGTCGCCCTGATGGACTACGCGAAGGGCGACACCTCTCGTCCCGCCGCGATCCCGGGCTGGAACGAAATCGACTACAACCCCGGCGGCGGCTGGCTGAATTCGACGCGACTGGACCCGAAAATCTTCGCCGGCTACACGCAGACGCTGGACATGCACGACGCCACGCTTACCACGCGCTACCGCTTCGACTACGCGCACAAGGCCACCGACGTGCAGGTGACCAGTTTCGTCAGCCAGGCCGATCCGCACCTGGCCGCGATCCGCTTCACCATCACGCCGCAGTTCAGCGGCGACGTGCAGCTCACCTTCCCGATCCGGCTGTGGTCGGCCTACCAGCCGCGCTTCGCGATCGCGACGATGACTGGCGCACAGATGATCGCCGCGGTGATCGCCAGCGGGCAGAACCTCGACAACAAGCCGGTGCCCACGCCCGACCGTGCACCGGTGTGGTACCCCGGCTACACCCGGGTGCTGTCCGACGACGGCAACGCGAAGACGCTGACGCTGTGGCT
>DATMTH010000144.1:0-7209 GCA_035564915.1 Rhodanobacter sp.
ATTCGTGCCAAAGAGAGCTTTTTCACATGGCAAGGCCAGAAGTTTTGACACGGCCGTACGGATGGCCATTTGAAACATTATTGATAAGAGCATCCTCGGACGCGCGCGCAACTACAGATTGAGATACGCGACCGGAGCGCATGCAACAGCCGCAGCCAGCGCTTGCAACGCGAGAACTGCCAGGGCCTGCTTGGGGATACGCCGCAGCCATTTGATTGCGAAGAACGCCACGATGGGTACTTGGCACACGATGAGAAGCTGGAATAGATGCGCAACCGTGCCCTCGTCAACCTGGCGTGCTGTGCCAACGACCGCGATGCGGCCAATGACAAGCGCCAAGGCAACCAGCGACATAACCAGCGGCGCCAATGCACTGAACCGTGTGAACGTGTTGGCGTGCATATGATCCCTCCAGCGAACGGCTGACGCCAAGTGGATTTCATGTTGCAGTGTAATCCCGGCAGCCTGTCCCGGCGTGCCGGATGCGTCGTGAGGTGCATGGCCTGCAAGGGTCAACAGCTTGCCCCCTTCGCGCAGCCTGATCCAGCAACCTGACCCGGTGGTGATCTTGCCACCCGGAATCGTATCCCGACTTCGCCTCCATCTGCGGTCTGGTCCCCGCCATGCGCTACGCTGGCGGCTGCCAGCCGATGCAGCCTAAGCATTTCACAAGCCAGTGTAGCGATAGTGGCGGCGAGATCGGGTTTGGCGACGTTGCCGGACAACCCGAGGACGGCGTGGAGGAGCTCAGGTGCACATCATTCTGGTGGAGGACGACCTGCAGTTGGGCGCGGCGATCCAGCGTGCGCTGGAGCGTCTTGCCTACACGGTGAGCTGGTTGCGCAATGGTCGCGAGGCGCTGATCGCCTTGCGCGACGAGACCGCTGACGTGGTGCTGCTGGATCTCGGTTTGCCGGGCATGGATGGGCTCGACGTGCTGGTCGAGGCGCGGCGGGCGCAGGTCAAGACGCCGGTGATCGTGATGACCGCCCGCGACGGCGTGCAGGCGCGAGTGCATGGGCTGGATGCCGGCGCAGACGATTACCTGATCAAGCCGTTTCATCTGGACGAACTGGGCGCGCGAATCCGTTCGCTGAGCCGGCGCAGCCAGGGTCTTGCAGCCAATCGCATCGAGGTCGGCGCGCTGCTGCTCGACATCGGGTCGTCGCAGGTGATGTTCCGGGGTGAAACGGTCGAGCTGACCAAGCGCGAGTTTGCGCTGCTGCAGATACTGATGGAGCGCGCCGGGCGGCTGGTGCGTCGCGAAAGCCTGATCAATTCGCTGTATGGCCTGGACAATGTGGTCGGCAACAATGCACTGGAAGTGCTGATCCATACCTTGCGCAGAAAGCTCAGTTTCGACACCGTGCGTACGGTGCGCGGCTTCGGCTACATGATTCCGCGGGAGCCGACATGAGCCGACTGAGTTTGCGCGGACGTCTGCGCTGGCTGATCATCGCGGTAATGGTTGCGGTGCTGTTGCCGCTGGCGATCTACAGTTTTCGGCGCACCCTGGATGAGGTGCGCGAGTTGTCCGATGGTCGACTGGCGCAGTCGGCACGTACGCTGCAGGTGATCATCGATCAGGATGGCACCGATGCACTGCGTGCCCGCGTGCACGGCGACAAGCTGGTGCCCACGGAGGCGCCGACGGCGAAATCCAGGCACCATCGCATCCACACTTACGAATCCGAGGTGGGGTTCCAGGTGTTCGATGGCACCGGCCGGATGATTCTGGCCACTGCCAATTTTGCGACGTTGCCACCACCGCAGGCGGACGATGCCGAGTTTCGCGACATCGAGGCTGGTGGTTACCGCTGGCGACTGTTCACGCTGAACGACAGGTCCAGTGGCGTGGTGGTCCGAACCGGCGAGCGCTACGACAGCCGGAACGACATTCGCCGGGCGTTGTGGTTCGACCACGCGCTGCCGCTGCTGATTGGCTTGCCGCTGTTGTGGCTGCTGGTCGGCTGGGCGGTGAAGCGCGGGCTGCATCCGCTGGAGTCGCTGACCGATGCACTGGCCTCGCGCCCCTTGGGCAGCCGCGAAGTAATCGCACTTGCCGACACGCCGCAGGAATTGCAGCCGGTACTCGATGCGCTCAACGGGCAATTGCAGCGTCTGGCCGACGCGCTGGAGCGCGAGCACCGCTTCAGTGCCGATGTGGCGCACGAGCTGCGCACGCCGCTGGCTTCGATCATGCTGAACATCGAAAGCGCGACGGCCACCGGCGATGCCGGCGAATCGGCGGCAAGCCTGGCAGGTGCGCAGCACAATGTGGCCGTGCTGGCGCGTCGCGTCGAGCAACTGCTGGCACTGGCCCGGCTGGAATCGGGCATGGCGTCGGAGCAGCGCCAGTCGGTCGACCTGGTCGGCGTGGCCATCGACGTGATCGAGGAGCTGGCGCCGGTGGTTGCCGAGTGCGGTGCGGAACTGGGGTTCAGTCACGATGCACGGCCGGTGCGGGTACATGGTCACGAGGCCGCACTCGCTGCGTTGTTGCGCAACCTGATCGAGAACGCCATGCGCCACGTGCCCGCCGACGGCCAGGTGCAACTGTCGATCACGCAGGATGCGGTTTCCACCACGATCGATGTGGCCGACGACGGCCCGGGCATACCGCCCGAGCGGCGGGCGGCGGTGTTTGCCCGTTTCCATCGCGAATCCGGCAGCCGCGGCGATGGTTACGGTCTGGGCCTGTCCATCGTGCAGCGTGCGGCCGAGCTGCATGATGCGACGATCGAACTGCTCGACTCACCGTTTGGCCATGGGCTGCTGGTGCATGTGGTTCTGCCGCGCAACGGATGACGCGGTGCCGTCGAGCTAGGACTTTGGCGTCTGCTTGCGCCCGTCGCCCGTCCTGTTCGTGCCGGTGGCGGGCGGTGTGCTCAGGAAGACATCCTGGAACAATCGTCGCCACACACTCTGCGTGCGCCCCACGTTCCACACGAGCGTCGCCACGCTCTCGGGCGGCAACGTATATTGGAAGCGGTTCTTCCCCTGCCTGACGGAAACATGCTGCGGGTCGGTCTTGCTGTTCACCAGCACCAACACGATGGATCCGTCGTCGGCATTCCGGAATGCCACATTGGCCAGTCCCTTGATCGTGGTGCTGGAATTCACCCGCACCGCACCGGGCAGCACGAACCGACTGAAATGGGCGAACGCGTAGTAGTAGTCGTTGCGGCTCACCGCGCCGGTCCTTGAATCAATCGTCACCACACCCTTGCAGGTGTCGCAGCCGCCGAAATGGGGGCCGTGATTTTCATCGAGCGCCAGGTTCCAGTAGATGACTCCGCGAGCCCAGTTCCTGAGGCCGCCAAGCAACAGGTCACGTGCGAACCAGAGCAGTTCCCCGTTCCTGCTCGACTCCCAGTCGCCACCCGAGCATTCGGTGATATAGGCATCTTTTCCGGGATAGGCCCGGTGCACCTGGGTCTGGGTAGCGGGGCTGCCCCGATAGCAATGCCAGGCAATACCGTCGACAAAGGGCTCGGCACCGGGGTCGGCCAGTACGCTCAGTGGCTGATCCGGCTCGTCCCAGTTGTGATCCCAGCCAAGTATGCGTGTTCGTGGCTTGCGGCTGGCCAGGGCGGGGCCGAGGTACTGCGCGATGACGCGCGCCCGCTGCGCGGCGGACAACGCCATGCCCGGATAGGTCGCAGGTTCGAAGCCGGGCTCGTTCTGCACGGTCAACGCGAAGATGGGGATGCCGTAGCTGCGATAGGCATCGACGTATTTGACGAGGTATTGCGCATACGCGCTTTCGTAGGGTTCCAGCAGGGTGCCACCGATCAGGTTGGTGCTGGTCTTCATCCATGCCGGCGCGCTCCATGGCGAGGCGACGATCTGCAGATGGGGGTTGACGGACAATACCTCGCGCGCGGCCGGGATGAGGTCGTGCAGATTTGCCGCGATGTTGAAATATTGCAGGTCGGGATCGACCTGGCCGGTGGGCAGGTCGTCCAGCGTGTACTGCTGCAACGAAAAATCCGAGGCACCGATGGTCAACCGCATCATGTTGAGATTGAGGCCGGGTGGCGGTCCAAAAAGCTCATGCAACAAGGCATAGCGCTGCAGTGCATTCAACTTGTTCTGGATCAGCCATGCCGATGCGTCTGTCAGCGCCGCGCCGAAGCCGACGATGGATTGATAGGTCTGGTGGGTATCGACCACCACGTCCGCGGGCGAACCGTCGTCGGCCACGATCGCGACATCGGGCTGTTGCGCCAGGCGCAATCGGCGATCCTGCGTGCTCAGCCACAACTCGACCACGGGGCCGAGCGGCTCGATGCTCGGCAGGAACCGGGCCTGTGGCGCGGGGAGCGTGTGCTGCGGGAGATAAAGGGCCACCAGCGCCAGCACGCTGATCAGGGCGAAAGACGAAACTGCCGCCCAGCGGAACCTGCCGCCGCGCTCATCCATGAGGTGTGCGCAATGGATCGACCCCGCCGCACTGAGCTTGCGACAACCTCACGATCACGGTGATTCAGGATTTTCGCAAGACAGGTCGGCGTGCCTGGTGGGTGCGCCGGCGACGATCTTCACGGCGGCGAACGCGGCGGAAAAGGGCGGCGATGCCTGCACGCCGAAAGGCACGTCGACATGTGAAAGATCGGCGCCCTTGCGGATGAAGCACTGCAGCGGAATCGACACGGTGTGGCGGGAGCCGCTCGCGTAGCCGGCGAAGCGATGGCCGAGGTCCACAGCTCTGACGCAATCGTGGCCGCAGCCCATGTATATCTGCACGGGTGAGGTGGCCGGCGTGTTGATCACCACGTCGAACTGCAACGCCGCATGGGTGGATGCCAGCGGCATCAGGTTGCGTGGCTGCGGGCTCTTCGCATAGAACCGGCCTGCACCCAGCCAGGTGACGGATTTGGCATCCTGCTGGGTATTGACCTGCACGGTGCGCAGGCGCAGCAACGGATGATCCGCCGGCCACTGGATCTGCGAGTTCAGGTCGGAACCGACCTCGAGCGCCTGGTGCGCGGGGTTGTCATCGCCCAGGTAAAGCGCAAACGGCGGTACCGCAAGCGTGTGGAATATCGACAGGCCCGAGGTATCGGCACAAGCGTCCACGGAAGGATAGGTCGGCAGCATGGGCAAGTCGTGCCTGCCGGAATAATGCAGTCCGTAGCCCGGAGCGAACAGCCAGCGTGTCGACTCGCTGCCGCCGGCTTTGGCGTAGGGGCAGGGCACGCCCGGCCACGGCCGCGCCAGGGTGCCGCTGAAATCGAAAGGAGCGGCAGCAGCCCTGGAGGCGAACAGCACGTCCGCCACGCCGCCACCTTCCGTGCCGGGCAGCCATGCCGCCACGAACGCGCTGGAGAGGTTGAGCAGGTTGTTGACGTAAAGCGGTCGCCCGGCCACGAACACGGTCACGACCGGTTTGTGCGCGCCGGCCACGGCTTTCAGCAGCGCCAGATCCTCCGGGTAGCGGTCACTGTGGCGCAAGGTGGCTGACGGCACGATGTCGCCCATCGTCTCCGCGTAAGGCGTCTCGCCGATGACCGCCACGATCGCATCGAAGCGGCTCAGGTCGATGCCCTGCGCGGTAGCGCTGTAGGTGACGCTGGCCGCGCCATCGGCGGCACGCAGGCCGGCCAGGATCGTCTCGCCGTGGGGAAAGTCGGCATTGCTGTTGTCGGTGCCCTGCCAGGTGAGCGACCAGCCGCCCGTCTGGTTTGGCAGGCTGTCGGCGCTCTTGCCGACCACCAGGATCTTCGCGCCCGGCTTCAACGGCAGGACGTTGCCGTTGTTCTTCAGCAGCACCAGCGATTCGCGCACCGCGCGTCGAGCCAGTTCGCGGTTCTGCAGCAGTGCCTCGTCACCCGCGCCGGCGCGTTGCGAAGGCCGTTTGCCGAACAGGCCCATGCGCAACTTGGCGCGCACGATCCGGCTTGCCGCGTCGTCGATCCGTGCCATCGGAATCTGGCCGTCCGCGACCTGGTGCATGGTATTGGCGATGAAGGCCTTCCAGTCGTCGGGCACCATCACCATGTCGATGCCGGCATTGATCGCCTGCGGGCAACTGGCGTTGCTGCACCCCGGCAACTGGCCGATCGCATTCCAGTCGGAAACCACGAAGCCCTGGAAGCCCATCTTCTGCTTCAGCGCGCCGGTCAGCAGCGCCTTCGCACCCGACATCTTGCCGTAGTCGACATGGTCGGCCACGTCATTCCAGCTGTTGTAGGACGCCATCACGCTGAGCACTCCGGCCTCGATGGCGCCGAAGTAGCCCGAGCCGTGCACGTTGATCATGTCGCTGAGATTGACCCTGGCCTCGCCCTGGTCGGTGCCGTTGTGGGTGGCTCCGTCACCGATGAAATGCTTGGCGGTGGCCATCACGTTGTGATCGCCGAAGTCGCCCTGCAGCCCCTTGACGTAGGCGCGCGCATATTCGCGCACCAGCGGGCCTTCGCTGGAGAAGCTTTCGTAGCTGCGACCCCAGCGCACGTTCCGGGCCACGGCGAGGGTCGGTGCAAACGCCCAGCTCACGCCCGTGGCACGCACGGCTCTGGCGGTGGCGGCGCCGATCGCTTCGATCAATCCGGGATCATGCGCCGCGCCCAGCCCGACGTTGTGCGGGAACAGCGTGGCACCCAGCACGTTGTTGTCGCCATGCACCGCGTCGGTACCCCAGATGATCGGTACCTTGATGGCCGCGTCGGTGGCCATCGAGGCGTCGTAATAGCGGTCCGCCAGGGTCAGCCAGTCGCGCATGCTGGCGTGTTTGTTCATGCCGGGCCAGGATCCGCCGCCGTTGAGTACCGAGCCGATGTAGTACTTCGTCACCTGCGCCGGCGAGATCGTCTTGATCTCGGCCTGGGTCATCTGGCCGACTTTCTGGGCCAGCGTCATGCTGGCCACGATCTTGTGCACGCGGGCTTCCAGCGCCCGATCGGCGGGCAGGCGGCGGCTGATCGCGGGCCAGTCGCTGTAGTGCGTTGCCGCTGGCACGCGATGGTCGACGGATCGTGGCATGGCCGTGCCGGCGCTGGCTGTCTTCGCCATGTCGGTGGCCTGCACGCTGCCGGCGCAGACGAGCGCCGTCAGCGTGGCATGCAGCGTCCACAAGCAGCGGGTATGAGCCATGGGAATCCCTGTTGGTCTGAAGCGTTGCCCGACATGTTACAGGCGCCAGACTTCCGTAATGGCAGATGGATCACGCTGGCATCGATCCGGGTGTCGCACGGATGCGCGAGG
>DATMTH010000145.1:0-3807 GCA_035564915.1 Rhodanobacter sp.
ATTGATGGCCAGGTTGGCGCCGGTCATCCAGCTGGTTTCCTCGCCGGTGAGGAAAGCCACCGCATGGGCGATTTCTTCCGGCTTGCCGAGGCGCCCGATCGGGATCTGCGCCTCGATCTTGGCACGCACATCCTCCGGCACCGCCATCACCATGTCGGTGGCGACGTAGCCGGGCGAGACGGTGTTGACGGTGATGCCGAACTTCGCGTTCTCCTGCGCCAGCGAGATGGTGAAGCCGTGCATGCCGGCCTTCGCGGCGGCGTAATTGGCCTGGCCGTACTGGCCTTTCTGGCCGTTGATCGAGCTGATCTGCACGATGCGACCCCACTTGCGTGCACGCATGCCTTCGATCACCGCGCGGCTGACGTTGAAGCAGGAGTTGAGGTTGGTGTTGATCACGTCCGTCCACTGCTGATAGTTCATCTTGTGGAAGGTGGTGTCGCGGGTGATGCCGGCGTTGTTGACCAGGATGTCCACCGGGCCGCATTTTTCCTCGATGGCACGCACCATCGCCACGCAGGCTTCGGGGTCGGACACATCGCCACGCACCGTGCATACCTCGATGCCTTCGCTGGCCATCGCTGCACGCCAGGCTTCGGTCTTGGCTTCGTCGCGGTAATTGGTGGCAACCTTGTGACCCTGTTTCGCCAAATACCGGATGATGGCGCTGCCGATGCCGCCGGTGCCGCCGGTAACCAATGCCGTACGCTGGGTCATGTCGTGGATCTCCTGTGAGCTTCGTGCCGAGACTGCGGGTTCCCGCACCCGTCGCGCGCCGCAAAAAAGTCTGCGCGCCACGAGTACGGTCTATCCGGTTAGTTATAGCCGTTCAGGCGACAGAACGACCGCTGCAATGCGGCAAAAGCGCAGGCTCGAAATCGGCCAGCGCACAAGTCAGCAGGGTATCGACGTCAGCCGGCATGTCGGGCAGCGGCCGGCCCAGGAATGCAAGCGCGCGACGCAAGGCCGGGGTGGGCTCGTTCGGGTCGATCGGCCACGCGCCGGCGGACTTGGACAACTTGTTGCCGGCGCCATCGAGTACCAGTGGCAGGTGACTGTAAGCGGGCGTGGGCAGGCCGAGACAACGCTGCAGCCAGATCTGGCGAGCGGTGGATTCGAGCAGATCCTGGCCGCGCACCACCTCGGTGATGCCCTGGAAGGCATCGTCGACCACGCAGGCCAATTGATACGAATAGAAGCCGTCGGCGCGCCGTATCACGAAATCGCCCACGGTCTCGCGCAGGTTTTCACGCTGCGGCCCCTGCAGGGCGTCATCGAAAGCCACCTCGACATCCGGCACGCGCAAGCGCCAGGCCGGTGTGCGATCCGACCCGGCTGCCGCCACGCATTGGCCATCGCGATGGATGCCGCCACTGGCGGCCAGCTGGCTGCGGCTGCACACGCACGGGAACACCAGCTCGGCGGCCTGCAGTTGCGCCAGTGCCGCGTCATACGCGGCCATGCGTTGTGACTGGAACAGCGTCGGCGCGTCCGCCACCAGGCCGAAGGCCGGCAAGGCCGCCAGGATGCTGGCGGCGGAACCGGCCACTTCCCGTGGCGGATCGATGTCCTCGACCCGCACCAGCCACTGCCCGCCCGCATGCCTCGCGCAAAGCCAGCTGCCGACCGCGGCAACCAGCGAGCCGAAATGCAGGTGTCCGGTGGGCGAGGGGGCGAAGCGGCCGCGATAGCTCATCGGGCAAGTTTATCGGCAGCGCGGGCTTGAAACCGTGGCGGTGCGCCCGAATCTTCAGCCCCAGTTGTCGCGTTCCCGTTGACGACCCGCACGTCTGAACGGGGCTGATCGACGCCGGCTTGCCGGCTGCCGCTCAAGGGGAACGACGACCCACCATCACTGCACCCCATGGAGTTGAGTCCACCGATGAACGCGCCCGTCGCCGAAACCCGCAAGTTCGAAGCCGAAGTCGCCCAGGTCCTGCACCTGGTCACGCATTCGCTGTACTCGCACAAGGAAATCTTCCTGCGCGAGCTGATCTCCAATGCCTCCGACGCCTGCGACAAGCTGCGCTTCGAATCGATCGCCAATCCGGCCCTGTCGGCCGGCGACAGCGAGCTGCACATCGACGTCAGCTGGGATGAAGAAGCCCGCACCATCACCGTGCGCGACAACGGCATCGGCATGACCCGCGACGAGGTGGTCGCGAACATCGGCACCATCGCCAGCTCCGGCACCAAGCGCTTCCTCGAGGCGATGTCCGGCGAGCAGAAGGCCGATGCGCGCCTGATCGGCCAGTTCGGCGTGGGCTTCTATTCCGCCTTCGTGGTGGCCGACAAGGTCACCGTGATCACCCGCCGCGCCGATGCGCCGGAAAGCGAGGGCGTGAAGTGGGAGAGCGACGGCAAGGGCGAATATTCGCTGGAGCAGGTGGACCAGGCGCAGCGCGGCACCTCGGTGATCCTGCACCTGAAGGCCGACGAGGACGAGTTCCTCAAGGGTTGGCAGCTGAAGTCGCTGATCCGCAAATATTCCGATCACGTCGCGTTCCCGATCCGCATGCCGGTCGAGAAAGACGGCAAGCCGACCGACGAGTTCGAGAGCACCAATGCGGCCTCCGCGCTGTGGGCCAAACCGAAGTCGGAGATTTCCGACGAGGACTACCAGAGTTTCTACAAGTCGCTCGGGCATGACTTCAACGACGCGCTGGCGTGGACGCACAACCGCGTCGAAGGCAGCCAGAGCTTCACCACCTTGCTGTACCTGCCGTCGCAGCCGCCGTTCGACCTGATGATGGGTGGGCGCGACGAGCGCAAGGGGCTCAAGCTCTACATCAAGCGCGTCTTCATCATGGACGCCGCCGAGGAGCTGCTGCCGAACTACCTGCGCTTCGTGCGCGGCGTGGTCGACGCCGACGACCTGCCGCTCAACGTCAGTCGCGAAATCCTGCAGCACAACCGCCAGCTCGACCGCATCAAGGCCGCCTGCGTCAAGCGCGTGCTCGACCTGATCGAGAAGCTGGCCAAGGACGAGCCGGAGAAATTCCAGACCTTCTACAAGGCCTTTGGCAACACCCTGAAGGAAGGCATCAGCGAAGACGCCAACAACCGCGAGCGCATCGCCAAGCTGCTGCGCTTTGCCAGCACCAAGGGCGAAGGCACCGCGCAGAACGTCTCACTGGACGACTACATCGGCCGCATGGCCGTCGGCCAGGACGCGATCTGGTACATCACCGCCGACAGCTACGCTGCCGCCGCCGGCAGTCCGCAACTGGAAGCGTTCAAGGCCAGGGACATCGAAGTGCTGCTGATGTCCGACCGCATCGACGAATGGATGATCGGCTCGCTCAGCGAGTACGAAGGCAAGAAGCTCAAGAGCGTGGCCAAGGGCGACGTACCGCTGGACGAGGCCGACAAGAAGAAACAGGAAGAGGCGACGAAAGAAGCCGAGCCGCTGCTGAAGAAACTCAAGGAGCTGCTCGGAGATCGCGTGGGTGAAGTGAAGGTGTCGGCGCGCCTCACCGATTCGCCCTCGTGCCTGGCTCTGTCCGACTATGAAATGGCGCCGCACCTGGCTCGTCTGCTGCGCGAAGCCGGGCAGGACATGCCCGACTCCAAGCCGACGCTGGAGATCAATCCGCAGCATGCGCTGGTCAAACGCGTCGAGACGGAAGCCGATGAAGGCAAGGCCCGCGACCTGGCCACCTTGCTGCTGGAGCAGGCGGAGATCTCCGCCGGGGCGCAATTGCCGGATCCGGCGGCGTTCGTGCAGCGGATGAACCGGGTATTGCTGGGGTAAGGCGCAGGACACTCGTTGATCAAGGAAGCCCGCCAATTGGCGGGCTTCTTTTT
>DATMTH010000146.1:0-10584 GCA_035564915.1 Rhodanobacter sp.
GCCATTCGCGGCCGAGCCCAGGCTCGGCATCAGCAGCACCAGCGAGAACGCCATGCCGACCGACTGCACCCAGTCGGGCAGGGCGGTGTACATCAGGTGGTGCGCGCCGGCCCACATGTAGACCGAGATCAGCGCCCAGAAGTTGACGATCGAGAAACGGTAGCTCCACAACGGCTGCTTGGCCTGCCGCGGCACGAAGTAATACATCATGCCGAGGAAGCCGGCGGTGAGGAAGAACGCCACCGCGTTGTGGCCGTACCACCACTGCACCATCGCGTCGACCACGCCCGAATAGATCGGGTAGGACTTGGTCCAGGACACCGGCAACGCGAGGTTGTTGACGATGTGCAGCAGGCCGACGGCGATGATGAAGGCTCCGTAGTACCAGTTCGCCACATAGATGTGCTTGATGCGACGGCGCGCCAGGCTGCCGAAGAACACCACCCCGAAGCTGACCCAGACCACGGCGATCATGATGTCGATCCACCATTCCGGCTCGGCGTACTCCTTGCTCTGGGTCAGGCCCAGCGGCATCGAGATCATCGAGCACACGCAGATCAGCTGCCAGCCCCAGAACACGAATGCCGCCAGTTTCCCGAATGCCAGCCGTGCATGGCCGGTGCGTTGCACGATGTAGAAGCAGGTGCCCATCAACGCCGAACCGCCGAAGGCGAAGATCACCCCGAAGGTGTGATCCGGGCGCAGCCGACTGAAGGTGATGAACGGGATGTCGAAGTTCAACGCCGGCCACATCAGCTCGGCGGCGATGTACACGCCGACCGACATGCCGACGATGCCCCAGACCGCGGCGGCCAGCAGGAACTGGCGCACCACCTTGTCGTTGTAGTACTCGGTATTTGGCATGCTGGTCTTCCGATCAATGACGCAAGTATTTTGCAAACATGCGGGGCTTGCCATGACGCTGATCAAGTCGATGCGGCAATCTGTCTCCTGCCTGCTCAAGCCTGGGTCGATTGATACCAGGTCGATACACCCGATCGGGTATCCTTGACACTATCGTCGCACGATCCGTGCGTGCCAGATTCCGGTTGATTCCATGAGCGAACTTGTCCCTCCCAAACCCCAGTTGGCCCAGGCGCATCCACGTCGGGCGAGTGTAGGTGTACAGATCGGGAAGGTGAAGATTGGCGGCGGCGCACCGATCGTGGTGCAGTCGATGACCAATACCGATACCGAGGACCCGGTCAGCACCGCGAAGCAGATTGCCGAACTGGCCCGCGCCGGTTCCGAGTTGGTGCGCATCACCGTCAACACGCCGGCGGCTGCCGCGGCGGTGCCACGTATCGCCGAGCGGTTGGCGATGATGGGGGTGGACGTGCCGATCGTCGGTGACTTCCATTACAACGGCCATCAACTGCTGGAAGCCGAGCCGGCCTGCGCCGAGGCCTTGGCGAAATACCGCATCAATCCCGGCAACGTCGGTTTCGGCAAGAAGCACGACAGCCAGTTCGGCTCGATCATCGAGAAAGCCCTGCGCTACGGCAAGCCGGTGCGCATCGGCGTCAACTGGGGCTCGCTCGACCAAGGCATGCTGGCGTCGCTGATGGACGAAAACCACGCGCGCGCCGAACCGTGGGAGGCATCCCATGTCGCCCGTGAGGCATTGATCCGCTCGGCACTGGATTCGGCGGCCAAGGCCGAGGAAATCGGCCTGCCGCGCGAGCGCATCATCCTGTCATGCAAGGTGTCCGGCGTGCAGGAACTGATCGCGGTGTATCGCGACCTGGCAAGGCGCTGCGATTACGCCTTGCATCTGGGTTTGACCGAGGCCGGCATGGGTTCCAAGGGCATCACCGCGTCCAGCGCCGCGCTGGCGGTGCTGCTGCAGGAAGGCATCGGCGATACCATCCGCATCTCGCTCACGCCCGAGCCGGGCGGTGCGCGCACCGGCGAGGTGATCGTGGCGCAGGAATTGCTGCAGACCATGGGCCTGCGCTCGTTCACCCCGCTGGTCACCGCGTGCCCGGGTTGCGGTCGTACCACCAGCGAGTTTTTCCAGGAGTTGGCGCAGACCGTGCAAACGCATGTGCGCGAGCAGATGCCGCTGTGGCGGGTGAAGTACGACGGCGTGGAAAACCTCACCCTGGCGGTGATGGGCTGCATCGTCAACGGTCCGGGCGAATCCAAGCACGCCAACATCGGCATCTCGCTGCCGGGCAACGGCGAGACACCCGCCGCACCAGTGTTCATCGACGGCCAGAAGGCGATGACCTTGCGCGGCGACAATATCGCCAACGAATTCGTCGGTATTCTGGATGATTACGTGGCACGCAAGTACGTTGCCAGAGCCAGCTGATTCGGCTCAGGGTTGTTGCAGGCGTGAGCCGAGACTGGCCCAGCTGCCGACCAGTCCGGCCTGTGCCGTCAGCTCGCTGGCCTGTGCCAGATAACTCGTGCGGGGGATCTCGATCGCGCCCAGCCCCAGCGTGTGATGGTTGGCGACCTGGGTGTCGAGCAACGGATATCCCTCGTCGTGGAGCAGCCGGCCCAGTGCCATCAGGGCGATCTTGGAGCCGCCGCTCTCGGTGCTGAACATCGATTCGCCGCAGAACAGCTTGCCGATGGCCACGCCGTAGATGCCGCCGATCAGATGCTCGCCATGCCAGGTTTCCACGCTGTGCGCATGGCCCAGCCGGTGCAGGTGCACGTAGGCGTCGATCATGGCTGGCACGATCCAGGTCGAACTATGGTCGTCCCGCGGCGCCGCGCAACTGTCGATCACCGCCTTGAACGCCTGGTCGACAGTCACCCGCCAGCCCTTGCCGGCGACTTGCCGGCGCAGGCTGCGATTGGGTTGCAACGAGTCGGTGCGGAACACGCAGCGCGGGTCGGGCGACCACCACAGGATGGGCTCGCCATCGCTGAACCAGGGAAAGATGCCTTGCCTGTAGGCGGCGAGCAATCGCGTGGGCGACAGGTCGCCGCCGAAAGCGAGCAGGCCGTTCGGGTCGGCCAGCGCCTGTGCCGGATCGGGGAACCGGTCCGGCGCATCCGGATCGAGCAGAGGCAGGCGGATCACGGCCTGCTGTCGCCATGGTTGGCGTACGGGCTGTGCTGCAGGAGCTCGGCGGCATAGGCGTCAACCGCCGGGCCCTCCCGCGCCAGCGATGCCGCCACGGCGGCACGGAAATCCCGGTTCGCCAGCCAGTGCCGCGAACATGTGCGCACGGGCAGGAATCCGCGTGCCAGCTTGTGCTCGCCTTGCGCACCGGGCTCGAAGCGATGCAGTTGCTGCGTGATGGCGTACTCGATGCCGCGGTAATAGCACAGCTCGAAATGCAGCCCCGGTACATCGAGCGAGGCGCCCCAGTAGCGGCCGTAGAGCACGCCATTGCCCTGCATGAACAGGGCCATCGCCACGACCCTTCCTTCCTTGCGCGCCAGCGCGACCTGCGCCAGCGAACCCAGCTCACCCAGTTGCCGGAAAAACGCTGCTGTCAGTGCCGCGTGATTGCCCTTGGCATCGAAGGTGGCTTCGTACAGTGCATGCACGCATTGCCATTCGTTGTCGCTGAGCGTGTCGCCGCTGCGCCACTCGATGGCCAGCCCGCTGGCATCGACCTGGCTGCGTTCGCGCAGGATGTTTTTGCGTTTCTTGTGGCTCAGCGTGGCCAGAAAATCGGGGAAGTGGCGGTAGCCGTGGTTGTGCCAGTGGAACTGCACGTCCGAGCGGGCCAGCCACTGCTGGTCGAAGGCAGCGATTTCGGTCGGTTGCAGAAAATTGGCATGCACCGAGGACAGCCCCATGCGTCCGGCCTCGGCGCGCATCGCGTCGACCAGTGCCCGCCGCAGGGCCGCGGTGCGTTCGTCGTTGCCGGCCAGCAGGCGCGGGCCGGGTACGGGCGAGTAGGGCACGGCGTTGAGCAGCTTCGGGTAGTACTCGCCACCGGCGCGTTCCCAGGCACGGGCCCAGCCCCAGTCGAACACGAACTCGCCGTGCGAGTTGCCCTTCAAATACAGTGGCGCGGCGGCGACCAGGTGACCGTCGGAGTACAAGCCGACGTGATGCGCCTGCCAGCCCCAGTCGGCGTGAATGCAGCCGGTATCCTCCAGCGCCGACAGAAAGGCATGCGAAACGAACGGATTCTCGTCCGCTCGCAACGCATCCCATGTGGCGGCGTCGATTTCTCCGATGGCGGGATGAAATCGCGCGATCAGGCTGACATGCGTCTGGTCCATCACGGGTCGGTGCGCCAACTGGCGATCTCCAGCAGGCGTTGCTGGTCGCTGGCGAGTTGCAAGCTGGCTTCGCTCAGTTGCAGTGCCCGCTCGGCATGTGCCCGGGCGGCTTCCCGGTACGGCTGATAGTCCAGCCGCCCCAGCGTTTCCAGTGAGTGGTGCAGACAGATGGCTACCTCCAGCATGCCCGCGCTGTCACGGGCCAGCCGCGCATAGACGTCTTCGAAGAAATGGCGCTCGTCCAGCGCTCGCACGAACACGTGCGGATACCTGATGTCGGGTTGCCCGCTCGACCGGCGTGCGTCAACCCAGCCACACAGCAGCCGGGTTGTCGTGCCAATGACGTCGATGGCCGTGCCGGGATCGTTGATGGCCGGCGAAAGCGCACGCTGGGCGATCTCGGTCAGCACGACCAGCCCGAAGCGCGGGTCCTGTCGGAAGTCGGGCCGATCCTCGATCACGAAGGCCTCGGCGATCTGCCTGGCCTTGGCCGCGTCCACGCTTTTCGGCAGTCGTGCAACTGCCTGATGAGGCGTGATGAAGTCGCCAGCTGCAACTTCGGCCCAGACGTCGAAACCGGCTTCTTCGGCGAGGTCGTGCAGTCGTTCCGCATCGATGCAGGTCAAGTAGCCGATGTTTTCGCTGAAGATTTCCACCGCATCGGCAGGCGGCGTTTTCCAGGGAGAGGCGTGCAGGCATGGCGCGGCAGCGAGCGACTTCATCGCATCGCGGGTGGCGTACTCGACCCGATCAATGGTCTCGCTGACCCGACCCAGACGTGAAAGCTGATGAATCCAGCGCAGCAGCGTGACCACGATCATCACGATCATCACGATCGTGGCGGCGAACAGGATCAGCCGTCCGCTGTCGCCGTAAATGCCCGTGCTCAACGCAATCAAGCCGACGATGCTGAACAGGAAGGCGCCGATGAAGCTGGCCAGTGCGCCTTGTGAGCCGGAGTCCTCGATCAGCAGGGTCGATGCCCGCGGCGTGGCATTGCTGCTGGCCGCGGCATAGGCGGCGACCATCGTGGACAACGAAAACGTGGTGACGGCCAGCATGCTGGAGGCCAGGATGCCGAGTATGTTGCCCACCGACGAGACACCGATCTGCGCCGCGACGGTTTGCGGAATCAACGGCTTGGCAATGGCGCCGACGAGCGCGCTGAGCACGCCGAATGCGCCATACAGGGCCGAACGGAACCACAGCTGTCGGGTGATCCGCAGCAGCAGGATCCGCCATTTCGCATTCATCGCATGGCTCCGTCATGGATGGGCCGCCACGGCATCCGCTTCGCGGCATGGAAACGGGATGTCATGCAGGACCTGCTTGCCGCAGCGGACCCTGTGCGCGAATGCTCTTGTTGTTGCTGTTGCGAGGTGCGGCGCACCCGCCATTCGCGCGCAGGGTGCGTTCCTGCATACATCAGCCCGCCGGCGTCTGCTGATCCAGCCAGCGCTCGGCGTCCAGTGCGGCCATGCAGCCGAAGCCGGCCGAGGTCACGGCCTGGCGGTAGACGTGATCGGCGACGTCGCCAGCGGCGAACACGCCGGCTACCGAAGTCATGGTGGCCATGCCGTCGAGACCGGTCTTGATCTTGATGTAGCCATCGCGCATGTCGAGCTGGCCTTCGAAGATGCCGGTATTCGGAGTATGCCCGATGGCCACGAAGAAACCGGTGGCGGCGATGTCGCGAGTGGCGCCCGAGTTGACGTCCTTGACCCGTACGCCGGTGACGCCGGTATCGTCGCCCAGCACTTCGTCGATGGTGTGGTTCCAGACCAGTTCGATCTTGCCGGCGGCTTCCTTCTCGAACAGTTTGTCCTGCATGATCTTCTCCGCACGCAGCTTGTCGCGGCGGTGCACCAGGTAGACCTTGCGGCCGATGTTGGCCAGGTACAGCGCTTCCTCGACCGCAGTATTGCCGCCGCCGATGACCACCACGTCCTGGTCGCGGAAGAAGAAGCCGTCGCAGGTAGCGCAGGCGGAAACACCCTTGCCCTTGAACTTCTCCTCGCTCTCGATGCCCAGGTACTTGGCCGTGGCGCCGGTGGCGATGATCAGTGCGTCGGCGGTGTACTCGCCGGAGTCGCCCTTGAGCCGGAACGGGCGCTGCCTCACGTCCACCGTATGGATGTGATCGAAGATCATCTCGGTATGAAAGCGTTCGGCATGTTCGGCCATGCGCTGCATCAGCGCCGGGCCCTGCAGGCCTTCCACGTCACCGGGCCAGTTGTCCACGTCGGTGGTGGTCATCAGCTGGCCACCCTGTTGCAGGCCGGTGATCATGGTCGGCTTGAGGTTGGCGCGGGCGGCATAGACCGCGGCGGTGTAACCGGCCGGACCTGAACCGAGGATCAGCAGTCGACTGTGCTTGGGGGTGGTCATGGTGGGTATAATCCTTCGGTTTACTGGTGG
Organism: Rhodanobacter sp.; assembly: GCA_035564915.1. GTDB lineage: Bacteria > Pseudomonadota > Gammaproteobacteria > Xanthomonadales > Rhodanobacteraceae > Rhodanobacter. Next base: position 6,619 of record DATMTH010000146.1, read on the forward strand.
CTTGAACCTGTATTCGCTGCAACCCTCGCGAGGTTTCCTTGCGGGGCGTTGGCGGGGGTATCGATCAGGAGCATCGGTTCGCAAGGATGGGGAATCCTGCGGGCTGATTCAAGGCAGGCAGCAAACCCAAGACGCCATCGCCACATTCGGGCGATGGAATTACAACGTGTCACAAAAGGATTTTTCGCCATGCGTATCGGTATTCCCTCCGAAACCAAGACCCTCGAAGGTCGTGTTGCCCTGATCCCCGCCGCTGCCGCCGATCTGGTGCGTCGCGGCCACGAGGTGTATGTCCAGGCCGGTGCCGGTGAAAAGAGTGGCTTCTCTGACGAAGCGTACGTCAGGGAAGGCATCAAGATCGTGGCAGATGCGGCCGCGCTGTACGAGGCCGGCGAGCTGATCGTCAAGGTCAAGGAACCGATTGCCGGCGATCTGGCCCTGCTGAAGAAGCATCACCTGCTGTTCTGCTACCTGCATCTGGCGGCCGAGCCGGCGCTGACCAGGTCGTTGCTCGACATCGGCTTGACCGGTGTGGCGTTCGAATCGGTCGACGACAACGGCAGCCTGCCGCTGCTGCTGCCGATGTCAGTGATCGCCGGCCGCATTGCGACCCAGATCGGCACCACCCTGCTGCATCGTCCGCAGGGCGGCAAGGGCAAGCTGCTGGGCGGCATGGCGTCGACCCCGCGTGGCAAGGTGGTGGTGCTCGGCGGCGGCACCGCCGGCAAGGCTGCCGCATCGCTGGCCGCGGCGGCTGGCGCCAACGTGGTGGTGTTCGACAAGCGCCAGGATCGCCTCGCCGAAATGATGGAACTGGGCCCGAATGTCACCGCGCTGTATGCCTACGAGTCGTCGGTGGCCGAGGAAGTGCGTACCGCCGACCTGGTGGTCGGTGCGGTGTTGATCCCCAGCGCCAAGGCGCCGCGCGTGGTGACCGAGGCGATGGTCAAGACGATGGAGCCGGGCAGCGTGCTGGTCGACATCTCGATCGATCAGGGCGGCTGTTTCGAAACCTCGAAGCCGACCACCTGGAAGGAGCCGACCTATGACGTGCACGGGGTCACCCATTTCTGCGTGACCAACATGCCCGGCGCGGTGCCGCAGACCTCGTCGGTGGCGATCTCGGCGGCGATCCTGCCGTACGTGCAGCGCCTGGCCGGTGGCAGCGACTGGCGTGAACACGGCCCGCTGCGCGCCGGCATCAACGTCGAAGCCGGCAAGCTGGTACATCCGGCGCTGCAAGGTATGCTCTGACCCTGGCCGAGAAGAAAGGGGCATCCCGGGTGGCGCGCAGCGCGAACGTCAAGCAACAACCGAAGGAAGGCCTCAGTGAGGAACTGAAGCGCCGGCTGCGTGAAGCCGGCGCTTTGCTGCTGTTGCCGCTGGCGCTGTATCTGCTGGTCTGCCTGTTCAGCTACAACCCGCATGATCCGAGCTGGACCAGCGCCGGCCAGATGCAGCATGCGCGCAATTTCGGTGGCACCGTCGGCGCCTATGTCGCCGACCTGCTGCGCTGGATCTTCGGTCTGGTCGCCTACTGTTTCCCCTTGCTGCTGTTATTGCTTGGCGTGCAGGTGTTGCGCCAGCACGGCGAACGCACGGTGCACCCGTGGGAACCGGCACTGCGCCTGGTCGGCTTCGTGTTCTTCTTCATCAGCGGGCCGGCGCTGCTCTATCTCAACTTCTCGCAGGAACCGGTGCAGCCGCAAGGCGTCGGCGGCATCATCGGTGTGTGGGTTGGCCATGCGGTGTTGTCCGCGTTCGGCCCCACCGGTGCCCCGCTGTTGTTGCTGGCGGTGTTTCTGATTGCGGTGACCCTGGCCACCGGGCTGTCCTGGTTCAAGCTGATGGACTGGACCGGGCAGGTCGTGTTGAAGCTGGTCGGCTGGCTCAGGGACAAGCTGCGTCAGGCGCCGCAAGCCCTCGCCGCGCGTCAGGCACGTACCGAACGCGAGGTGATCAAGAAGGCCGATGCGGTGAAACAGGCACGGCGCGAACCGGTACGCATCGAAGCGGCGCCGGCGCCCGTGACCAAGAGTGAGCGGGCGAAACTGGAGACCCAGATCCCGTTGTTCGTCGGTGCCGCCGCGCCCGGTGAATTGCCGCCGCTGGCCTTGCTCGACGAGGCGCCGGAGCAGGGTCCCGGCTACACCGAGGAAACGCTCGAGGTGCTGTCGCGCCAGGTCGAGTTCAAGCTGAAGGATTTCAAGATCGAGGCCAAGGTGGTCGGTGCCTATCCCGGCCCGGTCATCACCCGCTTCGAGATGGAGCCCGCTCCGGGCATTCGCGGCTCGCAGGTGTCGAGCCTGGACAAGGACATCGCGCGCGGCCTGTCGGTGGTCAGCGTGCGCGTGGTCGACGTGATTCCGGGCAAGAACGTGATCGGGCTGGAGATCCCCAACACCCGCAAGCAGATCGTCTACCTGTCGGAGATCCTGCGCTCGGACAAATACGACCAGATGAAGTCGCCGCTGGCGCTGGCGCTGGGCAAGGACATCGGCGGGAAGCCGATCGTGGTCGACCTGGCCAAGATGCCGCATCTGCTGGTGGCGGGTACGACCGGTTCGGGCAAATCGGTAGCGGTCAACGCGATGGTGCTGAGCCTGTTGTACAAGGCCAGCCCGAAAGACGTGCGGATGATCATGATCGACCCGAAGATGCTGGAGCTCAGCGTCTACGAGGGCATCCCGCACCTGCTGGCGCCGGTCGTGACGGACATGAAGGAGGCGGCGAACGCGCTGCGCTGGTGCGTGGCCGAGATGGAGCGCCGCTACAAGCTGATGGCCGCGGTGGGCGTACGCAACCTCGGCGGCTTCAACAAGAAGGTGAAGGACGCCGAGAACGCCGGCCAGCCGCTGCTGGACCCGCTGTTCCGGCCGAACCCCGAGATGCCGAACCTCGCCGCGGAGCCGCTGGAACCGCTGCCCTACATCGTGATCATCATCGACGAGTTCGCCGACATGATGATGATCGTGGGCAAGAAGGTGGAGGAGCTGATCGCCCGCCTCGCCCAGAAGGCGCGCGCCGCCGGCGTGCACCTTGTGCTGGCCACCCAGCGCCCGTCGGTGGACGTGATCACCGGCCTGATCAAGGCCAACATCCCCACCCGCATCGCATTCCAGGTATCGAGCAAGATCGACTCGCGCACGATCCTCGACCAGTCCGGTGCGGAAGCCTTGCTCGGCCACGGCGACATGCTCTACCTGCCGCCCGGCACCGCCACGCCCGAGCGCGTGCACGGCGCCTTCGTGGACGACCACGAGGTGCACAACGTGGTGAACTGGCTGAAGGCGCAGGGCGCACCGCAGTACATCGAGGGCGTGCTGGAGGAAGTGCAGGCCACCAGCGACGGCAAGTTCATCAACGACGCCGGCCTGCCGCAGGAAGGCGAAGAAGGCGGCGACGCCGACTCCCAGCTTTACGACAAGGCCGTGGCCATCGTCACGCAGACCCGGCGCGCCTCGATCTCCGGCGTGCAGCGGCATCTGCGCATCGGCTACAACCGCGCCGCCCGGCTGATCGAGCAGATGGAACAGGACGGCGTGGTCAGCGCGCCGCAGCACAACGGCAACCGCGAGGTGCTGGCGCCGCCACCGCCCAGGGATTGACCCGCGTACAGATCAGCCGTTGACGTAGCGGCGCGGCACGCGCTTCAGCGCGCACAGCAACCGGTAGGCGCTGGTGTTGCACAGCGGCGCCAGCGCCGGCACGCGCGGCGTGTCACCCCACAGTTGCACCAGGCTGCCCACACCGGCCTGCGGATGGTCGGTGAGCTCGATGGTGAGCATGTCCATCGACACGCGCCCGATGGTGTGGCCGGGCTGACCGTCGATCAGCACCGGCGTGCCGTTGGGGGCGTACTGCGGGTAACCGTCGGCATAGCCCATCGCCACCACGCCGACGCGGGTGGGGCGCTGGGCGACGAAGCGGGCGCCGTAGCCCACCGGTTCGCCCACGGCGATCTCG
>DATMTH010000147.1:0-21359 GCA_035564915.1 Rhodanobacter sp.
GAGTTAAGCGGCGCGCGGCTTTTTGCGCGTCCGCTTGGACGAATAGTTAGCCTGCTGCTGCGGTCTCATGGAACGAAGTCACACGCCGTACGGATACACCGGTGGCACGATACGACAGCCAGTAACAAACTAAGGAGAACCAACCATAATAAACTACTGTGATCAGGCGTTGGGTTAGGCCGCGAAAGTGTGCGGGATCGAAGCCGGCAAGCATAAGCCACAAGTAAGCCATGAGAATAGTCGTAACCAGCAATGAAAGTTGCCGAATTCTTCTGCTGCCGACCAATTGCTGGATCTCTGCCGCAAAGAAAGCGGGGACCAACACCATCGAAAATCCACCCAGGCCGTACAGCCCATGAAGAGGACTGCCCATTATGAATGCGGCATTGGACGCAAAGCTCAGGCCGGCGATCACTGCTATTACGGCGGTAAAGCCCATGCGCCCAGAGGAGACACGAAACACACCGACACCAAACAACACAATTGAAACGGATGTGACAATGACCGCAATGCGTTGAATAGTGGCGATTGGGTTATCAAGCAACTCCACTTCACTGATGTGCTGTGAGATTGACGAGTATCCCGGTAAGAAAAACGCAAGCAGGATTGGAACTAGCATAGCCGCAAGCGGAATGACGATCGCTTGCTTGATGAGCAGAGATTTCACAGTTCGATTCCTTCTGTTGACATGCGGCAGGCCAAGTAGAGGCTAACGCTGGAGTTAAGCGGCGGCGCAGCCGTCCGCTTGGACGACGGGTTAGGCGCCGCGCGCGCGACAGCTACTTGAGCCGACGGAGGCGCGGGCTGTCCTTCTGGGCACCGTCCGCGGAGGAAAGGAGAAGAACGCAATTTAGATGAGCTTTGCGGGATTCGGAGCCCCATTGCTCAAACTCGACGAGCACGTCTTTGAGCCTGAACACCTCGCCACAAAGTGGACACACATCCTGCTTTTTGTCAGCCATGACACCCTCCTAACGGGCTTACACCAGAACACAGAGAGAGCCTCACTCGGGGCCTAACTACTGAATAGACGGACACGCACGTCCGGTTATACACGGTGCAGCGCGCCCCGTCCGTCGTCGCGCAACTGCCTGATTCTGCAACGAAGTTCACTCGCCGCGATCCTGATGGTCAGCCGAGTATAGCCTGACCCAGCAGACGCGAAAATTTCGCTACTCTGGTGCCTTTCCACAATCAGGAGTGACCGTCATGGGGTGACCCGCACGCTGCCCCGCCAACCCCGCGCCTCATGGACCAGGTGTCCGCGCTTTGCCGCCGTCGTCACCTGAGCCGACGTACCGAAGAAGCGTATCGATTCTGGATCCGGCGCTACATCCTGTTCCATCACAAGCAGCACCCCCGCGCGCTCGGCCCGCAAGGCATCACACCCTTTATCAACGACCTGGCGGTCAACCGTCAGGTCGCTGCATCCACACAATCGCAAGCGCTCAACGCGATCCTGTTCCTGTATCGGGATGTGCTCGAACTGGACGTCGGGCATCTGGACGGCCTGCGCCGCGTCCAGCGCCCATCGCGCATTCCGGTGGTACTGACTGTCGAAGAGGTTCGCGACACCCTGTGCTATATGCAAGGTACCCCGCGACTCATGGCCGGATTGCTGTACGGCGCTGGCTTGCGCGTCGCCGAATGCATGACACTGCGTATCAAGGACCTCGATTTCGGTTCCGGCACGATCACCGTACGCAGTGGCAAAGGGGCCAAGGATCGCACCACGGTGCTGCCGAGGAAGCTGGCGCAACCGCTTCAACGGCACCTGCTCCAGGTGGTTGCATTGTACAAACGCGATGTTCTTCAAGGTCGCGGCTATGTCCCGTTACCCGGGGCCCTGGATCGTAAATACCCCAACGCATCGCGCAGTCTTGCCTGGCAGTTCGTATTCCCGTCCAAGGTGGTGCGTCCTTGTCCGGAGACCGGACGCATGCTGCGCTGGCATGCGTCAGAGTCCACGATCCAGCGGGCATTCAAACAGGGGTTGGAGCTTGCCGGTGTGCGCAAGCACGCCAGCGTCCACACACTGCGACACTCGTTTGCAACCCACCTGCTCGCCGATGGCACGGACATCCGCACCATCCAATTGCTGCTTGGGCACCGCAGTCTACAGACGACGATGATCTACACGCATGTCGAACAAGCCACGCGGCACACGACCAGCCCTCTCGACCGGCTGTAGCCACACCCATGGTGCCGGCCGTTGCGGGGGCCGACACATTCCGCCGGGTGCCGCTCGCCGCGGCGCAAATGCTTCATCGGTGTCGCTACTAACGTCCGTTGCCGGGCAACTCCATTTTGGTTGCGGCCGGCCGTTGTTGGCCGGGCTGAGCCATTCAAAGCATGGAAAACCCTGCTCGCAGCGGGACTTTCTTGTTCCTGACTCTACGGCTTGTGCCAACGCGCCACGGTGCGTACCGAGTGCAGGCGATGGTGAGCACATGGAGGCCCGAATCTGGACAACGCCGGAGCAGTTGCCCGATGAACGGCAAGCATCAAGTGGTGCGGTCTTTCGTTGGCCCCTTCTCTTGGCCACGCAAGAAGAAGGGCCCTCCGCAGGAAGACGAAAGCTGCCGCTTTGCATCGCCCTGAAAACAGGCTTCGCGTTATGCTCGGCCACGTCGCACCCGACCAAACCCATTGATGAACCCGTTCAGCGAAGCCAACATACTCGACTCATGGCAGCGCAACGCCACGCCATGGATCATCGCCGTACGCGAGCGACAGATCGAGAGTCGGCGGATGGTGACGGATGCGGCGATCGTCGAGGCGGTGCTCGCCACGGCGCCGGGCAGCGTGCTGGATATGGGCTGCGGAGAAGGCTGGCTGGCACGCGCGCTTGCGGCCGAAGGCGTCGCAGTGATCGGTGTCGATGCGACTCCCGAGCTGATCGCGCATGCACGTCAGGCAGGCGGCGGCGACTTCCGGGTGATGTCGTACGAGCAGATCGCCGCGGGCGAACTGGAGGTGCGCGTCGATGCGCTGGTGTGCAATTTCTCGTTGCTGGGCGACAGCTCGACCCGTGACTTGTTCCGCGCGTTCCGTTCGCTGTTGACACCGCGCGGCCGGGTGCTGGTGCAGACCCTGCATCCGTTGTCCGTCTGCGGCGAGCGAACTTGCCAGGATGGCTGGATCGAGGGTTCGTGGGCGGGCTTTTCGGCGGATTTCAGCGATCCGGCGCCGTGGTATTTCCGCACACTGGGAAGCTGGGTCGGCTTGTTCGCCGAGCACGGGCTGCACCTGCTGGAACTGCACGAGCCTTTGCACCCGCATACGCGCAAGCCGTTGTCGGCCCTCTTCGTGGCCGAACCTCGATGAACGCACTTCGCGGGATCGCACCATGGCAAGCGGCGCCGACTCCGACGCAGGATTGACGCTGCGTTGCAGCCGTCTGGACGTCCATTCAGCCGAACACAGGAAACCTGCATGATGTTCGCATGCGGCAGCGGCCAGTTCCCATGCAACGGGGCAGAAGCATGCCTGCGCGCGTGGTATCCCACGAAAATCCGGTTTCGTCGTCGGGGATCGACATGACGACCGGAACCGGGCCATGCCGGGTTGTCGCGACTGCCGGCCGATGCTCTCGACCACCACCTCCATGCACGAAAGAGGGCTGCCGGCTGCAGCGCTGGACATCAGCTTCTGCGGCATGACCGCATGCCGTTCGAGAGTCCAGACGGCGATCGCCTCCGGACAGGCCGGAAGGCAGGCCTGCCGGGCGATGCCCGAGCCACGATTGCGCGCCTTGCACAGGCACTCGCTCCGTCACCGCCATGGGCATGCATGCCGCGCGCAGGGCGCACGACATGCCGTGGCATCAATGACCGCGCCGATACTCCTTTCCGTTTTTCATCACGAAATCGATCTTGGTGGTGTTGTGGATATCCTTGCCCGGGTCAGCCGTCAGCACGACCAGATCGGCACGTTTGCCCTTGACGATGGTGCCGCGGGTTGCCTGCTGCCCCTGTGCTCCCGCACTGACTTGCGTGGCAGCATGGATGGCCTCGATCGGCGTGAAGCCGGCGTGCTCGACCAACGTGGCCATTTCCGCGTGTATGCCTGGCAGGGCGTGCAGATCCGGGTTGCCATCGGCATCCGCGGGCAGGCCGGAACTGTCGGTACCCGCGTCGACCGGGATGCCGCGCTCATGAGCGAGCCGGGTGACCTGATAAGACCACGGCAAGATACCGGCACCGACATTCCCGGGATGATGCTCAGCCTCGTCGCGGAAGACATCCAGGGTCGCATCGAGGATCGTGCCGTGGATCTTCATGCTGTCGAGCAGGGCGAGAATTTTCGGCGCATCGGGCCGAACGTGCATGAAATCGCCTTTGGCGCGCATGCTGTAATCATCCGGCACCTTGGCCGCAGCCTCCCACACCATGTAGGCCGTGTGCGACACCGTGTCGACGCCGGCGGCCACCGCATCGCTGGGCCTGGCCGGGAAAATCGTCGCATGCGTCCATACCCGCAGGCCCTGGCGGTGCGCTTCCCGGGTAGTCGCCCGCACCAGCGGTGCCGGCAGGTTTGCATAGATCTTGATGCCCGTCGCACCGGTGCCCTTCGCCTGCGCCATCAGTGACGGGAGGTTCGTCTTTGCATCAACGGCGTGCATCCAGGGTGCGGTACCCGCGGCAAAATTGGGTGAGGCGGCCGCCACCCGCACGTCCTTGGCGAAGAACGAGGGCCCGGCCATCAATGCCGAATAGAAAATATCCGGCCCGGCGATCGCGTCGCTGTTCGTGAGCTGGGCGAGATAGCCGAGCTGGCGGGCATTGCCGGCCATGTCGCGAACGCCGGTGACGCCGCCATCCAGCATGCTGCGCAGGAAAACCCGGTAATGCGCCATGTCTGGTTCGACATCGGTCATGTGCACGTGCGCGTCGATCAGGCCCGGGATCACGTAGCGTCCATGCAGATCTTCCACGCGCGCGCCCTTGGGTGGCGATTGCGCAGCACTCGGGTAAATCGACTCGATCTCGTTGCCGTTGATGACGATGGTCATGTCGGCCCGTGCAGGTGCACCGGTACCGTCGATGACGGTCGCATGGGTCAGCGCCAGCGAAGCCGCAGCGGCAGGCGCCGTCAGCAGCAAAAGAATCAGCCCGGCCAGGCTCAGTCGGTGGATCATTTGAAATATCCGTACGGGGAGAGGGAACCTTGGAATGTATACCGCCGATACATCGGTGTCTGCATTGCACACCTCGACGCCACGGCATGCCGGCACCCGCAGACACATGTCCCGTGGCATGGAAATGACCGGCGACGGATGAACGGCATGCCGCATGCGGATCTCGACACCACGGCGGACACCGGAAGACGAACACCGGGAAAAGTTGCAAATGTATCTGTTGACCGCAGTGCAACATTGCCTCTAAGGTCGAACCCATGTCGCCGCAATCCACGCCAGCACGCATGCGCCCCGCCCCGGTTTCCACCGGCGGCATGGCGTTGTCCGACGGCATGGTTGCCGCGTCCATCATTACCACGATTATTACCACCGGCACCGGTACTACCGGCTCCGGGCAGGGATTCGTGCGTAATTAGCTCTTACACGCAACGGCCCGCCCTCAGACAGGCGGACCGGAGCACTCCGACACGCCAGCGAGAACGGGCCTCCACCGGAGGTCGTCGTGAACATGTGTGCGCCACAACTTGCAGAACGTCCGCTCTTGCCTCACCTGGCCAAGCCTCCGATGCGACAGCAACGCACCCTCGCCGTCGGCGTGATCGGACCGGGCCGCGTGGGCACTGCCCTGCTCGAACAATTGCGCACCGCCCAGCCAAGGCTTGCACGTGACAGCGGCCTCGAACTGAAACTCTGCGGCGTGGTTGCCAGCAAGCGCATGTGGCTGGACTGCGACGACAGCGAATTGAATGGCCGACATGGCGGCGCACAGATCTGGCGCCCGAACGATCTCGATGCGTTCGCCGCACATGTTTGCGGCAACGATGGCCGCCACGCCTTGCTGATCGACTGCAGTGCGAACGACGAAGTGGCTGCGCACTATCCGCAATGGCTGGCCGCCGGCATCCATGTGGTGACACCGAACAAGCTCGCCGGCAGCGGCCCGCTGGCACGCTGGCAGGCGATCCGCGCGGCCTGTGCCAGCGGCGCACGTTTCCGCTGCGAGGCCACCGTCTGCGCCGGTTTGCCGGTGGTGCAGACCCTGCGCGACCTGCTCGATACCGGCGACGAACTGCTGGCGGTGGAAGGCATGTTCTCCGGCACCCTCGCCTGGTTGTGCAACCGCCACGACGGCCAGCATCCATTCGCCGTATTGGTGCGCGAGGCCCATGCGCTGGGCTATACCGAGCCCGATCCGCGCGACGATCTTTCCGGTCTCGACGTGGCGCGCAAGCTGGTGATCCTGGCGCGCGAGGCGGGTTGGCCGCTGTCGCTGGAAGATGTCGATCTGCAAAGCCTGGTTCCCGCAGCACTCGCCGCACTGCCAAGGGACGAATTCATGGAGCGGCTGGATGAACTGAATGCACCGATGGCGGCCAAGCTCGCCCAGGCGCGCGCCGAGCATGGCGTGCTGCGCCATGTCGCCCATCTCGATCGACACGGCCACGCCAGCGTGAAGCTGGTGGTGCTGCCGGCGACGCACGCCTTCGCCCACTCGCGCCTGACCGACAACGTGGTGCAATTCAGCACCCGCCGCTACTGCGATAATCCGCTGCTGGTGCAAGGCCCGGGTGCCGGGCCGGAAGTCACCGCGGCCGGCGTGTTCGCCGACCTGCTGCGCATCGCCGAATCGCTGGCGGTGCATTCATGAGTATCGACCTGATGCCGCCCGCTTCGCTGGAATCCTCCATGGCCGTACCGCACGCCCCCCGTCATCATCAAGCCGCCCGCGCATTTGCCCCGGCCAGCGTCGGCAATGTCGGGGTCGGCTTCGACCTGCTCGGCCACAGCCTGACCGGTGCCGGCGACCATGCCGACGTGCGCCGCATCGATGAGCCGACCGTGCGCATCGCAGCGATCCATGGCTGCGTCGCGGACCTGCCCACCGACCCATTGCACAACACCGCCGGCACCGCCCTGCTGTCGTTGCGCAAGGCACTTGGACTTTCCTTCGGCTTCGAACTGGTGCTGCACAAGGGCATCGCGCTGGGCTCGGGCATGGGTGGCTCGGCCGCCTCATGCGTGGCCGCGCTGGTCGCCGCCAACGCCCTGCTGGATCAACCGCTGAGCCGTGAAGAACTGTATCGCTTCGCACTGGATGGCGAGGCCGTGGCCAGTGGCAGTCGCCACGGCGACAACCTCGGTTCCATGCTGCTCGGCGGCCTGGTACTGGCGACAAACGATCGATTGCTGCGCCTGCCGGTGCCTGCCGCATGGCATTGCGCGCTGGTGCATCCGCATGTGGTGCTGGAAACCCGCAAGGCGCGTGCCGCACTGGCCGGCCACTACGCACTGGGCGAGTTCGTGGCCCAGAGCAGCAACCTCGCACTGGTGCTGGCCGGCTGCCATCGAGGCGACCCGGCGCTGGTTCGCGAAGGCCTCAAGGACGTGCTGGTGGAACCGCGCCGGGCACCGCTGATCCCCCGTTTTGCGCAGGTGAAGCAAGCGGCGCTGGATCATCGCGCGATGGGCGCCAGCATCTCCGGCGCCGGCCCCAGCGTGTTCGGCTGGTACGAGAACCGCACCGATGCCGAGGCTGCCAGCGTCGCCATGCAGGCCGCCTTTGCCGAGGCCGGGCTGGGCAGTGACGCCTGGGTTTCGCCGGTAGACGGCCCCGCCGCGTTCGTGATCGACGAGGCCGATGAGTGAGCCCGCGTCGCATGCCGGAAACGGCCTCCGCATGAAATCGCGGTCACCATCTGAAAACGTCGCGGCGGCAGCCGCTCCAACAAAGCCACGCCATGTGGCACGGCCCGGAAAGTCCCCATGAGCAAGCCGCTGCATTACCTCAGCACCCGCAACACCAGCCCGCCAGTGCCGATCAGCCAGGCCATCGCCGTGGGTCTGGCGCCGGATGGCGGGCTGTACGTGCCCGGGCAACTGCCCAAAGTGGATTCAGCCAGCTTCAATCCGGCAGGTTCGCTGGCCGACACTGCCGCCACCTTGCTGTCACCCTTCTTCAGCGGGGATCCGCTGGCCGAGGCGTTGCCGGCAATCTGCGCCGAAGCCTTCACCTTCGAGGCGCCGCTGAAACCGCTGCCCGCGCACCCGCACACGCAGATGCTGGAGCTTTTCCATGGCCCGACCTCGGCGTTCAAGGATTTCGGCGCGCGCTTCCTGGCTGCCTGCCTGGCCCGGTTGCCGCGTGGCCATGATCAGCCGCTGACCATCCTGGTCGCCACCTCCGGCGATACCGGTGCGGCGGTGGCGGCGGCGTTCCATCGTCAACCCGGCTTGAAGGTGGTGATCCTGTATCCCGATGGCCTGGTCTCGCCCCGCCAGGCACACCAGCTCGGCTGCTTCGGCGACAACGTGCAGGCGCTGCGCGTGGCCGGTCGCTTCGACGACTGCCAGCGCATGGTGAAAGCCGCACTCAACGACAACGCACTGCAGGCACAGGTGCCGCTGTCCTCAGCCAACAGCATCAGCCTGGGCCGGCTGCTGCCACAGATGAGCTATTACGCGCACGCCGCACTTGGCTGGTGGCGAGAGCATGGCACGCCGCTCAACTTCATCGTGCCCACCGGCAACCTCGGCAATGCCATGGCCTGCCTGTGGGCGCGCGCAATGGGCCTGCCGATCGGCGAGGTTCGACTGGCCTGCAACGCAAACACCACCCTGCCCGACTACTTCTCCGGGGAGGATTACCACCCGCGCGAGGCCGTCGCCACCATCGCCAACGCGATGGATGTCGGCGCACCGAGCAACTTCGAGCGACTGCGCTGGACCTTTCCCGACGAAGCCGAACTGCGCCGCCTGCTGCAGGCGCACAGCGTCGACGACAACACGATCCGCCATGCCATCGCCCACCATGCCGAGCAGCACGGCGAGTTGTTCTGTCCGCACACCGCGACCGCCATGCACGAGCTTGATCGACTGCGCGATGCCGGCGACAGCCGCCCGTGGGCCGTGGTGGCCACCGCACATCCGGCCAAGTTCGAGAGTGTGGTGGAGCCGTTGATCGGGCACTCCGTCGAGATTCCCGCGGCGTTGGCCAGCATGCTCGAAAGGCCTGCCGCAGCCCAATCCATGGCGGCCAGCGAGCACGCATTGCTTGCCTGGTTGCGTCGCGGCTAGGCGCCTCGCCAGATGCCCGGCAGAGTCGGTCGTCGATCGGCTCGCCCGCACAACAAGACGAACGCCATGCCTTTCGTGCCTGCTTCCGCATGATTCCCCATGTTTCAAGCACAAATCCATACAGACTTCTGGACGTCCAAAAATATATTTCTGAAACTTTCACATGAAACTGTTGACGCAGCCATGCAAGCTGCCTTATGGTCGATTCATGTCGCAGCGCAACAGCCACCGCCGGAACCCCGATTGCTACCGTCCACCGACGGTCGACGGCCCGCTGCCGGCCGCCGGCAAGCTTCTCCTTCCGCTCGTACTCGTACTCCTCATTACCAACGGAGGTGCGGGCTGTGGGCATGTGTCCAGGTAGATAGAAAAAACCTGAAGACTCCCAAAGAACCCCGCACCGACCACGGCGCGGGGTGTTTTGTTGCCCCGATCCACCTCACGGAGCCAATGATGAACCCCGAAATCGACGTAACAGCAAACTCCGCCAGCCGCGTATCGGCTGCCGCCGATCGTGTGCGCATCTTCGACACCACCCTGCGTGATGGCGAGCAGGCGCCCGGCTTTTCGATGGATCGACGGGCCAAGCTGCGCATGGCGCAGCAGCTCGAGGCGCTCGGTGTGGACGTGCTCGAGGCCGGTTTCCCGCAGGCTTCGCCGGACGATTTTGCTGCCGTCGCCGAAATCGCCGGCAGCTTGAAATCCACTACCGTCTGCGGCCTCGCCCGCTGCCAGAACGGCGACATCGACAGTGCCGGCCGCGCGCTGGAAAAAGCGCGCCACTCGCGCATCCATGTATTCCTCTCGACCAGCCCGTTGCATCGCGAGCACAAGCTGGGCATGAGCAAGGCGCAAGTGCTGGATACGGCGATTGCCGCGGTGGAGCGTGCGCGTGGCTTGTGTCACGAAGTGGAGTTTTCAGCCGAGGATGCGCTGCGCACCGAGCCCGAATTTCTGGTCGAGGTGTTCAGCGCCGCGGTGGCCGCCGGTGCCACCACGTTGAATGCGCCGGACACCGTGGGCTACACCACGCCGGCGGAAATCGTCGAGTTGTTCGAATACCTGCGCCGCCACGTCAGCGGCGCCGATCAGGTGATCTTTTCCAGCCATTGCCACAACGACCTGGGCATGGCCGTGGCCAACAGCCTGGCCGCGGTGAGCGCCGGCGCACGTCAGGTCGAGTGCACCATCAACGGCATCGGCGAACGCGCCGGCAATGCGGCGCTGGAGGAAGTGGTGATGGCGCTGAAGGTGCGCGCGCCGCACTTCGGCGTCGATACCGGCATCGATACGCGCAAGCTGTACCCGACCTCGCGCCTGCTGACCCAGGTCACCGGCCAGGCGGTGCCGCGCAACAAGGCGATCGTGGGCGAGAACGCGTTCGCGCACGAATCCGGCATCCACCAGCACGGCATGCTCAAGCATCGCGGCACCTACGAGATCATGCGCCCGCAGGACGTCGGCATCGCCGAAACGAAGCTGGTGCTGGGCAAGCATTCGGGCCGCGCGGCGTTGCGTCAGCGGCTGGAGGTACTGGGGCACGCGCCGGACGATCAGGCGATGGACGCGGTCTTCGCCCGTTTCAAGTCGCTGGCCGACAGGAAGCGCGAAATTCACGACGAGGACCTGGAGGCGATCGTGCTGGGCCTGGATCCGGACGCACTGGGTCCGTGGCATCTGCTGCAGCTGAGCAGCACCACCCATCTGGGTGGCAGCGCCTCGGCGTCGGTGAAGCTGACCCATGACGACGGTCACGAAGCCGGCGAAGCGGCGATCGGCGACGGCCCGGTCGACGCCGTGCTGCGTGCGATCGAGCGCGCCACCGGCAGCGATCTGGAACTCACCGATTTTCTGGTGCGCGCGGTGAGCGAAGGCGGCGATGCCCAGGGCCAGGCCCGGCTCACCGCCCGCCACGACCAGCGCGACTGGCGCGGCCATGGCGTCAGCACCGACATCGTCGAAGCCACCGCGCTGGCCGCGCTGGCCATCGTCAACCGTATCGCGCGACAGACACCGGCACAGCCGCCGGTGGCCGTCGCCAGTCTGTAATCGCGAGGAGCTTTCCATGAGTACCGCCTTCCTCTGGCACAACGGCCAGATCAAACCCTGGGCCGATGCCACCTGCCATGTCAGCACGCACGCGCTGCATTACGGCTCCTCGGTGTTCGAGGGCGAGCGCGTGTATGCCACGCCGCAGGGACCGGCGTATTTCCGCCTGACCGAGCACACCAGCCGGTTGTTCGAGTCGGCCGCGGTGTACGGCATCGACGTCGGCTACAGCCAGGACGAAATCAACGCGGCCTGCATGGCGTTGATCCGCGCCAACCAGATGCGCTCGGCCTATGTGCGACCGATCGTGTTCCGTGGCGCAGGCGGTCTCGGCGTGCTGCCGAAGAACGGCGCGCCGGTCGACGTGGCGATCATGGCGCTGGACTGGGGCGCCTATCTCGGTGAGGCGGTGGAGCAAGGCGCGGACGTGTGCGTGTCCTCGTGGAATCGTCCGGCACCGAACACCATCCCGAGCTGGGCCAAGGCCGGCGGCAATTATCTGTCGAGCCAGTTGATCGCGGCCGAAGCGCGCCGCGGCGGCTACGACGAAGGCATTGCGCTGGGCAGCAACGGCCTGCTCAGCGAAGGTGCCGGCGAGAACCTGTTCCTGATCAAGAAGGGCCGCCTGCTGACCCCGCCGACCAGCGCCGGTATTCTCGCCGGGATCACCCGCGACTCGGTGATCACCCTGGCCGCCGACCTGGGCCTGACCGTGGAAGAGCGCGACCTGCCACGCGAAGCGCTGTACAGCGCCGACGAAATCTTCATGACCGGCACCGCCGCCGAAATCACCCCGGTGCGTTCGGTCGATCGCAAGAACGTGGCCAATGGCACGCCCGGCCCGATCACCCGCGCCCTGCAGCAGGCGTTCTTCGGCCTGTTCGACGGGCGCACCGAGGATCGCTGGGGCTGGCTGGAATTTGTCGATCAAGCGGCTGCCGACCGGCCCGGTGAAACCGCCACCGCGCCCGGCCGCGCGGCTCACCCACAACCCGTTCCGATGGAGGCTTCTGCATGAGTGGCGCGCGTACCCTGTTCGAAAAAGTATGGGACACCCACGTCGTTGTGGCCGAAAGCGCCGACACCCCGGCGATCCTGTACATCGACCTGCACCTGGTGCATGAGGTGACCTCGCCGCAGGCATTCAGCGAGCTGCGCGAGCGCGGCCTGACACTGCGTAGCCCCGACCGCATGCTGGCCACGCTGGATCATTCCACCCCGACCCTGCCGACCAACGCGGATGGCTCGCGCCCCTATGCCAATGCCGAGGCGCAGGCACAGGTCAGCCAGCTGGAAACCAACTGCGCCGAATTCGGCGTGGAGCTGCACGGCTGGGACAGCGCCGACCGCGGCATCGTGCACGTGATCGGCCCCGAACTGGGTGCGACCCAGCCAGGCATGACCATCGTCTGCGGCGACAGCCACACGTCGACGCACGGCGCCTTCGGCGCACTGGCCTTCGGCATCGGCACCACCGAAGTCGGCCACGTGATGGCCACCCAATGCCTGTTGCAACGCAAGCCGAAGACGCTGGCGATCCATGTCGACGGCAGCCTGCCCGCGGGTGTCGGCGCGAAGGATCTGATCCTGCACATCATCGGCCAGATCGGCGTCGACGGCGGCACCGGCCACGTCATCGAATATCGCGGTGCGGCGATCGAGGCGCTGTCGATGGAAGAGCGCATGACGGTGTGCAACATGTCGATCGAGGCCGGCGCGCGCGCCGGCCTGATCGCTCCGGACGACACCACGTTCGCCTGGCTGCAGGGCCGCCCGCGTGCACCGCAAGGCAAGGCGTGGGACGCCGCGGTGACAACGTGGCGGGCACTGCGCAGCGACGTGGGCGCACGCTACGACCGCGAAGTGCGCATCGATGCCGCGGTCGTGAAACCGACCGTCACCTACGGCACCCATCCGGGCATGGCGATCGCGATGGACGCGCCGGTGCCGGCAGCGACCAACGCGCAGGAACGCCGCGCACTGGACTACATGAAGAGCGAGCCGGGCAAGCCGATGCAGGGCACGCCGGTGGACGTGGTGTTCGTCGGCAGCTGCACCAACTCACGCCTGTCCGACCTGCGCGAGGCGGCGCGCGTGCTGCATGGCCGGCACGTCGCCGAAGGCGTGCGCATGCTGGTCGTGCCCGGCTCCGAAGCGGTGCGCCGCGATGCCGAACGCGAAGGCCTGCATCACGTATTCACCGCGGCCGGTGCCGAATGGCGCGTGCCGGGCTGCTCGATGTGCATTGCGATGAACGGCGACCTGGCCCAGCCCGGTCAGCTGGTCGTTTCCACCTCCAACCGCAATTTCGAAGGTCGCCAGGGCAAGGGCGCGCGCACCGTACTGGCCAGCCCGGCGACGGCGGCGGCCTCGGCCGTTGCCGGCCGCATCGCGGACCCGCGCGACTATCTGCAGCAGGAGCAGGCCGCATGAAACCCATCACCCGCCTCCAGTCGCGCACCGCGGTGCTGGTCGACGAGAACATCGACACCGACCGCATCATCCCGGCGCGTTTCCTCACCACCACCACCCGCGAAGGGCTGGGCAAGCTGTGCTTCCACGACTGGCGCTACCAGGCCGATGGCAGCGACAACCCGGCCTTCCCGCTGAACCGGCCGCAGGCGCGTGGCTGCAGCATCCTCGTCGCAGGGCGCAACTTCGGCTGCGGCTCCTCGCGCGAACATGCGCCGTGGGCGCTGCTCGACTACGGCATCCAGGCCGTGCTGTGCAGCGACATCGCGGACATCTTCCGCAACAACGCGCTGAAGAACGGCCTGCTGGCGATCGTGATCAGCGCCGCCGAACACCACTGGCTGCTGGAGAATCCCGGCACCGAGCTGACCATCGATGTGCGCGAGCAATTCATCGCACTGCAGGATGGCGGACGCATCGGTTTCCAGCTGGAACCGTTCGCGCGGCATTGCCTGCTCAACGGCGTCGACCAGCTCGGTTACCTGTTGCAGCACACCGATCAAATTGATGCCTTCGTCCGTGAACGCGAAGGTCGGACACCGGCCATCCATGGCCGGACTCCTCAAAAAAACACGTTCCAACCAGACGGAATGAATCCATGAAGGCGCGCATTGTTACCCTGCCCGGCGACGGCGTCGGTCCCGAAGTCACCGCTGCTGCCGTAGCCGTCCTGAAGGCCGTGGCAGCACGGCACGAGCATGTTTTCAGCTTCGACGAGCAGTTGATCGGCGGCGCCGCGATCGATGCCTGTGGCGAGCCGCTGCCCGCCGCTTCACTGGCCGCATGCAAGAAGGCCGACGCCGTGCTGCTGGGCGCCGTCGGTGGCCCGAAGTGGTCCGACCCGAATGCGCCCGTGCGGCCGGAGCAGGGCCTGCTTGCCCTGCGCGCCGCACTCGGCGTCTACGCCAACCTGCGCCCATTGCAGGTGCACCCGGCCCTGGCCAGGTTGTCGCCGCTGAAGAACGAACGCCTGAAGCACGTCGACGTCCTGTTCGTGCGCGAACTCACCGGCGGCGCCTACTTCGGTGCCAAGACGCGCACCGCCGACAGCGCCACCGACGAGTGCAAATACACTGTCGCCGAAGTGGAGCGTGTCGTGCGCCGCGCCTTCGAGCTGGCACGCGGTCGTCGCCAGCACGTCACCTCGGTCGACAAGGCGAACGTGCTGGAAACCTCGCGGCTGTGGCGCAGCACGGTGCAGCGCATCGCTGCCGACTATCCCGAGGTGAAAGTCGAACACCAGCTGGTCGACTCGATGGCGATGCTGCTGCTGACCCAGCCCGCACGCTACGACGTGGTGGTCACCGAGAACCTGTTCGGCGACATTCTCACCGACGAGGCCGCGGCGCTGGCCGGCTCGCTCGGGCTGCTGCCCTCGGCGTCGCTGGGTGACGGCAAGGCCGGCCTGTACGAACCGATCCACGGCTCGGCACCGGACATCGCCGGCCAGGGCGTGGCCAACCCGATCGGCACGATCCTCTCTGCTGCCTTGCTGCTGCGTCATTCGCTGGGCCTCGAAGCCGAAGCCGCCGCGGTGGAAGCCGCCGTGGAACACGTGCTGAGGCAAGGACCACACACCCGCGACATCGGCGGCGACGCCGGCACCAGCGAGGTACTGGATGCCGTGCTCGAAGCACTCGATAGCCATGCGGAACGCAACGCTGCGTTCTTCTGCGGAGCACGCGCGTGCGGCTGATCCACGCCCGCAGCGACCCACACTTTCCCAAGCGGATGCATGGACGCATCCGTATTTTCTGCTGCCCCTTGCGTGTTTACGGCCATGGGCGTTTTGCAGGCGCCGTGATGGCGACGAACCCTGCGATCCGCCCCGCCAAACTCCCTCGCACGCAGGGGGCGCTTTTTTCCTTTCGCCAGCACCCACACCACGTTCGGACAGGCGCCTCCACGGATACCTGTCCTGCGCCTCAATCATCCCGATACCTGCATATCCATGCCCAGACACCCCACTGAAGACATCAACGAAGGAGCCATCGCATGAGCCACCCGAACACCCTCGCCTCATCCCGCATCGCCGTACTCGGTTACGGCAGCCAGGGCCGCGCGCATGCGCAAAACCTGCGCGATTCCGGCCTCGACGTCGTCCTCGGCCTGCGCAAGGGCGGCCCGACCTGGCAGCAGGCCGAAGCCGAAGGCTTCACCGTGGTCGAACCTGCCGAAGCGGTGCGTGGCGCCGACCTGGTGGCCGTACTCACGCCGGACATGGTGCAACCGGCGCTGTATCGCGACGCGATCGAGCCGAACATCAAGCCCGGTGCCGCGCTGCTGTTCGCGCATGGTTTCAACGTGCATTTCGGCCAGATCGTGCCGCGTGCCGACATCGACGTGATCCTGGTGGCGCCGAAGGGCCCCGGCGCGCTGGTACGCACCGAATACGAGCGCGGTCGCGGCGTGCCCTGCATCTGGGCCGTGCACCAGGATGCCAGTGGCAACGCCGAAGCGAAAACCAGGGGCTATGCCGACGGCATCGGCGGTGGTCGCGCGATGATCATCAAGACCGACTTCAAGGAAGAGACCGAGACCGATCTGTTCGGCGAGCAGGCCGTGTTGTGCGGCGGCGCCAGCGAGCTGGTGATCGCCGGCTTCGAGACGCTGACCGAGGCGGGCTATCAGCCGGAAATCGCCTACTACGAGGTGATGCACGAGCTGAAGCTGATCGTCGACCTGTTCTATGAAGGCGGCTTGACCAAGATGCTGAAGTTCGTCTCCGAGACCGCCCAGTACGGCGACTACGTCAGCGGCCCGCGAGTGATCGACGCCGGCGTGAAGGCACGCATGAAGGACGTGCTGCGCGACATCCAGGACGGCACCTTCGCCAGGAACTGGACCGAGGAATACCAGGCCGGCCTGCCCAACTACAAGAAGCTCAAGCAGGCGGATCTGGATCACCCGATCGAGAAGACCGGCGCCAAGCTGCGTGCACAGATGCCGTGGCTGCAGCCCGATGCCGCAAGACACGAAGCCGCCCCATTGAAGAAGGTCGGCTGATCGCCCGCCCCGGCCTGCCGTTCGCCGGCAGGCCGGGGCGCTGTTTTCGTACTGTCGAGGAATACTGCTGGTGAATGCGCAACCGTTGAGAGCTGCACCCGAAGACGCCACCCACCCACGCGCCGGCCAGGCCATGAGCGGTGCCGAAGTCGTGGTACAGGTACTCGTCGATGAAGGCGCCGATGTGCTGTTCGGCTATTCCGGCGGCGCGATCCTGCCGGTTTACGATGCCATCTATCGCCACAACGTCGAGCATCCCGCTGCCGACGGTGGTGAGTCATTGCGACTGATCGTGCCGGCCAACGAACAGGGCGCCGGCTTCATGGCGGCCGGCTATGCGCGCGCCTCGGGCAAGGTCGGCGTGGCCGTGGTCACCTCGGGCCCCGGCGCCACCAACATGGTCACGCCGGTGCGCGACTCGATGGCCGACTCGATTCCGCTGGTGGTGATCTGCGGCCAGGTCGGCACCAGCGCGATCGGCAGCGACGCGTTCCAGGAAGCGCCGATCAGCAACATCATGGGCGCCTGCGCCAAGCACGTTTTCCTGGTCACCGACGCGGCGCAACTGGAATCCACCCTGCGCACCGCGTTCACCTTGGCGCGCAGCGGCCGTCCGGGACCGGTGGTGGTGGACGTGCCCAAGGATGTGCAGAACACCGAGCTGACCTGGCGCGGTGACGGCGAACTGCTGCTGAGCGGCTACCGCGCCCGGCTGCGCGAGGTGGAACAGGCCAGTCTCGGCGATGCCGATTGCGCCGCCTTTTTCGACGCCCTGACACGAGCACGGCGGCCGCTGATCTATGCCGGTGGTGGCGTGATTGCCGCCGGGGCGGCCGAGGCCCTGCGCCATTTCGTGGATGCCTTCGGACTGCCGGTGACGACCACCTTGATGGGGCTGGGCGCCTTCGACAGCACCGACCCGCTGGCCTTGCACCTGCTCGGCATGCACGGTACCGCCTACGCGAATTACGCGGTGGAAGATTGCGATTTCGTACTGGCGCTTGGTGCGCGCTTCGACGACCGCGTGGCTGGCGTGCCGGACAAATTCGCACCGGGAGCAAGGTTCATCGCCCAGCTCGACATCGACCCGGCCGAGATCGGCAAGGTGAAGCAGGTCGACTGGCATCACATCGGCCCGATGCAACGGGCACTGGAGCGGCTGATCAGCTACGGCCAGACGCATGCGATCAAGCCGAAGCTGGATGCCTGGCACCGTCATGTGGCCGAACTCAAGCGCGTGCACGCGATGAACTACGACCGCGCCAGCGCGTTGATCCAGCCGTATGCGGTGATCGAGGCGATCAACCGGCACACAAAGGGTCGCGCCATCGTCAGTACCGGCGTCGGCCAGCACCAGATGTGGGCGGCGCAGTATTTCGACTTCCGCGCGCCACGCCACTGGCTCACCTCCGGCTCGATGGGCACGATGGGTTTCGGCCTGCCGGCGGCGATCGGCGCGCAGTTCGCGCGGCCGGATGCGCTGGTCATCGACATCGACGGCGACGCCAGTATCCGCATGAACATCGGCGAGCTGGAAACCGCTGCCACCTACGGCCTGCCGCTGAAGATCGTGGTGCTCAACAACGTCGGCGACGGCATGGTGCGGCAGTGGCAGAAGCTGTACTTCAAGGGCCGCTTCGCTTCCTCCGACAAGAGCCTGCACAAGAAGGATTTCGTGCTCGCCGCGCAGGCGGACGGCTTCGCCTGGGCGCAGCGCCTGGAACGCAACGACGCGCTGGAATCCACCATCGCCGACTTCCTCGCCTTCGACGGGCCGGCCTTCCTCGAAGTGATGATCGATCCCGATGCCGGGGTGTATCCGATGGTCGGGCCGGGCGCCAGTTATGCGCAGATGATCACCGGTGACTTCATCGCCTCGCGCAGCGAAGCGGTCAGCGCCGAACCCGCCACCACCCACCTGTTCTGAGCGACACATCGAGGCAAGCTGCCATGAACCATACCCTGACCATCCTGTTGCAGAACGAATCCGGCGCGCTGGTGCGCGTGGCCGGCCTGTTTGCCGCACGCGGCTACAACATCGACACGCTGACCGTGGGGCCGACCCATGACGCCACCGTCTCGCGGCTGGTCTTGTGCCTGCAATGCGACGACGCCGGCGCCAGCCAGATCATGCAGCAGACACGCAAGCTGGTCGACGTGCTGCAGGTAAGCCACAGCACGGCGGCACTCGCCGCGTGAATGCCGTCGCGCCACTGCCGGCTGATCGCGACACGGTGGCGAGCGACAGCCTGCTCGCACAGATCCGCAGCGCGCGGGTGTACGACGTCGCCGTGGAATCGGCACTGGAAACCGCGCCACTGCTGAGCGAACGGTTCGGCCGGCAAGTGCTGCTCAAGCGCGAGGATCAACAACCGGTGTTCTCGTTCAAGCTGCGCGGCGCGTACAACCGCATGGTGCAGCTGGATGCGGCACAACGTAAGCGTGGCGTGGTCGCCGCCTCGGCCGGCAATCACGCGCAGGGCGTGGCGCTGGCGGCGGCGAAGCTGGGCATCCGCGCCACCATCGTGATGCCGGTAACCGCGCCGCAGGTGAAGGTGGACGCGGTGCGCCGCTTCGGCGGCGCGATGGTCGAGGTGGTGCTGGCCGGCGACTCCTACAGCGACGCACAAGCGGCGGCAGCACGGCTGCAGCAGGATCAGGGTGCCGTCTTCGTGCATCCGTTCGACGACCCGGCGGTGATCGCCGGCCAGGGCACGATCGGGCTGGAGATCCTGCGCCAGCATCCGGGCCCGTTGCAGGCGGTGTTCGTGCCGGTCGGCGGCGGCGGCCTGCTGGCCGGCGTGGCCAGTGCCATCAAGGCGCTGCGGCCCGAGGTGCTTGTCATCGGCGTGCAGGCGGTGGATTCCGATGCGATGGCCCGCTCACTGGAAAGCGACACGCGCGTCGTACTCGATGAGGTCGGCCTGTTCGCCGACGGCACCGCGGTGAAGCAGGTCGGCGAACTCACCTTCGCGCTATGCCGCCAGCATGTCGATGCGATGATTCGCGTCGACGCCGATGCGATCTGCGCCGCGATGCGCGACATCTACCAGGACACCCGCAGCGTACCCGAACCCTCCGGCGCGCTGGCGCTGGCCGGACTCAAGCAATACGCAGCCAGCCACGACGCGGGGGAAGGCGCATGGGTGGCGATCGTCTCCGGCGCCAACATGAATTTCGACCGCCTGCGTTTCGTTGCCGAGCGCGCCGAAGTCGGCGAACAGCGCGAAGCCGTGTTTGCCGTGACCATCCCCGAGGAGCGCGGCAGCTTCCGTCGCTTCTGCGCCGCGCTCGGCCGGCACAGCATCACCGAATTCAACTACCGTATCGGCGACACCCGCAGCGCGCACATCTTCGTCGGCGTACAGATCAGCAGCCGCAACGAGCGTGAAGCACTGGTAGCCGCCTTCCATGCGCAGTCCTTCGACGTACTGGATCTCACCGACGACGAACTGGCCAAGCTGCACCTGCGCCACATGATCGGTGGGCGCTCGTCGCTGGCCCGCGACGAGCTGCTTTACGGCTTCGAGTTTCCCGAGCGTCCCGGTGCATTGACCCGCTTCCTCGGCCAGCTCCACCCGGACTGGAACGTCAGCCTGTTCCACTACCGCAACCACGGCGCCGACCACGGCCGCATCCTCGTCGGCATCCAGGTACCGCCCGCCGAACGCGGCCTGTTCCAGCAATTCCTGGTCACCCTCGGCTACCCATACCGCGACGAAAGCGACCATCCGGCCTATCGGCTGCTGTTGCGCGAAGCGTGAAAGCGCATCGAGGACGGATGTGCTTCGTGTATCCGTGATGTTTCCGGATGCAGAAAGCCAGACGTAACGCTTGGTAACACTTCGTGACGTGACATCGGCGCCCCATCGCAAGACCATCGACGCGTGGCGACACCGGGGAAGATGGCCGTCGCACCAAGGCATTTGCAGTGCGTTTGCTGGCGCTCGCGCGAAGATACTTCCGGCTGGCCGAACAACGCTCTTGACGCCGCTGGCGGGGCAACCGGATGCAGACCGCGCCAGGAAGCCGGCGCATCGCACCGAGGAAGGATGGAGACAACCATGCGCAAATACAGCGACTTTCCGGTTCATCAGCTCGCTCTGCGTCTCCTGCTGGCGACGGCCTCTGCATCGTTCGTGGCCGCCATGTCCGGTTGCGACCGCGGCCAGCCGCCTGCCCCGTCGCCAACGCCAACGGCGATCGCACCCGCGCCAGCTGGCGGGCATTCGGCAGGCGCGCTCACATCATGTCTGCCCGGTACTGATGGTGGCTCCCGATCGGTACCCGGCGACCCGGCTCCCACCCCGTCCGCAAGGGATGGCCAAAATCCAGCCGGAGCCTGGCATTTTTCATATGTCGCCACGCAATCCTCGGAAGAATCATGGAAATCCACGCATGACGTGCACATACGGAACATCAGTGCGTGCGGCAAGGGTTCCATGGTGGTTGACGCACCACCCGAACAGGACGGCCAAGTGATCATCAATACGGAGCAGGGCGATCCGGTCACGAGCTCGGCCGTGAACGGCACCTACCGATATCACGAAAGTGATGTGAGAACCGGGCTGGCCAATGAGCTCGAGGGAAAAAGAATCGACGATTATTCCGGGACACC
>DATMTH010000148.1:0-5272 GCA_035564915.1 Rhodanobacter sp.
CCACTCGCCACCGCCGGCCACTTCGCCGGCATCGAAGCCGCGGGCCTGACCGGCGACCAGCGCGCCATCCAGGGCCACGTCAACGCGATGCACAAGGACATGATGCGCCCGATGCATCTGCCCGATCCCTCCGGCCCGATCGACCACGAAGCCGCCCGCACCGCCGTGCGCCCGCTGCAAGGGGTGCAATCCGTCGTGTGGATCTACCGCAGCATGGCCACCGTCGATCGCGTCTGTCTCGCGCTGGAGCCGCTGGGCGACACGCTGGGCGTGGTGGTCAACCTGCAGGACGTGACGGCGACCACGTCGGAAGGCGCGGATACGTTGTCGCGGAATTGCCAGTTGGGGGCAGGGGAGCGGGCGATGTTGCAGCAGAAGCGGCAGGTGGATGTGCTGGATCCGGAGGTGAGGCGGGTGTTTAGGGCGCAGCAGGGGCGGTAAGCGAGCCCAAGCTGAATACGATACGGACCCGCATACGCGATTTTGGCAACTGAGTAAGTCAGCAGCTAGCTGCCAGCTTGGAGCAAGGCATCATTCTCAGGGGAAAGATCGAATGGCGACCTTCACTATTTACTTGTTACGTGACAGCGTGACCACCGCAGAAGATGCGGTGGTCACGGGGGCTAAGCCTTACATCATCGCCGACGGGCCTTCCGATTACGGCAAGTTGTTCGTCAAGCCCACGCACCCTAAGCCTCCGAAATGGGCAGACCTATTTGAGGGCTATGTCGATAAGAAGTTGCTTGGCACAGTGCAATCCTCTGCCGCCGCTTTCATCGTTCCTGTGGGTGGTCGTCTGTTTGCTTTAACGTTCGGACAAGGTCGATTTCTTCTCCGTCCGGATGCTTATGAGGAACGATTTGGCTTGGTAGTAACGTTGAACTCGATCGGCTCTGATGCGCTTCGTAGTATCGACAAGCGGACATTCGTTGACGATCAGAACAGCCGGGTTCAAACCAGCCAGGCATCATCTGCGTTGAGCTTCGGCGTTGATATCGAGCGCGACCTTATTCGCGGAATTGTTGGGCGCCCCGTAAATGAGAAATTTGGGCGTCGGCTTGCTGGCGCAGATGCCTTGACGGTGACCACCGACGCCGTTGTTCCTGACCTTCGCAGGTTGATGCGTCGGTACTTAAAGCAATTTGAATCTAAGGATTACCAAGCCAACTTCCCCTGGGTGGACCAAGTCTGTCAGTTGAATCCGAAGGGGCAAAAAGCCACAAATTTGGACATGCTTCTGGTCGAGAAGCTCAAGGATGCTTGGGAGAAGAATGGCTTGGTGGAAAACTGTTGGTTGGCGGTGCCCGACATCATTGACTGGGCGTCCGTGGATGGCTTCAAGTTCACGCATTCATACGGAGAGGGCGTCTCCAATGACCTGCATCTTCCAGGCCTCGTGCAAGCGTTTCCCAAGGAAGAGCCGACTCTGTCGTTTCTCAAAAAGCATTACGCGATGCCGGTGGACGAGGATGAACGTGTGCTCGACCGTTGGCCCGTTTATCGATGTCTCCATTGTGAAATTGATGACGGGGACAAGTCCTTCATCCTTTCCGCTGGTCGATGGTTCGAAATCGACAAGGACTTTGTCAATGACGTCGACCTCGCTTTCAAGAGCATTCCACGATACGCCAAGCCGTTACCCATCTATGACCATGTTGATGAAGACGATTACAACAAGTCCGCGGTAAACGGAAGTCAGGGGCGATGGTGTCTGATGGACAAAAAGATGCTGCAGGTGGGTGGTGTCTACGACAAGGTGGAGTTTTGCGACATCTATGGAGAGCGCGAACTCATACACGTTAAGCACTACGGTAGCTCGAGCGTTTTGGGACATCTGTTCAATCAAGGATTGGTGTCGGGGGAGCTTCTCAAATCTCATGCCGGCTATGTGGCCATGGCTAACGGTAAGCTTTCGCAAATACATCAGCTCCCTGATGACCCAAAGGACGGCAAGATGCCGCGCGATGTTTCTGGATATTCCATCGTCTTCGGGATCATCAGTCAGTCGGAAAAACCAGACCTCCATCTGCCATTCTTCGCCAAGGTCGTCTTGAAGAGTGTTTACACGCGCCTGTCAGAGCTTGGCTATGGCAACGTGATGCTGGCGAAGATTCCGTGTGACCCGCTCGTTCGGCTGCGGAAGGCTGTGAAGCCAAAGAAGATCAAGAAGAAGCGTGGAAACCGGGATGGAGGAAATTAAGTCTCCACCGTCCGCTACGCGCGGCGGGCTGGGTAAGAAACCCAGGCAAGAACGGCAAAACGCGGGTCAGAGTCGACTTTTATGACGGCTCGGTGCACCGTCAACCACTAGGCGGTACCTCACCCGATGCTGCGGGGTCGTTGCACTGAATCCACTGCATTGTTTCGCGCAATGTGGCCGGATCGGTCCGCTCATGGTCCGGCGCGGTGCTCGTTGGCAGTCGGCCGGCTGCCTAAAGTGGCGACTCCCAACGAAGGAGTCGCCCCATGTCCGATAGCCCCGCCTTGCTGGTCATCGATGTGCAGCAGTCGTTCCTGCAGGCGCCGTACTGGCGCGAGGACGATGTGCCGGTGTTCCGCGAGAAGTTGTTGAAACTGATCGACGCGGCGATCGCGCGCGGGTGGCCGATCGTGCGCATCCTGCACGAGGAGAGCGCCGGCCATTTTGCCCCGGCGTCGGGGCTGGTGACGCCGATGGCGTGGGTGCCGGACGCGCACGACGTGGTGTTTCGCAAGCAGGTGCACAACGCGTTTACCGGCACCGGCCTGGAGGCGTGGCTGCGCGAGCGCGGCATCGGGCGGGTGATCGTCAGCGGCATCCGCACCGAGCAGTGCTGCGAGACCACCGCGCGGGTGGCCTCGGATCTCGGCTTTGCGGTGGACTATGTAACCGAGGCGACGCTGACGTTTCCGATGATCCACGCCGGCAGCGGAAGCCACTACGATGCGCAGGACATCAAGCAGCGCACGGAACTGGTTCTGGATGGACGCTTTGCCCGCATCCGCACCGTCGATGACGTCCTCGCCGATCACTGAGGTGTGCTTCGTGCTGCCGCCGGCGCTGATCCTGCTGGATCTCGCCGGCGCGGCCGACGCGTTCCGCATCGCCGCCTCGATGGGTTTGCCGGTGCGCCTGCGCCTGCTGGCACCGATCGCGGACGGCGAGGCTGCCACGACGGCGCTAGGCGTGGGACTCCTCGGCATCGAGCCGCTGCCGGCGCAGTTGGATGATCACGCCATGATCGTGGTGTGCGGCGCCACCGGCAGTGGTGAGCAGGTGTTGTCCTCGCCCGCCAGCAAGGCCCTGGTCGCATGGCTGCAGCGGCATGGCGGCCACGGCCGGCGGCTTGCGTGCGTGTGCTCGGGCGCGTTGCTGGCCGCCGCCGCGGGCTTGCTGCACGGCCGCCGCTGTACCACCCATCACAGCCTGCTCGACACGCTGCGTGAACTCGCGCCGACCGCCGAGGTGCTGGACAGCCGCGTGTTCGTCGAGGATGGCAAGGTGTACACCAGCGCGGGCATCACCGCCGGCATCGACCTGGCCCTGCATCTCATCGCGGGCCTCGGCTCGTCGCGGCTGGCTGCCGCGGTGGCGCGCGAGATGGCCGTCTACATGCGGCGCGCGTCGGGCGATCCCGCGCTGTCGCCGTGGCTGGAAGGGCGCAACCACATGAACACGGCGATCCACCACGTGCAGGATGCGCTGGCCAGGGCGCCGGCCCAGGAATGGCCGCTGGCGCGGCTGGCCGACATCGGTCACCTGAGCGTGCGCAGCCTCACGCGGCATTTCCGCGAAGCCAGCGGCATGTCGATCAACACCTACCACGCCCGCCTGCGCCTCGCACTCGCCCGTCAGGCGCTGGCCACCGGGGACAGCGTGGAACGCGCCGCCGAACGTGCCGGGCTGGGTTCGGCACGCCAGCTGCGCCGGCTGTGGTCGACGCATGCGAACGACAGCCCGGCGTCGGCGCGACGGCGGCGCTGAGGGCACCTGCGGTTTTCCGCTGCCCCGCCTTGGCTGGAAACGGAAACGGCGCCGTATCGCTACGGCGCCGTTCGTTTTTCGGTCAGGCGATTACAGCGCTTCGAAGATTCCTGCCGCGCCCATGCCGGTACCAATGCACATGGTCACCATGCCGTACTTCTGCTTGCGCCGACGCATGCCGTGCACCAGCGTGGCGATGCGCACCGCACCGGTAGCGCCGAGCGGATGGCCGAGCGCGATCGCGCCGCCCAGCGGGTTGACCTTGCTGGGGTCGAGCTTCAGATCGCCCATCACGGCCAACGCCTGTGCAGCAAACGCTTCGTTGAGCTCGATCCAGTCGAGCTGATCCTGGCTGATGCCGGTTTGCGCGAGCGCTTTCGGGATCGCTTCCTTGGGGCCGATGCCCATGACTTCGGGCGGGACGCCGGCGACGGAGAAACCGACGAAGCGGGCCAGCGGCTGCAGGTTGTATTCCTTGATGGCCTTTTCGCTGGCGAGCATCACGGCGCCGGCGCCGTCGGACATCTGGCTGGAGTTGCCGGCGGTGACGGTGCCGCCGAACTGGCCGTTGCGGAACACGGTCTTCAGCTTGCCCAGCACTTCCAGCGTGGTGCCGGCGCGCGGGCCTTCGTCGGCGCTGATGGTGCGGCTGTCGGTGACGATCTGGCGGGTGGCGAGGTTGGGGTAGTGGTCGTCGAGCGCGAACGGGCTGATCTCGTCGTCGAATTCGCCGGCGGCCTGGGCGGCCAGGGCGCGGCGGTGGCTTTCGACCGCGAACGCATCCTGCTGCTCGCGGCTGATCTTCCACTGCTTGGCCACGTTTTCGGCGGTGATGCCCATGCCGTAGGCGATGCCGATGTTCTCGTCCTGGAAGATCGCGGGGTTCATTGCGATCTTGTGGCCCATCATCGGCACCATGCTCATGCTTTCGGTGCCGCCGGCGAGCATCAGGTCGTCCAGGCCCAGGCGGATGCGGTCGGCGGCCATCGCCACGGCCTGCAGGCCGGAGGAGCAGAAGCGGTTGACGGTGACGCCGGGCACGGTGTGCGGCAGGCCGGCCAGCAGCAGGCCGATGCGTGCCACGTTCATGCCTTGCTCGGCTTCGGGCATGGCGCAGCCGATGATGACGTCACCGATGCGATGCGGGTCGATGCCGGGATACTGCGCCATCACGCTGCGGATCACGTGGGCGAGCATGTCGTCCGGACGGGTGTTGCGGAACACGCCGCGTGGCGCCTTGCCGACCGGGGTGCGGGTGGCGGCGACGATGTAGGCGTCTTGCACTTGCTTGGTCATTTTGGCTTTCTC
>DATMTH010000149.1:0-2157 GCA_035564915.1 Rhodanobacter sp.
GGGACCTGGACGACGCGCTGGCGCGCATCGCGAAGTACACGCAAGCCGGGGATGCAAAATCCATCGCGCTGCTCGGCAATGCCGCCGACGTGCTGCCGGAACTGGTGAAGCGCGGCGTGCGGCCGGATGCGGTCACCGACCAGACTTCCGCGCACGATCCGGTCAACGGCTACCTGCCGCAGGGCTGGACGCTGGAAGACTGGTTCGAGCGCCGCAAGAGTTCGCCGGATGCGGTGCGCGACGCGGCCAAGCAGTCCATGAAGAAGCACGTCGAGGCGATGCTCGCGTTCCACGCGCAGGGCATCCCGACCTTCGACTACGGCAACAACATCCGCCAGATGGCCTTCGACGAAGGCTGCGAAAACGCGTTCGATTTCCCCGGTTTCGTGCCCGCGTTCGTGCGCCCGCTGTTCTGCCGCGGCATCGGCCCGTTCCGCTGGGTCGCGTTGAGCGGCGATCCGGAAGACATCCTGAAGACCGACGCCAAGGTCAAGGAGCTGATCCCGGACGACAAGCACCTGCACAACTGGCTGGACATGGCCGAGCAGCGCATCGCCTTCCAGGGTCTGCCCTCACGTATCTGCTGGGTGGGCCTTGGCGTGCGCCACAAACTGGGCCTGGCCTTCAACGAAATGGTGCGAAACGGCGAGCTGAAGGCACCCGTGGTGATCGGCCGCGACCACCTGGATTCCGGCTCCGTGGCCAGCCCCAACCGCGAAACCGAAGCCATGAAAGACGGCAGCGACGCGGTCAGCGATTGGCCCATCCTCAACGCCTTGCTCAACACCGCCAGCGGCGCCACCTGGGTCAGCTTCCACCACGGCGGCGGCGTCGGCATGGGCTACAGCCAGCACGCCGGCCTCGTCATCGTCTGCGACGGCAGCGAAGCGGCCGACAAGCGCATTGCCAGGGTGCTGTGGAACGATCCGGGCACCGGCGTGATGCGGCATGCGGATGCGGGGTATGAGGATGCCGTGGCGTGCGCGAAAGAGCAGGGGTTGAAGTTGCCGATGGTTCCGTAAGGGATGCTCTGATCAAGCCTTTGCCCGTCATTCCAGCGAACGCTGGAATCCAGTGCCTTCAAATGGTTGCCGAGGCGCCGGGTCCAATAGTTCGCCGGGATGACGCTTCATTTGAACCGTCCCAAAGTCTCCGGACAAGGAGCAAGTCATGGCCGTACCCAAATACGACTGGTGGTATCTGCCGCTGTTGCGCCTGCTCAGTGACGACCAGGCATGGCGCATGTCCGACGTATACGATGCGCTCGCCAAAGAGGCAGGCCTGACCGACGCAGATCTTGGCGAAATGCTGCCAAGCGGTACGGATCACACCTATCGCAACCGTATCGCCTGGGCGCGCACCTTTCTCAAGAAGGCGGGACTGGTGCAGTCGCCCAAGTGGGGCATGGTCAGCATCACCGAGCGCGGCAAGTCAGTGCTGCAGGAAAATCCGGTCACCCTCAATGACGCTTGGCTGATGCGTTACCCGGAGTTCGCCGAGTGGGCGCGCCCCTCGAAACCGGCATCACCTCAATCGTCCATCGACAGCCAACCATCGGCGACCGACGACGAGACACCGCGTGAAGCGCTTGAACGCATGTACGGACAATTACAACGCGATCTGGCCGACGAGTTGCTGGAACGCGTCAAGCAGGTCAGCCCCGAGTATTTCGAGCGCATCGTGGTGGATCTGATGCTGGCTATGGGCTACGGCGGTTCCCGCGCCGAGGCGGGACATACCGTGGGCCGGTCAGGTGATGGCGGCATCGACGGCATCATCGACGAGGATCAGCTTGGTCTGGACAAGATCTACCTGCAGGCCAAGCGCTGGAAGGACAACGTCGGCCGCCCGCTGGTGCAGGCATTTTCCGGTTCACTGGAAGGCGAGCGCGCCAACAAGGGCGTTTTCATCACCACCTCTGCCTTCACCGCCGAGGCTCACGACTACGTGGGCAAGATCAGCAAGAAGATCGTGTTGATCGACGGTCGCAAGCTGGCCGAGTTGATGATCCGCCACAACGTGGGCGTGAGCCAGGAGGCTACCTACATCGTCAAGCGCATCGATAGCGATTATTTCGATCCGGATGCGTGACCATAGCGGAGTCGGGTTTACTTGTTCTGTTCGCTGGCATGACGGACAAAAGCTTGATCAGGGTAT
>DATMTH010000150.1:0-5711 GCA_035564915.1 Rhodanobacter sp.
CGCACCATGCAGCCGCTGGCTGGCGTGCCGGGCAACGGCTACGCCCCCGACCGCCGCTGGAACAGCATCGACCTCGGCGTGACCTGGCGTCTGCCGTGGCAGGGCTCGCTGAGCGTCGGCGCGCAGAACCTGTGGTCATCGGGCACGCCGGCGAACACGCCGATGGGTCCCGAGCCGGACCAGTCGCGCACGCCTTACGTGCAATACCACCAGGATCTCTGATCCCGGCTTGCGGCGGAATCACTGTGACGAGAACGCCGTCGCTCAGCGACGGCGTTCTCGTTTGACGTGCCGGATGGTCGTCAGCGGACCGATTGCGCCGCCAGCGCCACTCTCAGCGGCTCCAGTTGCCGCGCGTAGCTGCGCCACTGGCCCAGTCCCCGCGCATGGATCGATTCGCGCACCTGCGCGCTGCTGGGCGTGGCAACCGGTGCAGCATTGCGCTCGGGCCTGAAACAGGCTTCCTCGGCAGCCAATCCGCAGTGGGCCAGGACATGGCACACCGTCGCCTCGGTGTCCCGCACGAGTGCGTCGTACGGTACGTCGAGCAGGGCGCCCGGCAGCGTGGCGTGCCAGTGCCGCACCAGCCGTGCGTATTGCCCGTGGTAGTGCGCAAGCGCTTCCAGCTCGTAGCTGTACGGGGAGATGTTGCCGAACATCGCCTTGTAGTTGGAGAAGCAGGTATCCATGGGGTCACGCACCAGGTGCAGGATGGGTGCGTGCGGCAGCGCGCGCCGGATGAAGGCGACCATCTGGATGTTCGCGGGCAGCTTGTCGATGTAATAAGCCTTGCCTTGCGCACGCCACTGGGTCTGCTTCAGGTAGCGCTCGCCAAGTTCGCGGTAGTCGATGCGATCACTGCGCCGGATGATTTCCAGCAAACCCTCGGATCGAGCGGGCACGACATCGGCGACCCAGTGCAACTGGCGCCAGAAATCGATGATTTCACCGGCCGAGGTGATTTGCGAGTGGCTGGAGAGGATCCGGTCCAGCAGGGTGGTGGCCGAACGGGGCATACCCACCACGAAGATGGGTACGGGGCCCGGTGGCCGTTCGGCGCCTGGGCGCGGCTCGGCGCCGGCCGGCATGCCGATCAGCGCCGTGGCGACCGCTTCCTCGGTCTCGGCATCGTAAGGATTCAGCGCATGCATGATTGCGTTGCAACGGGACAAGGCATCCCAGGCCTCCTCGTGGCGCCCCAGGTCGTCGAGCGTCTTGAAGCGTGCGTACTCGAATTCCGCGCGCACGAAGTCGCGATCGGCCTCCGTGGGTTCGTGCGGCATCCGTCGCAATTGTTCCTCGATCCATTCCAGCCGCCGCGATTCGGGGCGTTGCCGGCGCAGGTTGACCAGCACCGTGATGGCGTCGCCGAAGTGAGGCCAGCGCACAAGGCTGCGCTCCAGCAGTTCCTGCGCCTCGTCGATCCTGCCGCTGAACTGGAGCAGCAGGGCGTACATGTGCAGTTCGCCGGGTGAATCGGCTCCCGTGCGCAGTGCCCGTTCCATCAGTTCGCGCGCCTTGGCGATGTCGCCGATCGTGAAGCGTAGGTGAGCCTGGGCGGTCAGCAAGTCGGCGGGTGGTTCGGGCGCCTGTTCCAGCAGGTCGAGGCAGGCCCGCGCAACGATGATTTCGCCATTGGCAACAAGGTGTTGCGCGAGCGAGACGATCAACGGGGCGTTGCGCGGAAGCCGGCTTGCGGCCTGCAAGAGCGGTCGACTGGATGCGCGGAAGCACCCACGCTGGAACAGCACTTCGGCCAATTCGATCAGGGTGGCAGTGTCGTGAGGCGCCTGGACGAGTCGTGATTCCAGGGATTCCTGGACACGGGCCAGCCGGGCCTCCTCCGATGCTTGATCCCGGGATTGGGGCTGCGGTGTGGCGGCTGTGGGTACCGTCGAGTTCATCAAGGGATGGTAGTTCCGCCGTTGGGTCAGCTCAATCGGTCCTTTTGACGCGGAACCGGGCACCCGCATCGCTACAGGTATGGGTTGCCAAGGCATGGTCTTCCGAGTCTTCGCAAATTAATGCGAGTATATTTCCTTGAAAGGTCATCATCTTGTAACTTATTACGAAATCATTTGGATGCGAACATAAATTTTTTGTTGACCAGGCACGTTCTCGCGACTTATTTTTGCGTGAGGCAGATCGTCCGTCGCAAGGATTCGTGAAGTTCCACTTCATGCTTGCGAAGCCAGGGGGCTCCCATGGATCTGCCGGTTCGATGTGTTTGAAATGCATTAATCGTCCGTCTGGACATCCATCTGGGGAGAAACATGATGAGTATTCGCTACCGAGCCAGTGCTGGTGCCATGCGTTGGCGCCCGACTGCCCTGACGATCGCCATGGGCTTGAGCTTCAGCGGGGCCGCGCTTGCGCAGAGCACCGTCGGCAGCATTTTCGGCCAGGCGCCAACCGCGTCTGGCGAGACCGTAGCGGTCACCAGTGCCACGGGTTTCACCCGCGAAGTGCCGGTGGACAGCACCGGTCGCTATCGCGCCGACAACCTGCCCGTGGGTACGTACACCGTCACCCTGAAGCAGAACGGCGCAGCCGTCAGCACGCACCCGAACGTCTTTGTCTCGACCGGCGCCGCCGCCGGCATCGACTTCGCCACCGCCAGCAACAATGCCACCCAGCTGTCTTCGGTGACGGTCACGGCCAACGCGCTGCCCGCCATCGACGTAACCAACGTCAACTCGAGCACGGTCATTACCGCGGCCGACCTGAAGCGACTGCCAGTGGTGCACAATGCCGAGTCCATCGCTTTGCTCGCGCCGAACACTGCGTCGGGCAGCGGCTTCTTCACCGGTCCGTCCGGCCAGAAGCTGGTGTCCTTCGGTGGCTCCAGCGTGTCCGAGAACTCCTACTACGTGAACGGCTACAACGTCGGCGAGCCGTACAAGAACCTCGGTGGCTTCCAGCTGCCCTACGGCGCCATCGAACAACAGGAAACCCTGACCGGCGGCTATGACGCCAAGTACGGCCGTTCCGACGGTGGCGTGATCAACCAGGTCGGCAAGCGGGGCACCAACGATTGGCATTTCGGCGGTCAGGTTGCCTGGTCGCCTCGTTTCCTCGAAGGCACGCCGACCAACTACCGTTACGGCAACACGGCGCTACCGGCGTCGAGCAGCCTGGTCAATTACGCGCCGGATTCGAATGCGCCCGGTACGCTGCGGCAGTACCGCAACGACAACACGCAGTGGCAGACGATCTATTCGGCCTACCTGGGCGGCCCGCTGATCAAGGACAAGCTGTACCTGTTCCTGGCCGGTGAAACCACCCGGACCCAAGGCACCAATGTCCAGAACAACGACAGCGCCAAGGTACAGGATTTCCGCAACAAGGAAACCAAGTACTACGCCAAGCTGGACTGGAACATTACCGACAGCAACATCCTGGAACTGACCACGCTGAAGGACAACAACAGCCGTGGTGGCGGCTCTCTATACAGCTTCGATTACGACACGCTGCAGCGTGGCGCGTTCTCCAGCAAGGGCGACATCACCAAGGACAACGCGCAGATCTACATTGGCCACTTCACCAGCTACATCACCGATGCGGCCACACTGAGCATCACCGGTGGCAAAGCGCACTTCCAGAATCCCGTCGTGTACGGCAACAACAGCCCGTTGCCGTTCATTTCCCGCGGCAGCAACGCGACCTTGCCGGACGGCAGCCACCCGAACAACGCGCAGACCAACACCTCGTGGGTTTCGCCGGCTGCCAAGAATGCCACCCGCGGCCTGCGCGTGGACTTCGATTACAAACTTGGGGACCACGACCTGCTGGTGGGCATGGACAACATGTTCTATTCGGCCTCGAATCAGGGTCCGAGCTTCCAGAACCCGTACGGCCCGTACGATTACTACTGGCGCTACCTGGGCAACACCTCGGCACAGAAGCGCCAGATCGGCTGGGCCACCAGCATGTCCACGTCGCAGAAGGCCTGGTACCTTCAGGACAACTGGCAGGTATCGCAGAACGTGTACCTGAGCGTCGGCGTGCGCAACGACCGCTTCACCAACTACAACAATCTCGGCCAGGTCTTCGTGGACGAGAAGAACCAGTGGGAACCACGCATCGGTGCGAGCTGGGACGTGTTCGGCGACTCGACGTTCAAGATCTACGGCAATGCTGGCCGCTACTACCTCGCACTGCCCGACAATGCGGCGGAGCGTGCGGCCAATCCGTCTACCTATCTGACGTCGAACTGCACCTTCACCAGGATCGACCCAGCCACCGGCGTGCCGGTGGATCCGACTGGTTGCACGGCTTGGCATTCGCCCGACGGCGAGACGGGTGAGGCCAAGGATCCGAAACAGGTCGCCGCGCGCAACCTGAAGCCGGAATACGTGGACGAGTTCATCCTCGGCTTCGACAAGAAGCTCGGCGACAACTGGGTGTACGGCGCCAAGGCCATGTGGCGCGATCTGAAGGCCGCGATCGACGACGTGTGCGACAACACTCGGGTCGCCACCAAGATGACCAGCATGGGGCTCAACCCCGACGACTACTCCAACGCTACGGCGCTGAATACCTGCGTGCTGTTCAATCCGGGCCAGACCAACAACTTCCTGCTGGTTTCCGACGACGGCACCAAGAATACCATCGTGCCGATGACGACGAAGGACTGGGGTTTCGACCGCGGCGCCGTGCGCAAGTACGGCTCCCTGAACCTGTACCTGGAGCATCCGTTCGACGGCAAGTGGTACGGCCGCGTCGACTACACCTTCACCCGCGGCTTTGGCAACACCGAAGGCCAGGTGCGTTCCGATTTCGGCCAGGAAGACATTTCCAAGACGGAAGACTGGGACAGCTGGCAGCTGATGGACGGCCAGTACGGTGAATTCGCCAATGTGCGCAAGCACCAATTCCGCTTCCGCGGCAATTACCAGGTTTCGCCGGAGTGGCTGATCTCGGCCACCTTGCTGGTGCAGTCCGGGATGGCGAAGGAATGCCTGGGCTACTTCGGGCCGCTGACCCAGGGGCCGGGTGGTTACCTGCCGCCGGGTACGAAATTGCCAGACGGTAGTCATGCCAGCGGCGCGAACGATCCGACCGGCTACAACAACTCGGGCACCGGCAACTATCACTGGTGCAACGGCCAGCGGGTGACGCCGGGTTCGAACGGCCACACGCCGTGGACGGAGCTGCTCAACCTGGGCGTGCATTACCGGCCGGCGTTCGCCGACAACAAGCTGGGCTTCAACCTGGATATCTTCAACGCGTTGAACCAGCAGCGGGCCCTGCAGGTCGATCCTTCGTATCCGCAGTCGTTCGTTACGAGCACCAATACGATCCAATTGAACAACTACTACGGGCAGCCGCTGTTCACCAATCCGCCACGTACCGTGCAGTTCTCGGTGACTTACGACTACTGATACGGCAGACAGCTAGCAACGTTCTGCAGCCACCGGCCGTCATGGTCGGTGGCTTTTTTGTGGGCGGCTGTAACGCGGGGTGTGTTCATGGGCGGCCAAGCGCACCTGCAGCCTGCATGCAGACAAGGAGGTGCGCGCCGTGGATGGCGCGCACAGGGACTCGTTGCTCCGAAGCTGGCCTTCGGAACCCGTATCAGTTTGCGGTGCGGATGCGCAGATCGCCGCTGAAGGTCTCGACGTTGATCGAGCCGCTGCCGTTGCCGAGGCGCGCATCGAGCTTGCTGCCGGGGCCGTGTTCGGACTTCTGCGCGCTGCCGAAATCGCTGC
>DATMTH010000151.1:0-16991 GCA_035564915.1 Rhodanobacter sp.
CATCCATGGCCGCACAGCTCGATCTCGTGCGTTCGTCCTTGAACGCAAAAGTCAAACGGGCGGCCATCCATGGCCGCACTCTTCAAAAAGGGCCGTCCCGACCCGCTTTTGGGGGTTGGCGATTTCACTGCACGGCGCAGCCGGTATCATCCACGGTTTCATCTCGACGGCCGCCGCGCATGAGTGTCATTGTCTCGCAGATCGATCCCCGCTCCGCCGAGTTCCAGGCCAGCAGCGCGCGCCTGCGCACGCTCACCGACGAGCTGCGCCGGGAACTCGCGCGCACGGCCGAAGGCGGCGGCGCGAAGGCACGCGAGAAACACGTCGCCCGCGGCAAGCTGCTGCCACGCGAGCGCATCCGCGCCCTGCTCGACCCCGGCTCGCCGTTCCTGGAACTGTCGCCGCTGGCCGCGCACGGCATGTACGACGACGCAGCGCCCGCCGCCGGCCTCATCACCGGCATCGGCCGCGTCAACGGCATCGAGGTGGTGGTGGTCGCCAACGACGCCACGGTGAAGGGCGGCACCTATTTCCCGATCACCGTGAAGAAGCACCTGCGTGCGCAGGAAGTGGCGCTGGAGAACCGCCTGCCCTGCGTCTACCTGGTCGATTCCGGCGGCGCCTTTCTGCCGCTGCAGGACGAGGTGTTTCCCGACAAGGAACACTTCGGCCGCATCTTCTACAACCAGGCGCGGATGTCGTCGCTGAACATCCCGCAGATCGCGGTAGTGATGGGCTCGTGCACCGCCGGCGGCGCCTATGTGCCGGCGATGAGCGACGAGACGATCATCGTGCGCGGCGAGGGCACCATCTTCCTGGGCGGTCCGCCGCTGGTGAAGGCGGCCACCGGCGAAGTGGTGGACGCCGAGACGCTGGGCGGTGCGGATGTGCATACCTCGATCTCCGGCGTGGCCGACCACTACGCCGAGAATGACGCGCATGCGTTGTCGATCGCGCGCGACATCGTGGCCTCGCTCAACCGCCGGAAGGCCATGCCGCTCGCGCTGGCCGAACCGGCGGAACCGAAATATTCCGCCGAGGAACTCTACGGCGTGATCCCCGAGGACACCCGCCGCCCGTTCGACATCCGCGAAGTGATCGCGCGCCTCGTCGACGGCTCCGAGTTCCACGAATTCAAGGCGCGCTACGGCAAGACCCTGGTCACCGGCTTCGCGCACATCCACGGCTACCCGGTGGGCATCGTCGCGAACAACGGCATCCTGTTCGCCGAGAGCGCGCTCAAGGGCGCGCACTTCATCGAGCTGTGCAACCAGCGCAACGTGCCGCTGGTGTTCCTGCAGAACATCACCGGCTTCATGGTCGGCAAGAAATACGAGCAGGCCGGCATCGCCAAGGACGGCGCGAAGATGGTCACCGCGGTGGCCTGCTCGCACGTACCGAAGTTCACCGTGGTGATCGGCGGCAGCTTCGGCGCCGGCAACTACGCCATGTGCGGCCGCGCCTACGGCGCACGCTTCTTGTGGATGTGGCCGAACGCGCGGATCAGCGTGATGGGCGGCGAACAGGCGGCGTCGGTGCTGGCCACGGTCAAGCGTGATGGCATCGAGGCCAAGGGTGGCCAGTGGTCGGTCGAGGAGGAGGAGGCTTTCAAGGCGCCGCTGCGCGAGCAGTACGAGCGCCAGGGCCACCCCTACTACGCCAGCGCACGGCTGTGGGACGACGGCATCATCGACCCGGTCGACACTCGGCGAGTGCTGGGACTGGCGATCTCCGCCTCGCTCAACGCACCGATCGAACCGCAACGCTATGGCGTGTTCCGCATGTAAGTGTCGCGGCGACCGGGTCCGCCGACACGCCGGCTTGCGGCACGACACCCTCTGGATGTAGCGTTTTGCCATCCACACGAGGGTAAGCATCATGAACCCGGGAAGACTTGTATTCCTGTGTCTGCTGTGCGTGTCATCGGCATGGATCGCACCCGTTATGGCCCAGGCCGGCAATGAGACCTCCGCCAACAACTCCATGACCCCCGCGGAGCGAATGCCGGCGTACGTGCCGAATACCCCGGAAGCCGATGGCCGGCCAGGCCAGTATTACTACATTCTTGGCGCGCAGGCCTTCAAGAATCGTGACTACGCACACGCCGTCAGCATGTATCAGGTCGCGGCCTCCTGGGCCTACAAGCCGGCCGAATTCAACCTCGGCGTGATGTACGCCCGCGGCCAGGGCATACCTGTTGACCTCCCTCGCGCCATGGCCTGGATGACGCTGGCCGCAGAACGAAACGAGCCCAGCTATGTCAAGGCGCGGGAACTGGTTCGTGCAAACCTGGACGCCGACCAGCTTGCCGAGTCCGAGACCATCCTGCAGCAGCTGACTCCACGCTACGGCGACAAGGTTGCCTTGCGCCGAGCCAAGCGTCGCTGGAGCGAGGTTCGCTCATCGATGACTGGATCGCGCGTGGGGAGCATGGCGGGCAATATGGTGTCGGGCACGCCCAAGGCAGGCCCAGCGACTCCCAACCCCAAGTTTTCAGTTGGCCAGGTTGTTCCCGTCACGGGAGCAGCAGCGACCGGCGGCCAGAATTCGGATGGATCGCTGGCCTATCAACAACTGGTCTCCAGCAACAATCCATACGATCCGAAGTTCATGACACCCGTCGGCACAACCACCGTGGGCCCACTCACTCCGGTAAAGCATGCCGACAAGGCCCACGAGCCATCAAAGCCCGCAAAAACGGATTCCGGCAATCCACGCTGACCGGATATCGCCCTGATGGGTGCCGACCAGGTCGAAAGGTGATGGCATGACCTGCTTCAGCACAGCCGGCGCACTCGTCACCGTCAGCCCGGCGGATGCTCGCCGCGCAGGCGCACATCGTCAGGCAGCATGTCGTCACGTTCCACGCTGGCCTCGCGCTGCGATTCGAAGAAGCGTTGCACCTGCTGGCATACCGGCATGGTGTTGTCGCGAGCAATCGCCGAAACCAGGAACCATGGCTGACTCCAGCCGAGCTCGGCGATGATCTGTTCCGCGACGGCCTGACGCTCGTCCTCGGCCAGCATGTCGGCCTTGTTCAGCACCAGCCAGCGGGGGCGTTCGAGCAATTCCGGATTGAATTTTTCCAGTTCCAGCTCGATCGCACGTACCTGATCGGCCACGTTGGAGCCGTCGATCGGCGCGATATCGACCAGATGCAACAGCAGGCTGGTGCGGGCGACGTGACGCAGAAACTGGATACCAAGGCCGGCGCCTTCGGAGGCGCCTTCGATCAGGCCGGGAATGTCGGCGATCACGAAGCTCTGGTCGGTGCCCAGGCTGACCACACCCAGGTTCGGGTGCAAGGTGGTGAACGGGTAGTCGGCCACACGCGGGGTCGCGGCCGATACGGCGCGGATGAAGGTCGACTTGCCCGCATTCGGAAAACCGAGCAGGCCCACATCGGCGAGCAGACGCAGCTCAAGCTTCAGCTCGCGCGCGTCACCGGGCGTGCCGGGCGTGGCCTTGCGCGGGGCACGGTTCACCGAACTCTTGAAGTGGATGTTGCCCAGCCCGCCCTTGCCGCCCTGCGCCACCAGCATGCGCTGGCCATGGCTGGTGAGATCGCCGATCACCTCGTCAGTATCGACATTGGTGACCATGGTGCCGACCGGCACGCGGATCGTGGTGTCGTCGCCGCCCTTGCCATACATCTGGCTGCCCATGCCGTTCTGGCCACGCTGCGCCTTGAAGCTGCGCTGATGACGGAAATCGACCAGGGTATTGAGACCTTCGTCAGCCACCAGCCAGACCGAGCCGCCAAAGCCGCCGTCGCCGCCATCGGGGCCGCCGAACGGGATGAACTTCTCGCGACGGAAGCTGATGCAACCATTGCCGCCATCACCGGCATGAACCTTGATATGTGCTTCGTCGACGAATTTCATGGAAAAGCCGGGAGTTTGGGAAGGGGGAAACCGGAGCAGCAGGCGCCCGGGCAATGGTACGGGACTGGCGACAGGCCTGCTTCTACCATTTCGACACCCGGCAGTACAAAACAAAAGCCCCGCCGAAGCGGGGCCTTCGCTGTCGCGTCGCGAAAGGCTTACGCCTGGACGACGTCGACGTAACGGCGGTTCTTTTCGCCGCGCACGGCGAAGTGAACCTTGCCGTCGACCAACGCAAACAACGTGTGGTCACGACCCAGACCCACGCCCACACCCGGGTGGAACTGGGTGCCGCGCTGACGCACGATGATGTTGCCGGCTTCGATGGCCTGGCCACCGTAGATCTTGACGCCGAGGTATTTCGGGTTCGAATCGCGACCGTTGCGGCTGGAACCTACGCCTTTTTTATGTGCCATGACTTAGTGCTCCAGTTGCTCAGGCGTTGATGCCTGTGATCTCGATTTCGGTGAAATGCTGACGATGACCCTGCTGCCGCTTGTAATGCTTGCGGCGGCGGAATTTGATGATGCGGATCTTGTCGGCACGGCCGTGCTTGCGCACGGTGGCACTGACGGTGGCGCCTTCGACGACCGGTGCACCGATGGTGACCGACTCGCCGGAACCGACCATCAGCACCTGGTCGAAGCTGACCGTGGCACCTTCTTCGGCGGTCAACAGCTCCACCCGCAGGACGTCGCCCTGCATGACGCGGTACTGCTTGCCGCCAGTCTTGATGACTGCGTAACTCATGGGAATGCCCTTCTGTCGTTATTCTCTTGGGTATCGCCTTGACCCGTTAGAGCCCGGCGAACTGCGGATTATAACGAGCAGTTCGCGGGTTGGTCAATTACTGACCAGCCCGAATCATCACGGTACCGGAACCACCCCATGCCGAACGCATCAGGGATGGGGCCCCGCCACCGATGATGGCGCAGCGACGCCCGGGCCGGCCGGGCAGCGGCCATCGGTATCCAGCGTACCCTTCTGCTGCAACTCCCTGATCATCGCTTCACCGCGCTGCCGCCCCCACTGCTGGCCAACCTGCATGCCTTCGGTCATGGTCAGCGGCATCTGGGTGATCACTTTCTGGCCCAGCGGCGATTTGTAGAACTTCAGCAGGCCGGCAACGTCCGCCGCGGTGAAGTGGCGTTGATAGATCGGCACCATCTGCTTCATCAGCTGCTCGGTACCGCTGGCGTCAATGAAGTTCTGCCAGTAGGACGCCGGCACGCAGGGCACCGCCTGTCCCATCACACCCGCCATTTGCGAGTTCATCTGGCCGAACATCTGGCTCAAGTGCATGACTTCGAACAACTTGCGTACCTGCTGGTCGCTGGGCGTCGCCGCCAGCGCCGATCCTGCGGTGCCCAGCGCCAACCCCATTCCCGCCATGACCGCGATCCAGTTGCGCATGCTTGTGTACTCCTTTGATCGATGGAAACCGCCGTGCAGCGGCAAAAGCCGATTGAACCGCATCGGCAAACGCTGAACTGACAAAACTCCTTGGTATAGTAATGGATCATCCCCATATCCGGCGTTCATGGACACCATACGCATCCGCGGCGCGCGCACGCACAACCTCAAGAACATCGACCTCGACCTCCCACGCGACCAGCTGATCGTGATCACCGGCCTGTCCGGCTCGGGCAAGTCGTCGCTGGCC
The DNA here is from genome assembly GCA_035564915.1 of Rhodanobacter sp. Classification (GTDB taxonomy): domain Bacteria; phylum Pseudomonadota; class Gammaproteobacteria; order Xanthomonadales; family Rhodanobacteraceae; genus Rhodanobacter. The sequence continues at coordinate 5,548 of DATMTH010000151.1, forward strand.
TTCGACACCATCTACGCCGAAGGACAACGCCGTTACGTGGAATCACTCTCCGCGTACGCGCGGCAGTTCCTGTCGATGATGGAAAAGCCCGACGTCGACCACATCGAGGGTCTGTCGCCGGCGATCTCGATCGAGCAGAAATCCACTTCGCACAACCCGCGCTCCACGGTGGGCACGATCACCGAGGTGTACGACTATCTGCGCCTGCTCTATGCCCGCGTCGGTACGCCGCGCTGTCCAGACCACGGCATTCCGCTGGAAGCGCAGACGGTGAGCCAGATGGTCGACGCCACGCTGGCGCTCGATGCGGAGACCCGCTACATGCTGCTGGCGCCGGTGATCCGCGAGCGCAAGGGCGAGCACGTGCAGGTGTTCGAGCAGCTGCGCGCGCAGGGATTCGTGCGGGCACGCGTCGATGGCACGGTCCACGACCTCGATGCGGTGCCACCGCTGACCCTGCGCCAGAAGCACACCATCGAAGCGGTGATCGACCGCTTCCGCCCGCGCGAGGACATCAAGCAGCGCCTGGCCGAATCGTTCGAGACCGCGTTGCGACTGGGCGACGGGCTCGTCATCGTGGCCAACATGGATGACCCGGCGGCGTCCGAACAATTGCTGTCCTCGCGCTACTCCTGTCCGGTCTGCGACTACTCGCTGCCCGAACTGGAACCGCGATTGTTCTCGTTCAACTCGCCGATCGGCGCCTGCCCGTCGTGCGACGGCCTGGGCGTGACCCAGGTGTTCGATGCGGCACGCGTGGTCGGTCACCCCGAACTGTCGCTGGCCAACGGCGCGGTGCGTGGCTGGGATCGCCGCAACGCACACTATTTCCAGCTGATCCTGTCGCTGGCGGCCCACTACGGCTTCAACGTGGACACCGCCTGGCAGAAGCTGCCGGCCGAGGTGCAGAAGGCCGTGCTGCATGGCAGCGGCAAGGACAGGATCGCGTTCAAGTACATCACCGAACGCGGCGGCAAGGTCACCCGCGAGCATGCCTTCGAGGGCATCCTGCCGAACCTCGAACGACGCTACAAGGAAACCGAATCCTCCGCCGTGCGCGAGGAACTGTCGAAATACATCAGCGAACAGCCCTGCCCCGCCTGCGAAGGCCAGCGGCTGAATCGCTCGGCGCGCAACGTGTTCGTCGCCGATCACGCGCTGCCCTCGCTCACCCATCGCTCGATCGACGACGCGCTGGCGTTCTTCGCCGATCTCAAGCTGGCCGGCTGGCGTGGCGAGATCGCGGTGAAGATCGTCAAGGAGATCCGCGAGCGACTGACCTTCCTCAACGACGTGGGCCTGAACTACCTCACCCTGGATCGGCAGGCCGATTCGCTCTCCGGCGGCGAAGCGCAGCGCATCCGTCTGGCCTCGCAGATCGGCGCCGGCCTGGTCGGCGTGATGTACGTGCTGGACGAACCCTCGATCGGCCTGCACCAGCGCGACAACGAGCGCCTGCTCGGCACGCTCACTCGTCTGCGTGATCTCGGCAACACGGTGATCGTGGTCGAGCATGACGAGGACGCGATCCGCATGGCCGATCACGTGCTCGACATCGGCCCCGGCGCCGGCGTGCACGGCGGCGAGATCGTGGCGCAGGGCAGCGTGCAGGACATGCTTGATTCGCCGCGCTCGGTCACCGGTCAGTTCCTTTCCGGCGAACGCGCGATCGAGGTGCCGAAGGAACGCCGCCAGCCGATCGACGACGACTCCTGGCTGCACCTGAAAGGCGCCAGCGGCAACAACCTGAAGAACGTCGACCTGGCGATTCCGGCCGGCCTGTTCACCTGCGTCACCGGCGTCTCCGGCTCCGGCAAGTCGACCCTGGTCAACGACACCCTGTTCCGCCTTGCCGCCGCCGAATTGAATGGGGCCAGCACGCAGGCATCGCCGCACAAGTCGGTGCAAGGCATGCACCTGTTCGACAAGGTCGTCGACATCGACCAGTCGCCGATAGGTCGCACGCCGCGGTCCAACCCGGCCACCTACACCGGCCTGTTTACGCCGCTGCGCGACATGTTTTCGCAGGTGCCCGAGGCGCGTTCGCGCGGCTACACGCCCGGCCGCTTCAGCTTCAACGTGCGCGGCGGCCGCTGCGGGGCGTGCGAGGGCGACGGCATGATCAAGGTGGAGATGCACTTCCTGCCCGACGTCTACGTGCCCTGCGACGCCTGCCACGGCAAGCGCTACAACCGCGAGACGCTGGAGATCCTGTACAAGGGCCACACCATCGCCGATGTGCTCGACATGACGGTGGAAGATGCGCTGAAGCTGTTCGAGCACGTGCCGACCATCGCGCGCAAGCTCGACACCCTGCGCGCGGTCGGCCTCGACTACATCAAGCTCGGCCAGAGCGCGACCACGCTGTCCGGTGGTGAAGCACAGCGCGTGAAGCTGTCCAAGGAGCTGTCCAAGCGCGACACCGGCCGCACCCTGTACATACTCGACGAACCGACCACCGGCCTGCATTTCCACGACATCGAGCAACTGCTCGACGTGCTGCACCAGCTGGTCGACCAGGGCAATACGGTGGTGGTGATCGAGCACAACCTCGACGTGATCAAGACTGCCGACTGGGTGGTCGATCTCGGTCCCGAAGGTGGCGCCGGTGGCGGCCGCATCCTGGTCGCCGGCACACCCGAAACCGTCGCGGCGACACCTGCATCGCACACCGGCCACTTCCTCGCACCGCATTTGAAACCCGCCAAGCCGAAAAAACCCGGTGCCACCAAGCGGGTCAAGGCCGCCACCAAGCACATCGCCTCGGCCGACAAGTACAAGCCGATGCGCGGAAGGAAGAAATCCTGATGCTCGAGCGATCTGCCGTGCCGGCGAGAACCGCCCTCGTCCAGCCCTCCGATGCACCTTTGTTCATCGCCTCCGTCGACGTACGCTGGCGTGACATGGATGCGTTCGGTCATGCCAACAATTCGGTCTACCTCACCTACCTGGAAGAAGCCCGTCTGCAATGGCTGCAACACATGGCCATCACCTTCACCGACCACTCGGCACCGGTGCTGGCCGCCAGCAACCTGCAATACCTGCGCCCGATCGAATGGCCGGCCACGCTGCGCATCGAACTGCGCTGCACGCGGCTGGGCAACAGTTCGCTCACCCTGGCACATCGCGTCATCGACGCCACCGATGCCGTGTACTGCACGGGTGATGTGGTGATGGTGTGGATCGATCCGTTCGCCGGCAAACCGGTACCGCTGCCGGACGCGGTTCGCAGCGCCGCCGCATAGCCGTTCGGTCGCGAGCTATCCAGAGCCATGCCGGCCGGACGGTAGCGCCTGCCACTCATGCAAACCATGCGCACGGAAGATCAATGCCGGCATCCCGGAGGCGCGTGGCGCGTGACCCCTTCCACGCATGCCATTCACACGCTGTGGTTATGATGAGAGTCCGAATCTGCGCGATGGAGTTCGCCCGATGAAGTCACCCCGCACCGCCTTTCTTCTCGCTGCAGCCTGCACCATCGCGCTGGCTGCCCCCGCCTCCGCCGAGACCACCTCTGCCGCCTCGCTCACGGTATATCGCAGCGACAGCGCCACCCTGTATGCCAGCAGCGCGGATGACAGCGCCGACGATGGTTACGCCGTGGTGCGCGAACGGCGCGCACTGAAGCTCGTGGCCGGCACCCATGACATGATCCTCGGCGATCTTCCGATCCATATCGACCCTGAAGCAATCGCCCTGGGTTTTCCGGATGGCGGCGCCACGATCCTCTCGCAGCGACTGTCGCTGGCCCAGGGCGCTTCCGGTGGGCTGACCGGGCTGGTCGGGCAGCAGGTCAATGTGCTCGGCAGCAATGGGGAATCGCTGGCCGACGGCACCCTGCTGCATGCCGGTGACGGCCTGCTGATCAAAGGCGTGCTCGGTACCACTCTGGTGCGTCACTACGCGGCGGTGCGTTCCGGCGACGGCTCGTTCCCGACCGGCTCCAGCCTGAACCTGCGCGTGGATGCCACCCGCGCCGGCTCGACCCGCGCCGTGCTCAGCTACCCCACGGCCGGCATCGGCTGGCGCGCGGCCTACGTGGCCACGCTGCAACCGGGCACCGCCTGTCGCATGCAGTTCGAATCACGCGCCAGCATCGCCAACCGCAGCGGTCGCGACTGGCATGACGCGCAGCTGACCCTGATCGCGGGCGAGCCGAACATGGCCAAACCCTCCGCACCGCGACCGATGATGGCGATGGCCCGCGGCTTCAGCGCCAAGGCCGAGGCCATGCCGCAGCAGGACAGCCTCGGCGACTATCGCAGCTTCACCCTGCCCGGCACGGTGAACCTGCCCGATGGCAGCGTCAGCCAGGTGCCGCTGTACGCCCCGCGCACGCTGGACTGCGTACGCACCACGCTGCTGGAGAATGGCAACACGTTCCAGCCGCAGCAGCCGAACCTCAATCGCGACATCTACCAGGGCAGCGGCAGCATCGTCAGCACGCTGAAACTCAAGGCCTTCGACAGCCTGCCGGCCGGCTACCTGCGTGTACTCACTGCCGATCGCCACGGCACGCCGCAATTCATCGGCGAAGGCCGCATCGACGACACGCCGAAAGGTGGCGAGGCCAGCATCACCCTGGGCACCCCGTTCGATTTGCGCGCCAAGCGCACGCGCACCAGTTTCCATGTCGACAAGAACGGCCGCACGCTGGACGAAGCGTTCCGCATCGACCTCACCAATGCCGGCGACAGCCCGCGTGTCGTGACCGTGCGCGAGCATCCCAACCGCTGGCGCGAGTGGAAGCTGGTCTCCTCCAGCAGCAAACCCGACGCCCGGACCACCGACACGCTGGAGTTCAAGCTGGACGTGCCCGCAAACGGCAAGGCCAGCCTCACTTATGCAGTGCGCTACAGCTGGACTGCCGACCAGCAGCCTCAGTAATTCAAACGGAGTTCACCATGCTCAACCTGACCACCCATGACCACGTGATCCGCGAAATCCAGCTGGCGCGCCCGCCAGTCAATGCACTGAACCTGGAACTGCTGCAGGCGCTGCGCAAGGCGATCGATGACAGCGTGCGCGAGGGTGTGCGCGGCATCGTGCTGTCCGGCGCAGCAGGACTTTTCTCAGCCGGCGTGGATGTGCCCGCCCTGCTCCAGCGCGACCGCCAGGGCGTGCTGGAGTACTGGCGCGAATTCTTCGCGTTGTGCGGCAGCCTGGCACGCGCACCGGTTCCGCTGGTGGCCGCCATCACCGGTCACAGTCCGGCCGGGGGAGCAGTGCTGGCGCTGTTCTGCGATTACCGCGTGATGGCTTCGGGCCCGTTCCGGATCGGCCTGAATGAAGTGCAGGTGGGGTTGATCGTGCCGGAATCGATCCAGCTGGCGCTGCGCCGCGTGGTCGGCACCTACCGCGCCGAACGACTGCTGGTTGCCGGTGCGATGATCGAATCAGACGAGGCGCTGGCCTGCGGCTTTGTCGACGAATTGACCGGTATCGACCAGGTCATCACCCGTGCCACCCACTGGCTGGGCGAATTGCTGGCACTGCCGTCGAACGCGATGCTGACCACCCGTCGCCTGGCCCGCGCCGACCTGGCCGATGCCTACGCCGATCTCGACGCGCTGCCGCTGGATGAATTCGTCGATGCCTTCTTCCACCCCGAAACACAGGCGGTGCTGCAGCAACTGGTGGCGAAGCTGAAGAGCAAGAGCGCCAAGTGACTCGAAGCGAACAAGCAGCGCGACAAAGCGCGGAGCCCATGCGCTTTCCAGCCCTGGCTTTCCGCTCATTCCTCGTCCGTGGCCACCGGCCGCGCGGGGTCGCTGACCCAGCCGCTCCACGAAGGCGCGTACAAGCGTGAACCATGCAGGCCGGCATGCTCCATCGCCAGCAAGTTGTGACAGGCGGTGACACCGGATCCGCACATGTGGACCACCTCCCCGGGCTCCGCCACCCCCAGCATCGAAGCAAATTCGACGCGCAATTGTGCGGGCGACTTGAAATGGCCGTCATCGCCAAGATTGTCGGCGAAAGGCCGGTTCAAGGCGCCGGGCACATGCCCTCCCACTCGATCCAGTGGCTCCACATCACCGCGATAACGTGGCGCCGCCCGTGCATCCAGCAAGGGACCGGTCAAATCCTCCAGCACCGCGGGATCAAGCAGCAACTGGATCGGATCGTATTGGAGTGCCGGCATGTCGACCGGGCCTGGCACCGTGGCGACCGTTTCCACCGGCAACCCTGCCGCCAGCCATGCAGCATAGCCGCCATCGAGCACGGCCACCGGTGTCGCACCGACCAGCCGCAGCAGCCACCACAACCGCGCGGCGGCCAACGCGCCACCCGCGGCGTCATAGCTCACCACCTGCATGCCCGGCCGCCAACCCCAGCGCGCCAGCGTGGCATTGAATGCCGATTCCTGCGGCAGCGGATGCCGGCCCAGGCCTTCGGCCTGCCGCGACAAGTCGGAAAGATCGTTGTCCAGGCTGGCATACACCGCACCGGGAATATGGCCATCCAGATAGTCGCGCCGCCCCTGCTCCGGATCAGCCAGTGCAAAGCGGCAATCGACGATCAATACCTCCTGCGGCGGCCACGCGGCCAGCTCGCTCACCTCGATCAGGGTGGTCTTCTGCGTCATGTGCGTCCCATCCTCTGCAGCAGATTGAACAGCATCGCGGCGGTAGCGCCCCAGATGCGATGGCCGCCATGGATGAACTCCACCATCGACCGCTGGTGGCCGCGAAACTCCATCGTATAACGACGCAGGTTGGCTGGCTCCAGCAAAAACGCCAACGGTACCTCGAAAACTTCGGCCACTTCATCGGGTGCCGGGTAAAGCTGTGCCGTGGCGTCGATCCTGGCCACCACCGGCGTGATGCAGAAACCGCTGATCGTCTCGAAGCAGTCCAGGTAGCCCAGCGGCGTCACCAGTGCGCGATCGAGACCGATTTCCTCCTCGCTCTCGCGCAATGCCGTGGCCAGCGCATCGTCATCGTCGGGATCGCTGCGCCCACCAGGAAAGGCAACCTGGCCGGCATGGGCGTGCAAATGATGGGTGCGCACCGTGAGCACCAGCCGCGGCTGCACACCTTCGCGAAAGCCGACCAGCACCGCCGCAGGCTGACGCTCGGCATGGCCGAGCAACCGGGTCATGTCGGCGTGATTCGAGGCCGGCCCCAGCGGCGGTTCGGTCAACGGCCGCAGCGCCTTGACCAGTGCCTCCATCATGATTGCCGGCGACCCGGCAGAATGACCTGCATCACATGCAGGCGTTCGACATCACTCATGTCACGCCAGCGACCGATTTCCTCGCCGCTGCGCCGGCAGCCCTCGCAATAACCGCGCTCGTCCAGCCGGCAGATGCCGGTGCATGGAGTCAGCGGGGAGATTTCGATGGGGTTCGAGGTGTTCGGCATGCCGGCCCATGTTACCACCGACACGCATCATGGCTTGTCCGAAGCCGGCTTGATATCGAGCAACTCGATCTCGAATTCGAGCGCTTCGTTGGGCCCGATTCGAGGCAGGAAACCCGCTTCGCCGTAGGCCAGTTTCGGCGGAATCACCACCTTCCAGCGATCGCCCACATGCATCCTCGGAATCACGTCCTGCCAACCACGGATGACATGATCCACCGTAAAACTGACCGGCGCACCATGAGCCCATGTGCTGTCGAACTCGGTGCCGTCGACCAGCATGCCACGATAATTCACCACCACCGTACTGGTCACGGTCGGGTGCACCGTACCGCTGCCCTTGCTCAGCACGGAATACTGGATGCCCGACGGCAACTGCACCACGCCGGGTTTATCGCGATTCCTGGCCATGAATGCAGCACTCTTGCGCGCATTGGCAGCGGCGATGCGCTTGAACTCGGCCAGCGCCTCGTTGTGCATCTGCTGCTCCAGACGCTGCATCTGGAGCTGCATGTCCTGGACCGGCACGCTTGGCTTGCGCTTGGCATAGGCATCGGCAATCGCACGTTGCAAGGTGGCCAGATCCACGTCGGGCTGCCCGCCGGCGAAGCGGCTGCCAATCTGGTAGCCGATCGCGTAGGAAAGCTTGGCCTTGTCCGGTCGGATTGTCGCCGCCGATGCCGGTGCATGTCCCTGCGCGAACAGGGAGACACCGGACAGCAAGCCGACGAACAGCAAACCTGCCGGAACCATGATGCTTTTTGCCATCGATGCATGCCCTGCCGTGGGTGTGGTCCGTACGCGCCACCTCGAGAGGTTCGCACGTTTGCGGCGCATTGCGTACAGGCCTGAGAAACCCGCCGACGACAAAGGTTCCCGCTGCTACCATCGCAACCTGTGCAAACCCTAAGGAGTCGCCCATGGCCTATCGCAATCTGGAAATCGGCAATCGCGGCAGCGTGCGCACCATCGTGGTCAACCGCCCCGACAAGCTCAATGCGCTGAACCGCGACACCCTCAACGAGCTGACTCTCGCCTTTGCCCAGGCTGCGCAGGACGATGCCGTCCGCGTCGTGGTGTTGACCGGCGCCGGTGAGAAAGCCTTCGTCGCCGGTGCCGATATCGCCGAAATGAACGGCTACACGCCCGTGCAGGCGCAAGCGTTCTCACGCACCGGTCAACGCCTGATGAGTTCGATCGAGCATCTGGGCAAACCGGTCATTGCGCGCATCCAGGGCTTCGCGCTGGGCGGCGGCATGGAGCTGGCGATGGCCTGCCACCTGCGTGTAGCCAGCGAGAAAGCGAAATTCGGCCAGCCGGAAATCAACCTCGGCCTGATCCCCGGCTTCGGCGGCACCCAGCGACTGCTGCGGCTGGCTGGCCGGGGTACCGCGCTGGAACTGTGCCTGACCGGGGCGGTGATCGACGCGCAACGCGCCTGTGCATTGGGCATCGTCACGCGACTGGTGGCACCCGAAGCGCTGGACGAGGTCGTGAACGGATTGGCCGACCAGCTTGCCGCCGCCGCACCACTGGCAGCCGCCGGCATTCTCGATGCGGTACTCCATGGCGGCGAGATGAGTATCGACCAGGGCCTCGAATTCGAGACCCAGGGCTTTGCCCTGACTTTCGCCACTGACGACATGCACGAAGGCACCCGTGCCTTTCTGGAGAAACGCAAGGCGGAGTTCAAGGGGCGCTGAAACCGCCGTGGGTTCATGTGCAGCGCACATGAAACCCGAAATGACAACAGGCATTTGCCGCGCGCAATGCTTCTGCGCAGATGTGTCATTTTCCGATCGGCAGCGCGCGCCGCCTCGCAACGGCTCGCACATCCCGGATTGGTCTCGCCGCTTGCGCAGTGCAGAATCGTCCCTGTCCACCGTATCCAAGAAGCTCTCATGGCACACAGCGACTATTCGCTACGCACGCATGCGATCCGCAGCCTGATCACGATCAAGCGACCGGACGTGCCGTGGCAGGTGGTGGTGCGCAACGTCGCCGCCGTGATTCTGCCGCTGGGCGTGGGTCTGGCCACAGGCTATCCCGACATCGGATTGGGTCTGGGCATCGGCGCGCTGACCACGATGTTCTCCGATCAGCCGGGGCCTTATCGACAACGCCTGCGCCAATTGCTGCTGGCGTCGCTGGCGGCCGGACTGGCGTCGCTGGTCGGCCTGCTGATCGGCGGCCAGCTGCTGCCCATCCTGCTTGCCACCGCGGCCTGCGGGTTCTTCGGCGGACTGCTGGTCGTGTTCGGCACCGATATCGCCCGGGTCGGCATGACCAGCATGATCCTGCTGGTCATCACTGCGGCCGAACCGACCTCGCCCGGGGCCGCTCTTGCTGGCGCCGCACTGATCTTCTGTGGCGGCCTGCTGCTGGCGGCACTCTCGCTTGCCGCCTGGCCATTGCAACGGTACGGACCGGAGCGACTCGCCCTGGTCGACATGTATGCGGGCCTGGCGGAGCTGGCGCGACAATCGAATGCCCACGACACCGACGCACCGGCTTTGAGCGAGGTGATGGGCACGCTGCAACAAACCCTGCTCGGACGCCATCGTGCAAACGGTCGTGCGATGGAAGCTTTCGGCGTACTGCTGGAACTGGCTGAACGGATCCGGCTGGAGCTCACGGCGATGAATGAGCTTCGTGGCGATCCCGCCGTGCACGAGCTGTTCCGCGACGCGGCGGCTGGTGTGCTCGATGCCATCGCCGACGCACTGGCCGGGGGCGATTCTCCCGAACACGCCCGCGGCTTGCTGCAGGCACTGCGCAGCAGCGAGCACACCCTGCTCGACAATCACCCGGCCGATGCACTGGCAGCACATATCCATGCACTCGCCGGTCAGCTGGCTGCCGCCGTGCGCAATGCCGACTGGGCTGGCAGCCGCGGTGAACTGCGTGCCAGCGCGGAAGACACCGAATTGCCACCCGCGCTGCGCAGCAGCTCCATCAGAGCCACCCTGCAGGCCAACCTCACCCCGCGCTCGGTGGCGTTTCGCCACGCGGTGCGGATGGCCATCTGCCTGAGTCTCGCGCTGTGGATCGGTCGTGCGCTGCAGCTTCCGCATGGCTATTGGCTGCCCATGACCGCGGCGATCGTGCTGCGGCCCGACTTCGCCGCCACCTTCAATTTCGGCCTGCTGCGGGTCCTGGGTACCGTGCTCGGCCTGGTGCTGACCACCGTGCTGCTGTACGTCACACCGAACCAGCCGATCGCCCACCTCGTCCTGATGACGGCGTTGTGCATGAGCTTCCGCTACCTGGCCACCGCCCATTACGGCATCGCAGTGGCCGCACTGACGGGCACCGTGGTGATCCTGCTTTCGTTCGAGGGGGTCAGCCCGGGCGCGGCCGTCGCCGCGCGGGTGATCAACACCGCGCTTGGTTGCGGCATGGCCCTGCTTGCCTACGTGGCATGGCCAACCTGGGAGCGCACACGCGCACGCGATGCGCTGGCGGAAATGTTGCACGCGTACGCCAGCTATCTGGAGGCATTGGCGAAACCGGCACAAGACCACACCCGGCGCGATACGCGCAGCGCCGCCCGCACCGCACGAACCAACGCGCAAGCCTCGATCGAGCGCATGCGCAGCGAACCAGCCACACCGGCAGCCTTGCTGGCACTGGCACAAACCCTGTTCGCCAATGGCAACCGGCTGGCACGCACGGCCATGACGCTGGAAGCCAGCCTTGACGACCTCGCCAGGCTGCCTTCGCCTGAGCCGTGGCAGCGTTTTGTCGAAAGTGCGGGTGAAGCCTTGCGCATGATTGCTGCCGCACTGCGCAGTCGACAACCAGCCAACGGGTTGCCGGACCTGCGCATGCAACAACGTGTTCTGGCTGGCCTGTTGCAGCACGCTGATGACACCGCCGCTGCGGAAATGATGGTGCGTATCAGCGACCGCCTGGTCGACAATATCGACACGCTGGCACATGTGCTCAAGCGGGATCGGGAAGTGGCTTCCCAAGTGCAGGCGGGTTGATGAGGATGCGGCTTCGAGAAGACGTGGAGAATGCGGCTTCGAGCAATCATGCAAGCCACCATCTCTCCGCCAGATACGCAAAACGCCCCTT
>DATMTH010000152.1:0-11348 GCA_035564915.1 Rhodanobacter sp.
GCTGCGTCCGCCGTGGCCTGAAAAGGCTGGCGGCGGCACGAAGAACATGGAATGGGGCTCGCGGGCGGGAGCATCTTGCCTGCCGCTGGCTCAAATACGCGCCGAGAGCATGAGGCGGTGATTGATCAGACCATCCCTAACATAGACATCGCGCAGTTTTGCGATGCGTTAGACGAAATCCAGGCGTATCGCATGACAGCATTCGCAACCGTGGCATGCGCTGCATGCTGCACAGGGGATGCACCGGTCAGTTGATCTCGGAGCGTACTCACGCGCCGATCTCCGATCGCGCCGGGCTTTCACCCGCGGAATGGGCACCGGATTTCTCCGGATGGAATACACGAATGGATATCGAAGCGATGGAACAACCAGACACCCGCCCGAATCGCCACCAAGGCGGCGCCCGTCCGCATTCCGCGGCAGAGATTCCTCAGCTGCGCTCCCGTCATCTCGATATGGCAATCCCCTTATTCAATCAATGCCGGTGCGCCTCAGACGCCGCGAATAAAGGCGGCATTTTGTAATGCCATCGCATCCCGGGTACTGCAAATGGAAGTCCCGGCAAGGCAAACACACTCAACCCCAACCAGCGGACCAGACGTGGACAAGGATCTTCTGAAGTTGACCCGCACAGGCGCCACGCTGCTCGTCATCGCGGCGCTAGCCGGATGCGGCACACCCCCGGCCAGGAACTTCGCGGGCCCGTGGAAACCCGTCAATCATTTCCAGAGCACGCCTACCGAGATACCGCTGAATCCGGCCTACGTGTTCTACGCATCGCCGATGGACGAAACGCTCAAGACGATGCTCGCACGCTGGGCCAGGGACTCGGGCAGAGAACTGTCTTACCAGCTCGGCTTCGATGTCACGCTCTATCAGCCGGTCTCGGGCATCCGCACGACGGATATCGACGACGCCGTCGCGCGACTCAACTCCATCTTTGCGATGCAGGGGGTTTCCGTGTCGGCCGATGCGCGGCGCATCGAAGTCCGATCGCCCGCCGCCGGCAATTCGGACGCCACGGCCGAAAACGTCACTCGCGCAGCAACGCCACCCGCCACGGCCGCCGGCGCCAAGTGAGTTCGCGGGCCAGCAACATCACGGAAGGAACGGATACTCGCCGATGCTGAAGAAGAATTCATCCAGCAGGAAAATTGACGAAACGATTGCACAGTCGGTCAATTTCGAACTGACGATCGCGGATCTCGCCAAGCGCAGCGAACGCCGGGCGTGGCTGGTGGCGTTCGGCGCAATCACGATGGCGCTCATCCTTGCCGGCGGCTACTTCTACATGTTGCCGCTCAAGCAGAAAATCCCCTACCTCGTCATGGCCGATGCCTATACCGGCACCAGTACCGTCGCACGCCTGACTGACGACATGACCCATCGCAGGATAAGCACCAGCGAGGCGATCAATCGCAGCAACGTCGCGCACTTCGTGTTGGCGCGCGAATCGTACGATCTGGCCATGCTCAACCTGGGCGACTGGACCACCGTCCAAACCATGTCCTCGCCCGGGGTCCGTGCCGCATACACCCGCCTTTATTCGTCGGTCAATCCGGACAGCCTCTACAAGAAGTACGGCAAGGACACTGCCGTCCGGGTCAAGCTGCTGAGCATCGTGCTTACCGGCGGCGGACCAGGCGTGACGCCCAAGGGCGCCACCGTGCGCTTCCAACGGAGCCTCTACGACAAGCAGACGGGATCCACACGTCCGCTGGACAACAAGATCGCGACCCTGGCCTTCACCTACAAGACCAATCTCGACATGGACGACCAGAGTCGCATCCAGAACCCGCTGGGGTTCTGGGTCACGGACTACCGCGTGGACGACGATTACTCATCGAGCCCGCCCGCCGAAAATCTGCAGACGGACACTTCCTCGGCGCCCGGCCAGGAAACTGCTCCGACGACGGCAGCCGCGCCCGACCCATCCATGGCAACGGCCGCGCCTCAAGCAGGCTCCACAGCGCCGTTGCCAACCACGGATACCCAATCGCCCGGCACCAGCCAGCCCATGCCACCGCGTGAGCCGGCCATCGGGAATGCCACCACGGGAGCAGGCCGTCCATGAACCGATCCAGCCTGCCTGGCTTGGCTGTCGCGGTGTGCGCGGCTTTCGCCGGCACACCGTCCCTGGCGAGCGCACAGGTCGTGCAGCAGTACGAATACCAGCCCAATCGCATCTACCCGGTGCGCACGGGCCTCGGCATCACCACGCAGATCGAGCTGAGTCCACAGGAGAAGATCCTCGACTACAGCACCGGCTTCAGTTCCGGCTGGGAGCTCACCCGACGCGACAACGTCTTCTACCTCAAACCGAAGAACGTCGACGTGGACACCAACATGATGATCCGCACGGCGACGCACTCCTACATCTTCGAGCTGAAGGTGGTCGCTACCGACTGGAAGACGCTTGAGCAGGCTCGGCGGGACGGCGTGGAATACAAGATTACCTTCAGCTATCCGGCCGATGTCAGCTTCGCCAGGGAAATGAAGAAGGACGCCAAGGCCTCGGCGCTGAACACCCGCCTGGTCCCGGGACGCAGCTACAACTTCGACTACGACTACGCCACGCGCAGCAAGGCCGCGCCCTGGCTGGTGCCCGTCAACGTTTACGACGACGGCCGCTTCACCTACATCCGGATGAGCGACCTGAAGCAGTTCCCGACCGGCGACTTCCCCGCGGTGTTCATGCGCGAACAGGAAAAGGGCGAGGACTCGCTGGTGAACACGACCGTCGAGGGCAACACGATCATCGTTCACGGCACGTATCCCTACCTGGTCATCCGCCACGGCAACGATGTCGTGGGCCTGCGAAGGAACACTACGAAGTGAACTCGAACATTCCGAACCAGCCCGGCGACGGCACCGCGTCCCAACCGGCCTCGTCGCACGAGATGCCGGGCCACCAGGCCGACCCGCTGGCAAGCAACCCCTATTCCGCCCGCTACCAGCAGGCTGCCGCACCGGACCTGGACGCTGGCGCGCCCCAGCTGAAGTCGCATGATCTCCGCCGCATGAACCAGCGCGCGCTGTTGCTGCTGGGTGCGGTCGTGCTGCTCCTGCTGTTCGTCGCGTACTGGATGATCACCGGCACCAGCAGCCGCAGCGAACCACCCAAGCTGCGCGAGGAAAAGGTCACGGTGGCGGAGCCACCGAAGTCGCTGGCCTTGCCGCCGTTGCCGGCGCCGACGCCCGTACCGCGGCAGCCCGACCCCATCCCGCTCGTGCAGCAGGCGGCCGCGTCGCTGCCGACGCAACAGGTTTCCCCACCGGTCCCGCAGCCGTCGAGTCTGGTGCAGCGTCGCATCGCCGGCGCGGAGGATGCCGGCGCCGGCGGCCAGGCCACCGATCAGCCGACCGCCGCGGCGATACCGGTTGCGGCGGGTCTCGGGCAGCCGGGCAGCCTGAAGGACTCGACCGTCACCAGCGCCCAGCCGCTGCGCCATCCCGACACCTTGATGCAGCGGGGCACCTACATCCGCTGCGTGCTGGAGACACGCATCATCTCGGACATCCCGGGCTACACCTCCTGCCTGGTCACCGAGCCGGTCTACTCATTCAACGGCCAGCGCCTGCTGCTGCCCAAGGGTTCGAAGGTGCTCGGCACCTACGACCGCGGGCCGCTGGGCGATCGCATGGCGGTGATCTGGGACCGCATCATCACGCCCAACGGCATCGACGTGAACATGGCAAGCCCCGGCATCGACAACCTTGGCGGCGCCGGCATTCCCGGCTATTACGACGCCCACTGGGGCCAGCGCATCAGCTCGGCCCTGCTGATCAGCATGCTCAGCGACGCCTTCAAGTACGAAGCGGCCGAACATGGACCGAAGACCACCACCATCGGCTACGGCGTGGCGACTCAACAGCCGTTCGAGAGCAATACCGCGCAGACCGTGCAGAACCTCGCCAACCAAGCGGTGCAGGCCGCAGCCAACCGCGCGCCTACCGTGACCATCAACCAGGGCTCGATCGTGTACGTCTACGTCGCCAAGGACGTGGATTTCAGCGGCGTCGTGGCCCGCTTCTGAACCGGCTCGCCTCAAGAACCATGGAAGAACTCGCCGCACAGATCTCTCACGAATTCCTCGACTACCAGTACGACGTGCTGGGAGTACGGGAGTTCATGGCGTCGGCGGAGGTCACCGAGATCTGCATCAACCGCCCGGGTGAGCTGTACCTGGAAAGCTGCGGCGCATGGCGACGCGTCGAGGTTCCCGCGCTGACCTTCGAACGAGCCCGGCAGTTCTGCACCGCAGTCGTCAACGAGAGCAACACCGGCCAACGCATCACCGACACCGACCCCGTCGTGTCGCTGACTTTCCCCACCGGCGAGCGTGCGCAGTTCGTGATACCGCCGGCCTGCGAGGCCGGCAACGTCTCCATCACCATCCGCCTGCCCTCGAAGCAGACGAAAACGCTAGCCCAGTACCAGCAGGACGGCTTCTTCGACGAGATCGTGGAGGTCGGCCAAGGCATCGGCGATACCGATCGCGAGCTGCTGGAACTGCGGGCGGGACGCCATTACGCGGACTTCTTCCGCAAGGCGGTCCTGAACAAGAAGAACATCGTGGTTTCCGGCGCCACCGGCAGCGGCAAGACCACCTTCATGAGGTCGCTGGTGCACCACATCCCCGACAACGAGCGCCTGGTGACGATCGAGGATGCGCGCGAACTGTTCATCGCGCAGCCGAACGTCGTGCATCTGCTCTATTCGAAAGGTGGCCAGAGCACCAGCAACGTCACCGCCAAGAGCTGCATGGAAGCCTGCCTGCGCATGAAGCCGGACCGCATCATCCTGGCCGAGTTGCGCGGCGACGAATCGTTCTACTTCATCCGCAACTGCGCCTCGGGCCATCCGGGCTCGATCACCAGCTGCCATTCCGGCAGCACGGAACAGACCTGGGACCAGCTCGCCCTGATGGTGAAGGCGTCCACCGAAGGTGCCGGGCTGGAGTTCGCCACCATCAAGCGCCTGCTCAAGATGACCATCGACATCGTCGTGCACATCAAGGCGCACGCGGGGCGCCGTTGCATCACCGGCATCGATTTCGATCCGGGCCGCAGCTTTTCGCAAGCCTGACCCCCGCCACGCCAGGCTCGCACGGATACAGGAGGCCGCAACATGCTCGCCGCAATCGGATTGATGGCTTGCCCCAACCTCGCCGTACCGGTCGAGGTCATGCGCCACGTCGTCGAGGTCGAATCGGGCGCCAACCCGTACGCGATCGGCGTGGTCGGCGGCCAGCTGGCGCGCCAGCCGAAGAACCTGGCCGAGGCGCTGGCCACCGTGCACATGCTCGACGCCAAGGGCTACAACTACTCGCTGGGCGTGGCGCAAGTGAACCGCGCCAACCTCGGCAAGTACGGCCTGGACTCCTACGAGAAGGCCTTCGAACCCTGCCCCAATCTGGCCGCCGGCGCGCAGATACTCGCCGCCTGCCATGCCAGTTCCGGCGGCGACTGGGGCAAGGCCTTCAGCTGCTACTACTCGGGCAACTTCACCACCGGCTACCGCGATGGCTACGTGCAGAAGGTGTTCGACTCCATCAATCGCGCCGCGGGCATGGCTGCCAATGCCGACACGTCCCAAGCCATCCCGCTCAGGTCCGCATCACAGGTCGCGCCCGGTAGCGCTCGGAAAGCGGAAGCCCTGACAGCGGACAGCCCTGGCTACCGCGTGGCGATCCGCAGCGTCGCGTTCTACACGACGACGACGGCCGCGGCTCCCGCAAATGGCGCCGCATCGAGTCACGCTCCAGCGTCCCGCGACTCCGTGGTGCAGGCTCCGCCCAACTCCGCTCCGACGTCCCCGGCATCGATCAAGCCAGCGGTGCCAGTGTCCGAACATGCCAGCGGCGCACCAAACGCCGGCGCTGCGTCATCGGTTTTCGTGCCGCAGGTGACCGGACCGAACGATCCACCGCCCCAGTCGACGTCGGTTGGTGATACCGCATCGACACAGGTGGCATCCGCATCGCCCGAGAAGTTCGGCAGCCCAGTCATTCCCGGCCAGGAACATCACGATGCCGCATTCGTGTTCTGAAACCGTGGCGCAGTCCGCTGCGCGCACGACCCACTCCGGTTCACGGACTCGCCAGTCCGCGCCAGTGGCCGCATGGCCGCAAACCCGCCCCGAAGCGCTCGATGCATCCCGCGGTGAATCCGCCTGTACACCACCCAGCCTCCCCTGAAGCGGCCCACGCCCGGCAACCGCGACGTACTCCACCAACCTCAAGGAAACTCGACATGGCACCGAACCAGATCGTCACCGAAAGCCTGCTCCGCTCCAGCCGCGCGCACCTGGGCATGTTCCTGTACCTGGCGGTGCTCATCGCCCTGGTCATGCCGAGCCTTGCCTTCGGCCAGGACGCCACGGACACCATCAACACCACGTGCAAGTTCGCCACCAACATCAACATGATCCTCAACGCCATCTCCGTCGTGGTCGTGACCATCGCGGTGGTCTTCTCCGGCTACCAGATCGCGTTCGCGCACAAGCGCATCGGCGATGTCGCTCCGGTTCTGATCGGTGCCGTGCTGATCGGCGCAGCGGGCCAGATCGCGAAGATGTTCCTGGCAGGCAGTACCACGGCCGCCGGCGCCACCCAGTGCACGGCGAGCCTGGTCTCGCACGCACTGAGCCACTATGCATAAGAACGCGCTGTTCCGCGGCTGCACCCGCCCGCCCATGTTCATGGGCGTGCCCTATGTGCCGTTCTTCATGGGGGCGGGCGCGTGCCTGCTGTTGTCGATGTACTTCAACCTGTTCTTCCTGCTGCTGATCCCGCCGGTGATCTTCGTTATGCGCCAGATGGCGCGCCGCGACGAGATGATCTTCCGGCTGCTGGGCCTGCGACTGCAGTTCCGCACCCGGGTTCGGAACCTGCGCGAACGCGACGGGATGTGGGTATTCACGGCCAACAGCTACCGCGGCCAGTCGAGAGACAAGAAGTAAGCCACCAGGCGCCCCGGTTCGCCGGGGCGCCGCCACGGAATCGGACCATGCCCAAGCCCAGCTTCATTCCCGACACCGCGATCAGCGAATTCGTCCCGCTGTCCACCCATGTGTCGCCAACCGTGCTCAAGACCACGGGCGGCGATTTCCTGATGGTGTGGCGGCTTGGCGGGCTGCCGTTCGTGGGGCGCGAGGAGTGGGACCTCGAGCATCGCCACAACACGTTCAACCGCATGCTGCAAACCCTGCGCGCCCCGGATTTCGTCAACGTGGCGTTTTGGGTGCACGACGTGCGCCGCCGGCGTCGCCTCAAGGACCACAGCCGCTACGCGCAGGCATTCAACCAGACGATGTCGGACACCTATTACGACGCGCTGTCCGCACAGAAGCTGATGCAGAACGAGCTCCACCTCACACTGATCTACCGCCCCGTCGTCAACGGCAAGCGCTTCGTCGAGAAATCCAGCGATCTGACCAGACTGGAGTCGGAACAGCAGCAGGCCATCAGCACCGTCCTGGAGTTGGCCGGCAACGTCGAGGCGGTGCTGAAGGACTACGCTCCGTACCGCCTCGGCATGTACGAGGCCGCCAACGGCGTGGTGTTCTCCGAACCGCTGGAGTTCTACGGCTACCTGCTCAACCGCATTGACGAACCGGTGCCCGTACTGCCCGCACCGGTATGCAACTACCTGCCAGTGAGCAAGCACCGCTTCTCGGCCAAGACCGGCGACTTCGTCGTCACCACGCCCGACGGCGTCAACCAGTTCGGTGCCATCCTCAACATCAAGGAATACACCGACGGCACCTACCCGGGCATCCTCAACGGACTGAAGTACCTCGACTTCGAGTACGTCATCACCCATTCCTTCAGCCCCATGGGCCGTCACGACGCGCTCAAGGCGCTGGACCGCACCAAAGGCATGATGATTTCCTCCGGCGACAAGGCCTTCAGCCAGATCGCCGAGATGGATCATGCCATGGACCAGCTCGCCTCCGGCAACTTCGTGCTGGGCGAGTACCACTTCACCATCGCGGTGTACGCACCGAACCAGGAGACGCTCTCGCAGCAGATCGCGACCACCCGCGCCGAGCTGTCCAACGCCGGCTTCGTCTCGGTGAAGGAGGACCTCGCCGTCACGGCATCGTTCTATTCGCAGCTGCCCGGCAACTGGAAATACCGCACACGGCTGGCCAACGTCAGCTCGCTGAACTTCCTTGGCCTCTCGCCGCTGCACAACTTCGCCACCGGCAAGAAAACGAACAATCCCTGGGGCGACTACGTCACCACCTTGCAGACCACGAACGGCCAGCCCTACTACTTCAACTTCCACGCCACCCATCCGGCGGAAAACTCGCTGGGCGAGAAGGCCATCGCCAACACCATGGTCATCGGCAAGTCCGGTACCGGCAAGACCGCGCTGATCAACTTCCTGCTAAGCCAGGTGCAGAAGTACACGCCGACGCCGACCATCTTCTTCTTCGACAAGGATCGCGGCGCCGAGATCTTCGTGCGCGCCTGCGGCGGCAACTACCTGGCGCTGGAGAACGGCCAGCCCACCGGCTTCAACCCGTTCCATTGCGAACGCACCGAAGCCAACGTGCAGTTCCTCGCCGAACTCGTCAAGGTGCTGGCCGGCAAGAGCGTCTACAGCTCGCGCGAGGAGGAAGACATCTACCGTGCCGTCGAGAGCATGCTCGACACGCCGATTCGCCTGCGCAACATGACCAACTTCCAGAAGAGCCTGCCCAACATGGGCGACGACGGCTTGTACGTGCGCATGCGCAAGTGGACGGCCGGCAACTCGCTGGGCTGGGTATTCGACAATCCCGTCGACACCATCGACCTGACCCGCGCCAGCATCATCGGCTTCGATTACACCGACATCATCGACAACCCCGAGGTGCGGGTGCCGGTGATCAACTACCTGCTGCACCGGCTGGAAGCGCTGATCGACGGCCGCCCGCTGATCTATGTGATGGACGAGTTCTGGAAGATTCTCGACGGCAAGGGCGGCCTCAAGGAATTCGCCAAGAACAAGCAGAAGACCATCCGCAAGCAGAACGGCCTCGGCATCTTCGCCACGCAGAGCCCGGAAGACGCGCTGGCCAGCGACATCGCCGCCGCGCTGATCGAGCAGACCGCCACCATGATCCTGCTGCCCAACCCCAACGCCAGCCGCGAGGACTACGTCGAAGGCCTCAAGCTCACCGAAGCCGAATACCAGGTGGTGGTGAGCCTCGACGAGCGCTCGCGCTGCTTCCTCGTCAAGCAAGGCCACGCCAGCGCCGTCTGCCAGCTCAACCTGCGCGGCATGGACGACGCACTCTCGGTGATCTCCGCCTCCACCGACAACATCGAGATCATGCATCAGGTGCTGCACGAGCACGCCGCCGCCAACGGTGTTGCCGTGGACACACTTAGGCCGGAGCAGTGGCTGGAGACGTTCTATGCGAATCGGAAGGGGAGCGGCAAGCAAAAACCCGGTAAACCATCGCAATCAGCGGTGTCGCCGCGCTCGGCCAGCATGTAGAACCAATGAAAATCCGTATGGAGGAGTCCGCCATGAAGAATGCACGACGCGGCACCTTGTACCGGCGCGCTGCATGCAAGATTGCCCTGGCGCTAGGCATCTGCCTTGCCTGCGGCTTGCCTGAAGGCAACGCGCGAGCACAAGTTGTAACTATCGATCCTGCCCACATCGCGAAGGACGTAGCCAATTTTGCGAAAACACTCGAGCAATATGCCAAGGATATCGCGCAGTACCAGGCCGTACTGCAACATTACCAACAGCAATTGATCAGCATGACGCAAATGAACTTTTCGCTGCCTACCATGCAGAACACTTATCAGGAAATTTCAGACAGCGATGCGCAGCAGCAAGTGATGCAAGCTTGCCCAAGCGCCGATGGCAGCGGACTTGGCGGTGCGTTTGCAGGTCTTCTCCAGATTTTCACCCCTGATGTTGGCTCATCGATCACCGCCAATCAGCGCAAAATCTGCGAACAGATCCAGTTCCGTCAGATCGACAAGTACAACCTGACTATCAAGATGATGAATCGCCTGCGAGACTACTCGGCCAATCTGAAATCGCTTTCGAGCCAACTCGATTCGGTCGGCACAAGTCAGGGCGCCATGGACGGCGTCAAAGGCAATATCGAGGCCAACAGTCTTGCACTTGAGACTGAAATGAAAACCTGGAACAGCCAAGTTCTGGCTGATGATCAGATGATCAGTTACCTGCAAAACCAGCAAGGCGTGCAGGCTAGAATACTCTTGAATGGCAGCAACACGCTGCTTGGCAATGTTGTTCAGGCATCGACATTCGCTGCGGCCTTTCATTGATCCGAGCACCTAGCGCCGCACTGCGCGACGCGAGCAACTTGCCACGCCAACGGGAACGGCAGCAATGGGATACGTTTACTACGTACTGATCTACAACTGGTTGAACGACAAAATCAACTCGTTCGGCATGAGCCTTATGGCCACCTTCATGACCTGGGCAAGTGCCATTGCCTTGGTCATGGTCACGTTGTGGATCATGATTCAAGGCTACCGCATCATCACCGGGCAGATGCACGAGTCGCTGATGGCAATGGTGACGAACATGACGCGGGTAGTCGTTATCGTCACCGTAGCCACCACCATGGGCATCTTCGGCACGAACCTGCATCAGCTCTTCACCACCGACCTCAGCACTGGTATCAACCAGATGTTCACGGGCAGCAACGAGACCGCCGCGCAAACCATCGACAACAACCTGGCCTGGACGCAATTGGCGCTGGGCGCCATCGATGCGGTGCAGGTGCCCTCTGGCGATCAAGCAACCAGCGATACGAAGAACCACGCTCTGCTGTTGGCCGGCTTCGGTACCGCCAGCGCGCCCATGGCCGCTGGCGCGATGCTGTTGCTGTACAACTTCGCCCTCGCCTTGTTCATTGGCCTCGGGCCGCTATTCATTCTTTGCCTGATCTTCGAGCAGACCAAGGGGCTATTCCAGAAGTGGTTGATGTACGGACTGGGCACGCTGTTCTCCATGGCCATGCTCAGCTTCGTCAGCTCACTGGCGCTGCAACTGACCTTGCGCGTAGCCGCCGCGTTGTGGTCGGCGAACGCCATCAACAACATTACCGGCTTGGGTGCGGAAGGCTTGTCCACCCAGGCATTGCAGCAGGGTGGTATCGGTTTGCTGATGACCGTGCTGATCATCTCCGTGCCGCCGATGGCGGCGATGTTCTTTCAGGGGACGATGGGCAACTTTCTAACGTATTCCGCGTTCGGCGTGGCCGGCGGCAATCGACTGGGGCCACAGGGGCAACCGCCAGGGTCATATGGATATGGGCCTGGTCTAGGTAGTTATTCATCGTCTTTTGCGAATGCCGAAAG
>DATMTH010000153.1:0-32700 GCA_035564915.1 Rhodanobacter sp.
GGCGCGGGATCACTCCGTAGCCGGCCGGGAACATCGCGGAGACGGCAGATCGAATCAAGGTGTCACACCCCAGTGCCTGCGACGAGCGGGAGCGCAGAGCTGTGCGCCAGTTGACACGGACGGCGAAATGGTGACCCCATGACCCCCAATAGGTTTGCTGAGATTTTTTCAGTAGCAAGAGCGTTTCGTCCTCCTGCGGAGAACTCCGTAGCCGGCCGGGAACATCGCGGAGACGGCCAATCGAATCAGGGTGTCAACTCACCACCTGCGACGAGCGGGAGCGGAGAGCTATGCGCCTGTTGACATGGGCGGCGAAATGGTGACCCCAGGCCCGCGCTCGGACCCGTTCGCTTGCGAACGACATCCAGTCCGAGTGAAACAGATGAGGCTCAATGGCTCACGTGTCGTGAGCAAGTCGGGCGCCGATCTCGCGCCAGAGGATGGGCGAGGTGGTCTCCCACCGAAATCGTGGTTGCAAGAAAGCAGATAAAAAGGGCCATGGTGATGACTTCAGAGAAGTTCGCCATGACCCTTGGTTGGCAACGGAACACACTGCGTCACCGTTTTGCAGAGGGTGATACGCAGAAGCGTGGTCAGTTCGCGGTCGTATCCAGTTCGATTTTCGCTTTCTGGAACGTGAAAGCGCACGAACCGCCACTGGCACTGCTGAACTGGGACGCGTTGGTTCCCAAAACACCGGTGACTTTCACATGGTCGCCCGTTTTCAAATTGGCAATCATCTTCTGGTTTACCATAAGATCGTCTCGGGTAATCCCTTGTCCGGTGCATTGCGCATTCGTCGGATCCTGGAAAACAACCGCAATCTGATTTTGAGGATTGCCATAAGTTTGCGCAAGAATACCGGTTTTCGTGATGCGGGTAATAATGCCTGGAACCACTACTGCCTGCTGGTCCCATTTGTCTTTCGCCATAACCTCGTTCTGTTTCCAGTCCTGCCATATTTCGCTCAGTGTTGCCGGCTTGGCATTTGCCAGCAGGCGAAAATCACCGCTCAATACGTCCCCGGTGGAATCCAGTGCGGTACTCATGGTTTCGCAGCCATTCAAGGCCAAGGCGGCCAATAAAATCATGCCTGCGCCGACGATCTTGTTGCTATTCCTCATTAACTTGCTCCCTGATTGATTCGAACGTCACTTTCAACGATTAACTCCCCAAGCCTGCATGCCATTTTTCGCGTGCCGTCGTTTACAAGCATCAATGACATGATGCAACAGGCCAGTCACGACATCGCATCAGGCTGCGCAATGGTTCTACATGGCCGAATATGTGTCAAGGCGGACGAGGATGGCCAGAAACTGTGCGACGTTGGCGTCCGCAAAAAGGGTGCTTGTGGCAGATGTGGAAGGCGAATCCACGCGTTGTCGATTTCCGCACCAACGTCTTTGTGACCATCCATCGATAACTTTGAACAATCTCCTTTGCAGCGTGCCTCCGATCCGCCGGGCGGGCCCGCGCAGGCGTTCCGTTGCGGCCCCTTCTTCCTGGTTCGACGATGAGGGAAACCATGAGGGAACCCGGGACGGGGGAAGTTAAATGGAGAGCCCGAGGTGAGCTTAGCCGGGCTGCTGCCGTTGATCTTGACCTTCACTCCCTTGTGAGGCGGTGAGTCGTGGACGACAGGCCCGCAGGGGAGCTGACATGGATGTCAGCTCCTTTTCGACAGGACAGGCGACGGCATGGATGCCGGAGTTGAGGCAACGCAGGAGCGGTTGCCCGAGTCCTGTCGAAAAGCCCGGCCACGGCTCACGGACTTGTCGGGCGTAGCCCGGCAAGCGCCGAGGAGGGTGCCCTCTCTGGTTACTCTCTCTCGGGCAAGCGAGAGAGAGTAACTCGCCTCCGCAGGAGGACGAAACGCTGTTGATTCGAATCAATGACGGCTTGCTGCCAGCAAACCACCCTCATAAAAGCCACACTTCGCACCTTCAGCGCCAACGGCCACCGATAGCATGGAAGTCTAAACGTCCAAACCCCATCCGCGCACGAACAGTTGCAATCATCTTGCCGCAGCGCAACACTGGACGGATTGATTCCCGCAACCATGGCCCGATAGCCCGTGACCCTGAAGAACCCTGCGCCGCTCGCCGCGGATGCCCCCTGGATCGTGATGAAGTTCGGCGGCACCAGTGTCGCCACGCTTCCGCGTTGGCAGAATATTCGTGAGCTGGTCGCCAGCCGCCGCGCCGAAGGCGCTCGCGTGCTGGTGGTCGTCTCCGCGCTGACCGGTATCACCGACGCGCTGAAACAGATGTGTGGCGAGGGCGAGCAGGGCAAACGCAAGGCGGCGGCCCAGGCCATTGCGCAACGCCATTACGACTTGCTTGAGCACATGCAGCTGGCCATGCCGGACACGCTGGATGCGCGCCTGCACGATCTGGCCAGGTTGGCCGAGGACGGGCCGGCGGCACTGGGCGAGCTGGTCTGGACGGCGCAGGTGCAGGGCCATGGCGAACTGATGTCCAGCGCGCTGGGTGCCGCTTTCCTTACCCATGCCGGACTGCCGACCCAATGGCTGGATGCACGCGACTGTCTTTCCGCGATCGCCGTTCCAAACCAGAACGAACGCACGCGGCTGCTGTCGGCGATGGTCGAGACCCGCCCCGAGCCGGCCTTGAATGCGCGGCTGGCCGGGTTGGGCGAGGTGTTCATCAGCCAGGGCTTCATCGCACGCGATGGGCAAGGTCGCACCGTGCTGCTCGGCCGCGGCGGTTCGGATACCTCGGCCTCGTATTTCGGTGCCTTGCTGAAGGCGCAGCGGGTGGAAATCTGGACCGACGTGGCCGGCATGTTCAGTGCCAATCCGCGGCAGGTGCCGGGGGCGCGGCTGCTGCAGAAACTCGATTACGAAGAGGCGCAGGAAATCGCCTCGACCGGGGCCAAGGTGTTGCACCCACGCTGCCTGTCGCCGTTGCGCGAATCGCGCGTGCCGCTGCTGATCAAGGACACCAATCGCCCCGAGCTGGCCGGCACGGTGATCGGCCCCGAGGTGCGCGTGCACGCGCCCAGCGTCAAGGCGATCAGTGCGCGCAAGGGCATCACCCTGGTGTCGATGGAATCGGTCGGCATGTGGCAGCAGGTGGGCTTTCTGGCCGACGTGTTCACCCAGTTCAAGCAGCACGGCCTGTCGGTGGATCTGATCGGTTCGGCCGAGACCAACGTGACGGTATCGCTCGACCCGACCGAGAACCTGCTCGACTCCGACGCCATCGCGGCACTGGCCACCGATCTGGCCAAGGTCTGCCGGGTCAAGGTGATCGCGCCGTGCGCCGCGATCACCCTGGTCGGGCGCGGCATGCGCTCGATGCTGCATACCCTGTCCGGCGTGCTGGCCGAGTTCGGGCAACTGCGCGTGCACATGATTTCGCAGTCGTCGAACAACCTGAACCTCACCTTTGTCGTCGATGAGGAAGTGGTCGACCAGTTGCTGCCGCATCTGCACGATCTGCTGATCGGCGCCGGGGCGTTGCGCACCGATGACAGCGACCAGTTCGGGCCGAGCTGGCAGGCCATTTATGGCACGGGGGAGGTACTGGACCCGGCCGTGGCCTGGTGGCACGAAAGCGAACGGCAGCAGCTGCTGGCGATCGGTGCCGAGGCGACACCGCGCTATGTCTACCACCTTCCGACCGTGCGCCATCAGGCGCGCGAGCTGAAGTCGCTGGCGGCGGTGGATCGGTTGCACTACGCGGTGAAGGCGAACACCCATCCGGCGATCCTGCGCGTGCTGGCCGAGGAGGGTTTCGGTTTCGAATGCGTCTCGCCCGGCGAACTCAAGGCGGTGATGGCGGCCGTGCCGGAAACTGCGCCGCTGCTGTTTACGCCGAACTTCGCACCGCGCGACGATTACGCTTGGGCACTGACCACCCGTGCCACGGTGTCGCTGGATTCGCTGTATCCATTGGAGCACTGGGGCGAGCTGTTCCGTGGCCATGACATCGTGTTGCGGGTGGATCTCGGCCGCGGCCTGGGTCACCACGAAAAAGTGCGCACCGGCGGCACGGGCAGCAAGTTCGGTCTGCCGGTGGATCAGCTCGACCACTTCCTGGCGCTGGCCGACGCATGCGGCGTCAGCGTGCGCGGGCTGCATGCCCATCTCGGCTCGGGCATTCTCGACGATGGCCATTGGGGCGAGGTTTACGGGCAGCTGGCCAGCCTGGCCGAACGCATCGGCAGCGTCGCCTTCATCGACATCGGCGGCGGGCTTGGCGTGCCGTCGCATCCGGGCGAGGCACGGCTGGATATCGCCGCACTCGACCGCACCCTGCGCGAGGTCAAGGCCGCCTACCCGCATTACCAGCTGTGGATGGAGCCGGGGCGATACCTGGTCGCCGATGCCGGCGTGCTGCTGGCGAAAGTCACCCAGCAGAAAGGCAAGGGTGCGCTGCGCTATCTTGGGCTGGACACCGGCATGAACAGCTTGATCCGGCCGATGCTGTACGAGGCCTGGCACGAAATCGTCAACCTGACCCGGCTCGAGGAAACGGCCACCGCGCTGTATCAGGTGGTCGGGCCGATCTGCGAGAGCGGCGACGTGCTCGGCAGCGATCGCCGCCTGCCCGAGGCGCAGGAGGGTGATGTGATCCTGGTGGCGCAGACCGGCGCCTACGGCAAAGTGATGTCCTCGCCGTACAACATGCGCAATGAGGCCGAGGAAATCATCATCGAATAAGTCGGCCGCCCACGCGCGGGAAAGAGCAGCGATAATGGGCAACCGGCTGGAGAACCATGTGCAACAGACGACACAACCGCGCCTGACCCAGGTGTTTCGTTTCACCCGTGTGAGCTATGCCGATGGCGTGGCCGAGCTTGGGTATGCGTTCGATGACGGCGGGGAGCTGGTCGAGACGATCCGCTTTCCGCAGGCGCCCGCGGTCCCCACTGAACGTCGCGAAGCGTTCGACGCTGCATTGAAGCTGCTGCACCTGATCGCCGGCGTCAGCTATTACAAGGCCGGTGTGCCACCGAAAATCGAGCTGGCCGATGGCACGCTCGACGATGCCACTGCCGCTCTGCTCGATGCGTTGTATTTGCACGGTCTGGCCGAATTTGCCTACCGCAACGGGCTGGATCTGCGCGGCCGTGTCGCGTTTCCGCGTGGCGGGACGACGCACGCCGCTGTCGGTGCGCTGGGCCTTCCCAAGCGTACCCTGGTGCCGATTGGTGGCGGCAAGGATTCGCTGGTCGCGGTCGAGGCGATCAAGGCCATGGGTGGCGAGGCAACCGCGGTCTGGGTCGGCAACTCCGCCTTGATCGCGGCCTGTGCCGAGCGCACCGGGTTGCCGACGCTGAACATCCGGCGCGAGCTGGCCCCCGGCCTGTTCGAGCTGAACCGACAGGGGGCGTGGAATGGCCACATCCCGGTGACCGCCGTGAACTCGGCGATCCTGGCCGTGGCCGCGATCCTGTACGGCTGCGACTCGATCGCGTTCGCCAACGAGCGCTCCGCATCCGCCGCCACGCTGGAATACGACGGCCAGCAGGTGAACCACCAGTGGAGCAAGGGTTACGCGTTCGAGCAATTGCTGGGCAACTGGCTGCACACCCATGTGGCCAGCGATCTGGATTACTGCTCGCTGCTGCGGCCGTATTCGGAGCTGGCGATCACCCGTGCATTTGCCAGGCTGACGCCATACTTCGACGTGTTCTCCAGCTGCAACCGCAACTTCAGGTTGCTCGGCCCCAAGCCGGTCGATCGCTGGTGCGGGCAATGCCCGAAATGCCACTTCGTGTTCCTGGCACTGGCGCCATTCCTGCCCAAGCCGCGACTGCTGTCGATCTTCGGCCGCAACCTGCTGGATGACGAAAACCAGGCCAGCGGGTTCGATGCGCTGCTGGAATACCAGGATCACAAACCGTTCGAATGCGTGGGCGAGGGCGCCGAGGCGCGCGCCGCGATGTTCGCGCTGAGCCAGCGGCCGGAGTGGCAGGAAGATGCGCTGGTGGCACGCTTTCGCAGCGAGATCCTGCCGCAACTGGATGCCACGCAGCTGGCGCTGGAGCCATGGCTGGAGCCGTCGCCCGAACACCGCGTGCCGGCACGCCTGCAGCCGGCGCTGGCGGCGATCGGTTGATGCATTTCCCCACGCCTCCCGCAGGAGCCCGCTTGCGGGCGATGCTCTTGTTGCCGGGATTCGGGACGACCATGCCTGCGTCTGTTGAAAGCCGGGATCTGGGATTCGCACAAGCATCGCCCGCAAGCGGGCTCCTACAGGTGAGGCTCCATGCGCATCGCTGAGCTGGCCGATCGCCGTGTCGCGATCTGGGGTTTCGGGCGCGAAGGCCACGCGGTGGTCAGGGCGTTGCGCAAGCGTCTGCCGAAACAATCGCTGACCCTGTTCTGCAGCGCCGCCGAAGTCGATGCGGCGCGCGCGTTCGATGCCGAGCTGGACATCGTCACCGGCGAACCGGACGCGGCCGAGCTCGGCCAGTTCGACCTGGTGGTGAAATCACCCGGCATCTCGGCGTACAAGCCCGCGCTGCTGGCCGCCCAGGCGCAGGGCACGCAGTTCACCTCCGGTACCGCGCTGTGGTTCGGCGAGAATCCGGAGGCGCGCGTGATCGCGGTCACCGGCACCAAGGGCAAGAGCACCACCAGCGCGTTGACCGCACACCTGGCCCGCGCACTCGGCGTACGCACCGCGCTGGCCGGCAATATCGGGCTGCCGTTGCTGGAGCTGCTCGACCGGCGCGCGGAGCTGTGGGTAATCGAACTGTCCAGCTTCCAGACCGGTGAAGCGGGCCCGGTGGAGCTGGGCGTGGTCACCAGCCTGTACGAGGAACACCTGGACTGGCACGGCTCGCGCGAGCGCTACGTCGCCGACAAGCTCAAGCTGGCCGACGCCGCACGCAGGTTGCTGGTCAATGGCCTGCAAGCGAACCTGCTGCAGCACACCGCCGCGCATCCGCATCGCCTGCTGTTCGGCCAGGCTGAAGGCTGGCACGTAGCGGGCGAGCTCATCTGCCGCGGCACGCAGCAGGTATTTCCCGTGGCGCAACTGGCCGCGCCCGGCCGGCACAACGCCCTTAACGCTTGCGCCGCGCTGGCCGCGCTGGAGGCGATCGGCATGGATGCACTGGCCGCCGCGCCTTCGCTGGCAAGCTTCCGCCCGCTGCCGCATCGCCTGCAGCCGCTGGGCGAACACGATGGCCGGCATTGGGTCAACGACTCCATCAGCACCACGCCGTTGGCCACGCTCGCCGCGCTGGAAAGCCTGCACGGCCGCACGGTGACCGTGCTGGTCGGCGGCCACGACCGCGGGCTGGACTGGACGCCGTTCGTCGAGGCGATGCGCAACGCGCCGGCGCACGCGATCGTCTGCATGGGCAGCAACGGCGGGCGCATCGAGACCGCGCTGCGCGCGGCCGGCGTCGCCTGTTCGGTCGTGTTGGTGGGCGATCTCGCCAGCGCGGTCGAGGCGGCTAGGGCGCGCACGCCCGCGCGAGGAGTGATCCTGCTGTCGCCCGGCGCGCCCAGTTTCGACCAGTTCAAGGACTATGCGGAGCGGGGATGCCGGTTCAGTGCGCTGGCCGGTTTCGATGCGGCGGGGATTGAGGGCATCGACGGATTGGGGATCGAGTGCGCCTCGCGCGACTGAGGCACGGCACGATCACGCCGACAGCTGCCCGAGTACCTGCTTGATCTTCGCCATGTCCGGCCCTGCGCCGACACCTTCGTAGAACGACAGGTCCTCGTCGATGCCGACCAGCCTGAGGCATTGGCCGCCGGGTGCCTGGAAGTAGAGGTGCGGGTCGGGCAGAGGGAGCTTCCTCGCGCCGGAATCGAGGATACTGCGGCTCACGGCTTCCACGTCGTCCGTTTTGATTTCCAGCCAGATCGATCTTGCACTTCGCAGGAATTCGCTCTCATCCGCGACGTCGCCGAACAGGAAAGCGATATAGAAGTCGTCGCCGAGACGAATGAAGTCTCGATCCGGATCAGCTTTCATGATTCTTCCGCCGAGTACGTCGCAGTAGAACTTGCGGATGCTGTCCCGGTCCTTCCGTGGCACCAGTACCGATGAATGATTTCCGAAAATGACCTTTGCCATGATGGGTTCCCTCGCCTCAATGCGTCGTCAGTAGCTTGTCGCCGGATGGGCTCGTCGGGTAGGGATCCATCAGGGCGACGAGTCCGGTCTCGAGCAGGGATTTGAGGTTGGAAATGACCTTCGGCCATCCGATCGACACCGCCTCGATGAGCTTCGAGGGACTGCAGTCGATGGTGTGGATGACGGTGAGTTTGACGGCGGTTCCGCTGGGCTCCAGTTGCATCGTGCAATGCGAGTGGCCTTCGGCCCTGAGTTCGGGCTTGCGTTGATGCTGCCAGCGGATCGACAGGCGTTGCGGCGGTTCGGCTTCGACAATCACGCCCGAGTCGAAGACTTGTCCCTCACCGGATAGCAGTTTCCAGGAGGATCCCGGCGTCCATTGGCTTTCGCATTGCATCCCAAACCAGTACTGCGGGATGAATTGGGCATCAGTCAGCAGCAGCCACAGCTTGTCCGGGTTGGTGCGGATATAGGTGACATATTCAAAAGTGGAAGCAGTCACGGCATTTCTCCTGCAGTGTTCGCGAATTTGAATGGGGGACGGATATCCAGCGGACCCGCGCGACGGTCAAATCCCGAACGCGGCGACACGCGGTGGTTCGACGGCTTTCGCCTGGCCAAAGGCGGACGACGGTCCGCCCGTTTGCTCAGAGGGCGCTGCTGATCAACTCGTGAGCCGACGATCCGGTCGTGGGCACGGTGTTGCTGCTCTGCATCAGCACCCAGTGGCCGTCGTCGTAGCGCCAGGCGGTGCCGAACCGCACCGTGACCGGGGGCCTTCCGCCGGCCGAGAACGGCACGTCGAAGAACGCGCTGGCTGCCGTGCCCTCGACGCGGATGTCCATGTTGGCGGGTGCGCCGAATCGCGCGGTCCTCCACAGGGCGAAGTCGTCCGCCATCAGCTGCCGCAGCCCGGCGGGATCGTGGACGACCTCGGCGACGTCGCTGCCGTACATCGCGAAGCCGCGCCGATCGAGCAGTGCCAGCACGGCGGCCGGGTCATTCGCGGCGTAGGCGTGCAGCAGGTTCCCGACCTGTCGCGCCACCTCGCCGCGCGCGTCCGTCGTTGCGTGGGGAGGCGTCGAGGCACACGCCGCGAGGGCCAGCGCGAGAGGGAGGGCAAGCAAGCGGGAGGTCTTCATGATGCGTGTACCTCACTGTCCGGGCCGGTGGCCGCCGCGAAAGCAGCCAGCAAGGCGCCCCAGCCGCCGGTGACAGCATCGTGGATGGCCTGGCCGGCGGTGCCGTGCCGTTCGAAGCCGCGATGCTCGAACTCGACCCGCGTGCGCGTGGCCGATTCGGCGATGAAGCGCACCTCGAACTCGCTGCTCCGGGCGAGGTCGGGCTCGAACTGCCACTCGCCATTGATCTGCCATGAAACCCGCACGCTCTCGGGTGGGTCCCAGGCCAGCACGCGGCCCCAGTCGCACTCGCTGCCGTCGACGCCGCGCTCGTAAAGGCGCCCGCCGGTGCACGGTTCCATCACCACCTCCTGCAGGGGTTGCTTGCCGATGTGGTGGTCGCGGAACCACCATCGGTTGATACCACGGGTGAACACGTCGAAAGCGCGCTCGCGGGGCGCCTCCACGACCAGTGTGTGGCGGACGGGGGCGATCAGGGTGTCGGTGTCGTTCACGGGGAGTCCTCTGGGGTTTCGGCGGCTTGCTTGAAGGCGAGCAGGGAGTCGCGCCAGAAGCCGTCGAAGTAATCGCGAAGTTCGACCAGGCTTTCGGGCTCGATCCGGTAGAGACGGCGATTGGCGGCCGGCTGGTCGATGACCAGGCCAGCCACCTTGAGCACTTTCAGGTGTTGCGATACCGCGGATCGGCTGACCGCCAGACCTTCGGCGATATCCACCACGGCCAAGGCGCGGCCCGCCTTGGCGATCCGCTCGAAGATGGCCATGCGGGTGGGGTCGCCCAGCGCCTGCACGCGTTGTTTTAGGTTAGTATTCACTAACGGTTAGTCTAGACTAACTGTGCTGGGTGTCAACACCACTGGCAACGGGATCCATCGGACTCGTTTCATGCGCGAACGTGATCAGGTTCGGAGCTTCCTTGCGGGGCGTTCTTCCCGAAGCGGAATCAAGTCCAATGTTTCCCGCCAAATCCCGTCGGTGCAGCCAGGCTTGCAGCGGTGAACTATCAGGTTCGTGGACAAGCGGAAGCCACATGAAGATCCGTGAGAGCGGCATGCCCGACGAAGCCCAGTGGAGCAGCTTCTTCGACTGCGAGGTGGTCGTCGCGAGGTTGCTGGGTGCCACGGGGGAACAGGGCAATGTCATCGAGTTCGGTTGTGGCTATGGCTCTTTCACGGTGCCTGCCGCGCGGTGCACGAGCGGGTTGGTTACCGCGCTGGATATCGAGCCGGGGATGATCGCGGTCGTGCGCGAGAAGGCGGCGAGTCTCGGGTTGCACAACATTCGGGCCGAGCTGCGGGATTTCGTCGCGGATGGCGCGGGCGTGGATGCGAGTTCACAGGCACATGCGATGATTTTCAATCTGCTGCACCTGACGCAGCCGGTGGCATTGTTGCGGGAAGCGCGCCGGATCTTGCCGGACGGCGGGGTGCTTTCGGTGATGCATTGGCGCAGTGACATCCCGACTCCGCGCGGACCGCCGCTGGCGATGCGCCCGACACCAGGGCAATGTCGACAATGGATGAACGATGCGGGGTTTCGCACTATCGAGACCGTCGACCTGCAAGATGCCTGTCCGTTTCACTTCGAGATGATTGGCCGGCGCTGATTCGCCGGTGACAGCTGCGCCCCGAGAAGGCGTTCGGGTAAGGTGCCCATCCACCCGAGGCATGCACTGTTCCGGCAAGAGGCAGGCACGTGGCCTGGCTGCGGTCGGGGCTGCACGAAAAAGCCACCATTTCCGCCGACGCGGGCCCGATGCCGCGCGCAGGATGAGTGCGCCTGTTCCGCCCGAGCTCTGTCTTGAACTTGCCATGCTGGTTACGCGCCACGAAGGATGAGTCGCCATGAAAGTTTGCATCGCCACGCTTGGGTTGCTGGCGCTTTGCGCCAGCGTGCAGGCGAAGACACCGGTGTGGCAGCCTGCTGCCGGACACACGCAGGTTCCGATATGGCCGGGCGCGGCGCCGGACCTGCAGCCGGTACCCGGGCCGGAAACGGCAACCGTCAGCGAGAAGCTGCTGGCGGGCAAGCCGGCGACGGCGGTAACCAATGTCACGCAGCCCACCATGACGGTGTATGCGCCTACGGGGAAGAACACGGGCGCCGCGGTGATCGTGATTCCCGGCGGCGGTTTCCAGATCCTTGCCATCGACCTGGAAGGCACCGAGACCTGCGACTGGCTGACTTCGCGTGGCATCACCTGCGTGCTGCTGAAGTATCGCGTGCCGAGCCTGCCTTACGACTGGAAGTGCGATTGCCGTCCGCACAACTTCGACTTGTCGGTGTCCTCGTTGCAGGACGTGCAGCGGACGATGCGGCTGGTGCGTTCGCAAGCCGCCGCACTGCACGTCGATCCGCACAGGATCGGCGTGCTGGGCTACTCGGCTGGCGGTTTCCTGGTGGCGGAAATCAGCACGAACTTCGATCGCCACCTGTATGCGCCGGTGGATGCGGCCGACCGGGAAAGCGCGCGACCGGATTTCGCCATGCCGATCTATCCCGGGCATCTGACCCGAGGTGACGGCAAGTTGAACCCGAACATTCCGGTTTCAGCCACGACGCCGCCGACGTTCCTGCTGCAGGCGGAAGACGACTACGTGGATGGCGTGGATCAGTCGCTGGTCTACTACACCGCACTGGCGAAGGCGAAGGTGCCGGCGGAAATGCATCTGTATGCGCATGGTGGCCATGCCTTCGGTTTGCGTCCCACCGCGAACCCGATCACCGGCTGGTCGAAACTGGCCGAGGCGTGGCTGCGGACGATCGGCATGGTGCAGGACTGAGCATGGGTGGACGCAGATGCCCGGCCCGAGTGTGGTGCAGGCGGATTCAGCGCGCGTAGCGTGCCGGCGCCTCGTTGAGGCTTGAACCGGTGTCGAGCCTGATGTGCTGGCGCAACCATGCGGCAAAATCGGCTTCAAGCAGGTCGCCTTCGGCGAGGTCGAGGTACTGCGGATACAGCTCAAGGTCATCGGCAGCGAGGACGCCTCCGTTGAGCATGATGAAGGTTTCGCAAGCCACGGCCGTCGTGCGCCTGTTGCCGTCCACGAAAGGATGGTTGCGCGCCAGGCCGAAGGCGAGACTGGCGCCCAGGTCGGCAAGATCGGGCGGCGGATCGCCGTAGGCATGAGCCTGTTGCGCGCGCGCAAGTGCGGAATCCAGCAGATTCTCGTCGCGTACGCCGATGCCGCCGCCATGTTCGGCCAACTGGCGTTCGTGGATCGCGATGGCGAGTGGTCGTCCGATCCAGATGATCTTGTTCATCTGCCTATTGCGCCAGCTTGTGCAGCAGGGTCCGCCGCTTGCGCATCACTTCCTCGGCCACTTCCATCTGCCTGGCCAGGGTAGGGTCGTAGGTGGTCAGGCGAATGCCGTCGGGGGTTTCCAGCGCGAACAGTTCGTCGCCCTTCTCCAGGCGCAGGCGGGCCAGCAGGTCACGCGGCAGGATGACGCCGGCCGAGTTGCCGATGGTGGTGATTTTCAGTTTCATGGCGGCTCCAGGGCATGTTATAACGTGCGTTATACTGTGGCAATAATCTGAATGCAACAAGCGCCGACCGGGGCGATGCCCCGCGTGTCCTCAATGGCGTTGCAGGTCGCCGTCTTGCGCGGTCGATGGCGCGGCAAGTGCATGGGCAAGCTGTTCGACCTCGCTGTCGTCCTGCTTGCAGATCACGCCGCCCTTCATCACGAAGCCGACTTGCTGCATCCGGGTGATGTCATCGGGCGGGTTGCCGCGGACGGCGATGGCGTCGACGCATTTGCCGGGCTCGACACGGCCGTAACCCTGATTGCCTGAGCCATTCGTCCGCGCGCGACGAAGTTCGGGCACGAGTTCAGAAAAAAGCCATGCAAAAGGCCGCCCTGTTGCGCATCCGTGGTGGAGGATAGGGCGGAGGCGGCTCGCACCATTCGCTGTCACGAACCTGGATCACTGGCCCTGTGCCACAACGGAGGAAGCTCATGAAGTTCTGGATGCTTGGCCTGGGGCTGCTGCTGGCAAGTGCTGGCGTGCAGGCGGACAGCGCGGCGTGGCAGCCGTCGGCAGGGCACGTGCAGGTGCCGATCTGGCCGGGCGTGGCACCTGGTCTGAAGCCGGTGCCGGGGCCCGAAACGGTCAAGGTGAGCGAGAAGTTGCTGGCAGGCAAGCCGGTGACGGCGGTGACCAATGTGACGCGGCCGACGATGACGGTGTATGCGCCCACGGGGAAAAATACGGGGGCCGCGGTCGTGGTGATTCCCGGCGGCGGGTTCGAGATTCTTGCCATCGATCTGGAAGGCACCGAGACCTGCGATTGGCTGACCTCGAAGGGCATCACCTGCGTGCTGCTGAAATACCGCGTGCCAGGCATTCCCTATGTCTGGCAATGCGACTGTCGGCCGCACAACTTCGCGCTGTCGGTGCCGTCCTTGCAGGATCTGCAGCGGACGATGCGGCTGGTGCGGTTCCACGCGGCCGAGTGGCATGTCGACCCGCACAAGGTCGGCGTGCTGGGCTATTCGGCAGGCGGCTTCCTGGTGGCGGAGATCAGTACGAATTTCGACCGGCAGTTGTACGCGCCAGTGGACGCGGCCGACAAGGAAAGCGCGCGTCCGGATTTCGCCATGCCGATCTATCCGGGGCACCTGACCAGGGGTGATGGCAAATTGAATCCGAATATTCCGGTGTCGAGCAAGACGCCGCCGACGTTTCTGGTGCAGGCGGAAGACGACTACGTGGATGGAGTGAACCAGGCGCTGGTCTACTACACCGCGTTGGCAAGGGTCCACGCGCCGGTGGAAATGCATCTGTATGCGCACGGCGGCCATGCGTTCGGCTTGCGGCCGACCGAGCTGCCGATCACCGGTTGGCCCGCACTGGCCGACACGTGGCTGCGGACGATCGGCATCGTGCAAGAATGATCATCGGTTCGGGAGACAGGCCGTATCATTTCGGGATGACCGCGAAGACCACCCATGACAACGGATGAAGTGAAATCGACTCATGCACCAGGCGATGATGCTGCGGCCAATATCACGGCGCGGATCGAGGCGCTGGGCGATTGGCGGGGCGAGACCCTCGCACATGTGCGCCAGCTGATC
The DNA here is from genome assembly GCA_035564915.1 of Rhodanobacter sp. GTDB lineage: Bacteria > Pseudomonadota > Gammaproteobacteria > Xanthomonadales > Rhodanobacteraceae > Rhodanobacter. The sequence continues at coordinate 14,290 of DATMTH010000153.1, forward strand.
CACGATGCCGAGCCGGCGATCCGGGAGGAGTGGAAGTGGGCCAAACCCACCTCGGGCGGAACGCCGGTGTGGTCGCATGATGGCATCGTCTGCACCGGCGAGTCGTACAAGGACAAGGTGAAGCTCACCTTTGCCCGTGGCGCATCGCTCAGTGATCCGAAGCAACTGTTCAATGCCAGCCTGGAGGGTGGCACGCGACGCGCCATCGACCTGTTCGAGGGGGACAAGCTCGACGCCACCGCCTTCAAGCAGCTCATTCGCGCTGCAGTGGCGTTCAACGCGAAAACACGCAGTCGTCGGCCAGCCGGAAGGAAATAGATCTGCCAGATGGCCGAAGTCGGGATGTCGCGGTTTCGGGTTCGCGGGTTCAGGCCGGGCGTGTCACGGCTTCTTGTAGATCACGCCGCCTTTCATCACGAAGGGCACCTGTTCGATCGCGCTGATGTCGCTGGTCGGATCACCTTGCACCGCGATGATGTCCGCGTCGAGGCCTTGCTTCAATTGGCCGAAGTGATCCTGTTGACGCAGGATCTGTGCATCCACGGCGGTCGCTGCCAGCAGCGCCTGTGCGGGTCGCATGCCGTCCCGGACCATCCATTCCAGTTCCTTGTAATTGGTGCCGTGCGTGAACACCCCGACGTCGCTGCCATTGCCGATGGTGACGCCGGCGGCGAGCGCCAGTTTGAATGCGCGTGCCGCCTGCTGCATCGACGCGGTGGGTGGTTGGCCCGGTTTCCAGCCGTGGAAATAGCCGGCGCTGGCGGTGACGGCTTCCAGGGTGGGCAGGTAGGCGACGTGGTGCTTTTTCATCATGGCGAATACTTCCGGTGTACCGCCCCAGCCGTGCTCGATCGTGTCGACACCGGCCACGATCGAGCGGCGCATGCCTTCGGCCGTGCTTGAATGCACCGATACCGGCAGGCCCAGTGAGTGCGCGGCTTCGACGCCGGCATTCAATTCCGCCTGGGTGAAGGTGGGCGTGGAGCCTTTGCTTTTGCCGCAGTGATAGTCGGCGTAGATCTTGATCCAGTCGGCGCCGTGACCGGCCTGGTCGCGTACCGCCGCGATCATTTCCGGGACACCGGCGACAGGAATGCCGCCTTGCGGCAGCGGCATGTCGCGACGAAAGCCCATCGGGCCGGGCCCGTAGCAATCCCTGGCGACGGTGGCGCGGGTGGCGACGAATAGATGCGGGCCGGGAATCAGTCCCTCGTCGATGGCGCGCTGGACATCGACATCGGCGTAGCCGGCGCCTTCGGTGCCGAGATCGCGCAGCACGGTGAAGCCTGCCATCAGGGTGGCGCGCACATGGCGCACAGCCTCGATGGTGCGATACGGCAACGGCTCCTTCAGAACCTGGTCGTTCCACAGGGTTTCGTTGTAGGGGTGCAGGAAGATGTGCGAATGCGCGTCGATCAGGCCCGGCATCAAGGTGGTGCCGGGCAGGTTGATGAGCTGCGCATCGGCGGGAACGTGGATCTGCGCGCGCGGGCCGACTTCGCTGATCCTGCCTCCCTCCACCAGCACGGCCCAGCCCGGATGGGCCTGTTCGCTGCGTGCATCGAACACGCGGTCGGCGGTCAGCAGGTAGATCCCCTTCGATGCGAGGGCAGGTTGCGTGGATGGCCCGGCCGATGCGGCCATCGCGATCAGCGCCAGCATGGGTGCGAACAGGATCTTGTGCAGCGACATGGCGACCCCCCAGCTCGTCTTCGAGAGACCGAGCTTACACCCGCAAAAACCAGGGCACCGTATTCCCCGGGCTGGCAACGGCCGATCACAACGTGGCGCGCGGTGGCGCCACGTTGCGTGAATTTCCGCGTGCTGCTTTCTTGTGCCTGGATCAGGTTCGGGCCAGAGCTGGGGGCTCTATGCGGCTACCGGATCAGGCGCGAAATCCGCCAACTGGTCGCGCAGGGCTTTCTGGAAGGCGGGACGCGCCTCGCAGCGTTCGCAGTACGCTTTGAGTGTGGGGTGTTGCGCCAACAGGTCGGTGTGGCGCAGGTTGCGCAATACGGTGACCATCAGCAGGTCGGCGGCCGTGTAGCGCTGCTCCAGGTAGTCGCGTTCACCCAGCCATGCAGCGAGGGCGCCGAGCCGCTTCCTGACCAGGCCTTCCACCTGCGGGCGGCATTGCTCTACCCACGCTTCGCCGCGGTGAAAAAGATCGATGGCGGTCAGTTGCTGCACGGCCGGCTCGATCGAATTGAGCGCGGCGAACAGCCAGGTTCGCACGCGCGCGCTGCCGGCGGCGTCGGGCGGCATCAGCACGTCTGCTTGTTCGGCGATGTGCAGCACGATGGCGCCGGACTCGAACAATTCGAGGCCATCCTGTTCGTACGCGGGTACCTGGCCGAACGGTTGCCAGGCGAGGTACTCCTCGCTGGTCTGGTCTTCCGGGCCGATGAGTTTGACTCGATACGGCAGACCGGCTTCTTCCAGTGCCCAGCGCACGCGCAGGTCGCGCACCAGGCCCTGCGCAAAAGCGGGAACCCAGCGAAAGGCAGTGACGGTAATGGTGTTTGTGTTGGTGGTCATCACGTTTCTCGTCGTCGTGCAGGTGGAGGCTCAACGGGTGAGCAGGGTTTCCAGCAGTTGCAGCGCGGCGGTCCAGCCGCGATCGTGGCCGAGGGCGGCGTCGTGGTCTGGCATGCGCTCATGGGTAAGCACGATCTCGGTGCTGGAAATCGAAGGATGGAAGTCCACTGTCACCAGCGTTTCGGCATGGCGGGTGGCGTCGGAAATCCAGGTGAAAACCAGCTTGCGGTTGCGTTCGATCACGCGGTATTCGCCATGGTGACGCTTCGGTCCGTCGGGGTGGTGCATCACCACCTCGAACGTGCCACCCACGCGTGCGTCGACCGTGGCCGTGCTGAGCGCATCGATCCCGGGGCGCATCCACTGCGCCAGGCTTTCGGGGTCGAGCCAGGCGTCGAACAGCTCGTCGACGGTCGCGGGGATGGTGCGCTTGACCACGATCTTGCCGCTCTCGCCACCTGTGGCAGGAACGGTCGCCGCGGGTGCGCCGGTGGTTTGTGCCTGTGTCATTGCCTGCTCCCTTGTTTGCCCTTGTGGCGTTTTTTGATGACGAATGCTTCCAGCGCTGCCAGTCGATCGGTCCAGAACTGGCGATAGGACTCCAGCCATCCGGCGGCTTCCGCCATGGGGCCGGCATTGAGTGACAGCACGTGCTCGCGGCCCTGCACCGAGCGCGTCACCAGCCCGGCGCGTTCGAGCACGCGGATGTGCTTGGAGGTGGAGTTCAGTGAAATCGTGAACGCGCTCGCCAGTTCGGTGACCCGTGCATCCGATTGCGCCAGCCGCGCCAGGATGGCGCGGCGCGTGGCATCGGACATGGCTGCAAAGAGGCTGTCGAGGTGGTGGTCGTTATATTCATCCATATGGGTGAATATATGTGCATGCCCGAACACAGTCAAGCAATGGCTTCCGTCATGCGGATGGCGCGTTTGACCGGGCGTGCGCAGGGTGAATCATCATCAGCCGGCGCGCGGGTGCAACTGCGTCCGGCAGTGCCCGGGTTCGACCGGCCGGCAGCGTGCGCGATCAAGCCTTGCGCCGGGCATTCCTCACGCAGTTCCGGCCCGCACGCTTGGCTTCGTACTGGGCTTCGTCAGCGTCGTGCAGCAACATCTCGGCCGCGCCTTCCGAGTCCAGCACTCGGCACGCCACGCCAGCACTGATGCTGACATGGTGGGAGCCCCGGCCGCTGACGTGCACCGCATGGCGGGCAACCTCGGCGCGGATTTTTTCGGCGATGGCATGGGCTGCGGCAAGGTCGAGGTTGACCAGCAGGCAGGCAAATTCCTCGCCGCCGTAGCGGGCCACGACGGCATCGGCGGGCGCGCACCTGCCGATGGTTTCGGCGACGGAACGCAAGGCCTGGTCACCGGCGAGATGGCCAAGATTGTCGTTGAATTGCTTGAAATGATCCACGTCGATGAAGATCAACGAAGCCTCGACGTCGCGGCGATCGCCAAAAGCGTCGGGCTTGAGCGATTCCATCAGCCAGCGCCGGTTGAACACGCCGGTCAGCGAGTCACGGCGGGACAGTTCGAGCAGTTGCCGATTGGCATGGTTCAACTCCATCGTGCGGGCATCTATGCGTTGCTCAAGCGCATGTTGCCGATGGCGCATGGTGTGCGTGCGCCAGCGCAGGAGCAGGTATACGACGATGAGGCCGGCGGCACCGAACAGCAGCCATGCCCACAGACGCTGCCACCAGTACGGAATCACCGTGATCGACAACAGCAGCGGCTTGCTGAGGTTTCCCGCGTAATCCCGTGCCTCGACATGCAGCACGTAGTGGCCGGGTGGCAGCGCGCCTATGTCGCGAAAATTGTCCGCTGTCCACGGGCTTGGTGACTTGCTGAAACCTTCCAGCCAGGTGCGGAAGCGCGATTCGTCTTCGTGCTGCCAGGACAGCAGCGCGAAGTCGACGCGCAGGTCATGATGGCCAGGCGGAATGGTGATGCTGTTGCCGGTCACCGGTTTGTCATCCAGGCTCGCCTGAATCAGCTTGAGCGGCTTGGCGTCATGATCCGGCTTCTGCTGGTTCGGGTCGTGCACGATCAATCCGCCCAAGGTGCCGGTCCAGAAGCGGTCATGCGCATCGATGAACTGTGCATTCCGGTTGCACTCGTTGTTGACCATGCCGTCGCGAACGGTGAACACCTGCGCACGGTATCGACCTGCATCGGGCGTGAGCAGTTGCACGCCGGAGTCGGTGCACACATAGATGCGACCCTGGGCATCGGCCAGTGCGTCGTCGGCGGTCAGGTCGGGTGGTGGCGGCAGATCCGCCGGCAACACGCGTGGGTGCCGCGGGTCGCTGATGTCGACGCGGATGATGCCGTGGCGGGTGCTGCCGAGCCACAGGATCGGTCGCTTCCGTGCATCCGGAATCAGCTGCATGCCAAGCAGGTCGGTGCCGGGCAACCCGATGTTGCGTCCGAACAGTATCCATTGCTTGCCGTCAAACCATGCCAGGCCCTGATTGCTGGCAGCCCACAACCAGGAGTAGCCATAGGCCGTGGTTTGCGCAAGCAGCTTTTGCACGGACCAGGTGCCGACGGCGGTTTGTGGACGAAAGGACGTCCATACGCCATCACGCAGGCGATAGACGCCGGAGGCGTCGGTGGCGAACCATTGTTCCACCGCGCCGTCGCTGTGGCGGCTGAGCATGTCGTTCAGTTGTTGCCCGGGCCGCCGGGGCCAGGGCGTGGCGACCTGTTCGAAGCTGATGTCATCGTGCACGCGCAGCAACCGGCCCGAGCCTGTTCCCAACCAGACCGCGGGACGACCCTTTGCATCATCGGCGTGCACGACCATATTCACGCGGGCATCCGCAAGTTGCCCGCCGGGCTTGTCGAAATGACGCCAGTGCCCATGCTCGTACAGGCCCAGACCATCGCCATCCGAGCCGACCCAGAGGCGTTCATTGCCCCGTTCGTCGTGATCCACCAGCACGCCGAGCACACCGGTCTGGCGAGAACCAAGCAACGAGACGGTTTTCCAGTTGCTTTCGTCGACGATGACGCGTGCCGAGCCATCTTCGGTGGCCGCCCACAGCACATAGGTGCCGTTCGCGCTGCGCCAGGCGCTGACGCCGCGGATGGCATTGGACAGCAATCCGTAGCGCCGATCGAATACCTGCACATGGTCGTGATAGATGCGTATCAGCCCGTTGCGGGACGACGCCCACAGCGCATCGCCACCGTTGGCGAGGGGGGTCTCGACCATGTTGTACACCACGTCGGTCGGCAGCTCGCCGGACGCCACGCTCCAGTGACGCAAGCCGTGTTCGTCCAGCCGCCAAAGCCCCGAGTTGTAGATGGATATCCACAAGGCATCGTGGCCGCCGTGGTGGGTCGCCAGCAGGTATTCCAGGCCATTGCTGGCGTCGAAGCCGGGTGCGCTGAATTGTTGCCAGCGGCCATCGCCTTCGCGATACCACAGCCCGCGGTTGCCCGAGCCGGCCCACAATCGTTCGTGTCCGAACAGATGCCGGGTCTGCGCCAGCGACAGGAAGCCGGCGTGGGGAAGTTGCGTGTTGCCCGGGTCAGCCTGCCAGCGACCATGCTCGCGATAGAACAATCCGGCACGCGGGCTCACTGCCCATAGCCGCTTGCCGTCTTGGTGATCGGTTTCAACCAGCCGTCGCACATGATTGCTGCTCAGGCCCTCGGCAACACCCTCGATGTGCCAGTGACTGCCGTCGTAACGTGCCAGTCCGAACGTGCTGCCGCAGGCCCACAGCGTGCCCGTGTGGTCGACGAACAATTGATTGATGTAACCATCCAGCGCCGGGTTGTCGAGTGGATGCCAGCGCTTGCCGTCATACCAGGCCAGCCCGTGCGGCGTACCCACCCATACGACGCCTTGCCGATCGGTTCTGATCGTGACCGTCACCGGGCCCGGCAAGCCGTCGCGCGTAGTGAACGTGGCAAACGACGGTGCGCCGAGATCGAACAGGTCGAGTGTCTGCGCGCCTTGTGCTTGCGGTGTGGCTCGGGACGGAAGCGAATGCGCCAGGCCGAGCGCCATGATTGCCACCGCGGCCCATCGCATCGGCCCCCCAAGTCTCTTCGCCATCAATGTCTACCCAACGACGCACTGAAGTACTGAAGGCTCCCGCAGGGACGCCCACCGGCAGGATAGCACTGGCGATCCTGGGTGCAGGTCTTGCGTGTCTCGCACGAAATTGAAGCGTTGCTGCGGAGCCGTCTGCAGCTGGCGTTATACGTGGTGACGCACATGTCGGTGGCGTATTCCGTCACTGACGTCTGCGCATGATTGACCGTGCGTCCAGTCGCACTTTGTATATACGCAGCTTGCGTGAGGTCGGCTGTTTTGTTATTCAGAATCATGACGAAACGTCATGGAAGTGGTCGCGGGGAGTGCGATGACTGTGCTGGGGAATGGACGGGATGCTCTGCGTGGGCGAGAGCTCCTGAAACCGCGCGCCCATTGGCGCCTCCTTGGTGCCGGATTGCTACCTGTGTTGCTTGTCTGCGTGCTGTTCTGGACAACTGCGGATGAGGCAAATGCCATGGGAAAGATGTGCCTGTTTTCGGCCGTGAAAGGGGTGGTGCTCAATCATGGCGAACCGGTCCAGGGGGCGCGGATCGAGCGCAGCTACAAATGGGCGTGGAAAGATCGCAGCGGCGGCGACCAGACGGTTACCGATGACAAGGGAGAGTTTGCCCTTCCGGCAATATGGGGCCATTCACTGCTGGGCTCGCTGTTGCCGCACGAGCCGGTCGTCGACGAAACAATGCTGATCCAGCATGGCGGCCAGACCTACAAGGCGTGGATGTTCACACGCGGCAACTACACCGAGAACGGCGAGCTCAATGGCCGCCCGATCGTGCTGGTTTGCCGTCTGGAGGCTGAGGTGACCCATCACGATCAGGTATACGGGATGTGCGAGCCACAGTGATATTTCTGGCGGGATCACGGAGGGCTTCATGAGCACGCTTACACCCAAGCAAGACTGCGGCGATTGCAAAAGGTGTCTACTTTCTATCAATGAAGCGAAGAGGGCAGCGCAGACGGTATACCCCGTTGCATCGTGCAGAAGACATGAACAGGACACGCTCTGAGTACAAGGTACGCTTGCTGTTGGTCGTGGCTTGCGCATGCGTTGGTGTTTTGCTGTTCAACTGGCCGCACAAATTCATGAAAGTGGTTGCAGGGGAACATGATGGTTGTGCGGAGTAAGGGGCGGGAGGTGTCTTGCAATGCATACAAACCTAAAATTGCGATCACATTGGCGGCTCCTTGTTGCCGGTTTGCTGACCGCTGTGCTGTTCCTGACGATTGTTGACGAGGCGAATGCCATGGGGAAGATGTGCTTGTTTTCGGCTGTGAAAGGTGTGGTTCTTGATCATGGCAAGCCGGTCGAAGGCGCGACGATCGAGCGTAGCTACAAGTGGATGTGGAATGACCGGACGGGCAACGACGCGGCCACCACGGATGCGGAAGGTGCATTTTCGCTGCCGGTGATCTGGGGCCACTCGTTGCTCGGGTCGCTGTTGCCGCATGAGCCCTACGTGCGCCAGACAATCCTGATCAACCATGCCGGCAAGAGCTACGAGGCGTGGCTGTTCAACAAGCGTGGCTATGAAGAGAACGACGAACTGAATGGGCGATCGATCTCGCTGATATGTCGGCTGGAGGTCGAGCCGGCACGGCATGGCGAGGTATTCGGCATTTGCGAACCGCAGTGACTTCAGACCATCAAGGAGAGATCGATGAGCACACTTGCTCCCGAACAGGCTGCGGCTATCGCAAGTGGCGTTTATGCCCTGCGTGATCAAACCGTAAGCGAGGCTGTGGCACGCCACGATGTGCTTGGTAGCGAGGGCATGTTCAACGTGGCCGATGACTCGCGCTTCAATGGTGTGTCCGGTGGCCTTTACGTTTGCAGGGTGCTCAGCGGATTCGGTTACATCGCCGAGGGCGTAGGGAGGCACGAAAAGGAGATTCTTGTAGCCACCCGCGGTACCGCGATCAAGGTTGACTGGTTGACGAATGCGAACGTTGGTCTGCAGCGTGGCCCTGGCGGTGAACTGGTGCATGCCGGGTTCCACCAGACATGGAAATCATTTTCCGCCGAGATCTGTCGCTTTTTGCGTGGTCGCAACCCTACTGTCATCCACTGTGTTGGTCACAGCCTGGGCGGAGCGCTTGCCACGCTCAATGCCGACTACTTTTCCAGTATCCACGCTGGTGAGGTCAAGTTGTACACGTTCGGCTCGCCCCGTGTGGGCAGTTCAATGTTTGCGCGAAGCCTGGAAAGTCGTGTTGGCGTGCAGAACATGTTCCGGACTTTCCATTGTGCCGATCCCGTGCCGATGATTCCGCTGTTTCCATTTTTCCACGTGCCGACGGCGGACTGCAGCTATCAACTGGGCAATGGATCGAGGGGCTTGTTCAGTTTTGCGGCGCACAGCATGGAGAAAAGTTACGTTCCTGGTGTCGGCAATGATGGCTGGAAGGCCTTGCGTGCTCGCGATGTGAGCAACGACCACAAGATGAATGCGCAGCGATGGCTGGAGCAGGCCAGCGCGGGCAGCAGCGGTATCATGATGGGCAGCACGTGGGCGCTCGCCATGATCTGCAAGGCTTTGAGCTGGCTGCTGGAGAAGGCTTGTCTGATTGCCTTCACCGGTCTCAGCGCGAGCTTGAGTGCCGGCCTGACGGCGCTGGATTATCTGGCCCTGATGCTGGCCAAGGGCGCCGAGCTGTCTGTCGAGATATCTACCTATCTGACTACCATCATTGCCGCGATCTTCCGCTTCCTCGGGCGCACGGTGGCAGCGGGTGCATCGCTGACCTTGAGCTTTGTCCGCTGGGTGCTCAACCTTCTGTATCAGTCGCTTGCCATCGCTGCCAGTCGTGCGCTCGGCATGCTGCGCTGAGAGGTTGTGAAAAAAATCACCCACCTACTGCGAGCGCCGTCGAACGCCCGTGCCAGCGGTGCGCTACGGTAGTTGAAATTTTCACAGCCTCTGAGAACGGCGTCCTGCCGATTTGATTGACTTGACCCGAGTCTGGGTATGGAGCCGTGTCCCGGCGGTGAATACGGCCTTTGTGCTCATGCGTGTTGATGTCGACGTCATAGGTTCGTCATGAGGGGGGGGGCGGATTCCGGTCTCGTTGCCCACTCACGGAGAACACTGCATGCATTGATCTTGCCCTGACCACCGCAGCCTTTGGCGTCGGCTCCCTGATTTGAAGATGTGGCTGACCGGCTAGGTGACAGGCTGGGCATCGGTGATGGCGGCATTCAATGTGGCTACTACCAGCGCCTCAGCCACCCCGCCGACGATCTCGGCGCGGCCGACGCCGCGCCACAGGATCAGCCGCAGCTGGCCGGCGCTGTTCTTCTTGTCCAGTCGCATCAATTCCAGCAGTTGCTGCGAATCCATTCCGGGCGGAATCGTCACTGGCAGGCCGAGTTTGAGCAGCAGTTGCCGCAACCGGGTGGTGTCCGCGGCGGCGCTCATGCCGAGTCGTTCGGACAGGTTCGCGGCCAGCAGCATGCCGATCGCCACGCCTTCGCCGTGCAGCAAGGTGGTGTAGTGGCCGGCGGTTTCCAGCGCATGGCCGAAGGTGTGGCCGAGGTTGAGCAGCGCTCGCTCGCCCTGTTCTGTTTCGTCGCGAGCGACCACGCCGGCCTTGTATTGCACCTTGCGTGCGATCGCTTCCAGCACGGCATCGGCATCACGAGCAGCCAGTGCGTCGGCATGCTGTTCGAGCCAGCTGAAAAAAGCCTCGTCACCGATCGCCGCGCCCTTGATCACTTCGGCCAGGCCGGCGCGGTATTCACGCACGGGCAAGGTGGCCAAGGTATCGATGTCGGCAAATACTGCGCGTGGCTGGTGGAACGCACCGGCGAGGTTCTTGCCCACTGGCAGGTTCACGCCGGTCTTGCCGCCCACCGAGGAATCGACCATCGCCAGCAAGGTGGTCGGCATCTGGATGAAGTCGATGCCGCGCATCCAGCAGGCCGCGCTGAAGCCGGCGAGGTCGCCGACCACGCCGCCACCAAGCGCGATCACGCAGGCATCGCGGGTGGCGCCGAGTTGACCCAGTGCCTCCAGCGCGCGACCGACGTTGGCGAAGCTCTTGTGCGCCTCGCCGTCGTCGAGCAGGAACGACGACCAGTGCAGTCCTTCCAGGCCCGCTTCGATCCGCGGCAGGTACAGCGGCGCCACGGTGGTGTTGCTGACCACCAGAGCATGTCGTCCGCGCAGCATGGCGCGCCAGCGGGCATGCTCGGCGAGCAGGCCGCTGCCGATCCACACCGGGTAACTGCGCTGGCCGAGCGCGACGTTGATGCTCTGAAGTGCGGGCTTGCTCATGCGTCGTATCGTTGTTGGATGGGTGAAGTACGTTGCCAGTGGTGATCGATCAGCGCGATGCAGCGTTCGCAGGCTGCGCTGATGCTGCCATGTTCACCGGGCACGGCGAGATCGGCAAGCTCGCGATAGATCGGTTCGCGGGTGATGGCCATGGCTTGCAGTCGTTCGTGCCGATCGGGCACGGCCAGCAGCGGGCGACGCTGGTCACGATTCAACCGTTCCAGTTGCTGCGCGATGCTGGTTTGCAGCCACACCACATAGCCGCGCTGGAGCAGGTGTCGCCGATTGATTTCGGCGAGGACGGCGCCGGCACCGGTTGCCAGCAGGATACCTTCGCGTTGGGTCAGCTCATCCAGCAGCGCGCTCTCGCGCTGGCGAAAGCCGGGCTCGCCCTCGATCTCGAAGACGGTGCTCACGTCCACCCCGCAATGGCGCTCGATCTCCTGGTCCAGATCGACGAAAGGCAGGCCATAATGACTGGCAAGCCGTCGCCCGACCGAGGTCTTGCCCGCGCCGGTGGGGCCGATGAGGAACAGGTTGTGCGACGGATTCATGACTGAATGCTAACAGGCGCAAACGAGGATCTGCGGTGGGCGAACGGGTATTGCTGGCGGGCTGTGGTGATCTTGGCCTGCGCGTGGCGCGAGGACTGCTGGCATGCGGCGATGAAGTATGGGCGCTGCGGCGTCAACCGCCTCGGATGGGCGACGATGGCATCCATTGGTTGCCGGGTGACCTGACTCGGCCGCAAACGCTGCAGGCATTGCCTGGCGGGATCAGCCAGGTGGTTTACCTGCCGACGCCGGGCCGGCGTGACCAGGCGACTTATCAGGCGATCTTCGTCGACGGGTTGCAGCATCTGCTTGATGCCCTGGGTGACTCCGTGCGCCGCGTGTTGCTGGTTTCCTCCAGTGCCGTCTATGGCGATCACGCCGGTGCGTGGGTCGACGAGGACACGATGCCGGCGCCGCCGGGGTTCAATGGCAGGGTGCTGCTTGAGGCGGAACACTGGTTGGCGGCGCAACCGGTTCAGTCGGTGGTGTTGCGACTGGCCGGTCTGTACGGCCCCGGTCGGCTGCAATGGCTCGAGCGTCTGCGCATCGGTGAGGTGCGGGTGCCACGCCACCGCCGGCACTGGGCCAATCGCATCCACGTCGATGATGCCGCGGCGGCGATCGTGCACCTGCTGGCGATCGATGAACCGTTGTCGCTGTATCTTGGTGTGGATGACACGCCGCTGCCGCTGGATGTGCTGTACGACCATCTCGCGGACCTGATCGGCATGCCGCGGCCCGAGGACGGCGCGGCGCCATCGAACGTCGGCAGCAAGCGGCTCGGCAATGCACGACTGCGTGCCAGCGGCTTCGTGCCGCGTTGGCCGGATTCGCGAGCGGGTTATGCCGCGCTGCTCGATTCGTGACCGTTGAACCAACCACATCCATCCATCTATCCATCTGAGGAGTATTGAGCATGGCCAATCGGATTCCGCATCAACAGGTCAGCACCGGCAATGAGATCCCCGGTTGCCGCATCGTGCGTTCGTTCGGCATCGTGCGTGGCATCACCGTGCGTTCGCGCAGCGTCGTCGGCAACCTCGGCGCGGCGCTGCAGACGATTGTCGGCGGCAACATCTCGATCTACACGGAGCTGTGCGAGAAAGCCCGCGAAGAGGCGTTCGAATTGATGCTGCAGCATGCCGCCGCGATGGGTGCCAATGGCGTGGTGGCGATGCGCTACGACGCCAACGAAGTCGCCCAGGGCGTGACCGAGGTGCTGGCTTACGGCACGGCTGTGCAGGTGGAGCCCTCAGCCTGAACGGATGACGCAGTGCGGCGTGTCCACGCAAGTTCTTTCGAGCAGACTCGCAGCTCGGAACAGGGGCGCCGCGTGCCGCTTGCACGCACATGACAGGAGAAGCACGCCATGTCGGTAGCCAAGGTCATCGAAATCAACGCGTCGTCAGCCAAGGGCATCGAAGACGCCGTACAGCACGGGCTGCACAAGGCCGCCGAGTCGGTGAAGCGGATCAAGGGCGCCTGGGTCAACGAGATCAAGGTAGTCACCGCCGACGACGGCAAGGTGACTGAGTGGCGGGTCAACATGAAGGTCAACTTCGTCGTCGACTGAATTCGTCTTCGGTCACTCCGTGCGTGTGCCACCGGCATGCGAGCCTGTCGCCGCGATGACGAGGGCTCGCATGCACGGCTGCTGCGCGTCACGCTGCTTCAGGCAGCTGAGGCCTGCTTGAACTGGGCTTCCTCGGTCGAACCGGTCAGGGCGGTGGTCGAGGACTGGCCTTGCTGGATCGCCTGGGTCACTGCATCGAAATAGCCGGTGCCCACTTCACGCTGATGCTTGACCGCGGTGAAGCCGCGATCGGCCGAAGCGAACTCCTTTTCCTGCAATTCGACGAAGGCACTCATCTGGCGGCGCGCGTAACCGTGGGCCAGGTCGAACATGCCGTAGTTCAAGCTGTGGAAGCCGGCCAGGGTGATGAACTGGAACTTGTAGCCCATCGCGCCGAGCTCCTTCTGGAAGCTGGCGATGGTGGCGTCGTCCAGGTTCTTCTTCCAGTTGAAACTGGGCGAGCAGTTGTAGGCCAGCAGCTTGCCGGGGAACCTGGCGTGGATCGCCTCGGCGAAACGGCGCGCATCGTCAAGGTTCGGCTTGCTGGTTTCGCACCAGATCAGATCGGCATACGGCGCATAGGCCAGACCGCGGCTGATCGCCTGGTCGAGGCCGGGCCTGACCCGGTAGAAACCTTCCACCGTGCGTTCGCCGGTGATGAAGGCCTTGTCGTTGTCGTCGATGTCCGAGGTCAGCAGGTCGGCGGCGTCCGCGTCGGTGCGTGCGACCAGCAGGGTCGGCACGCCGGCCACGTCGGCAGCCAGCCGCGCCGCGTTCAACTTGTCGACCGCTTCGCGGGTCGGCACCAGTACCTTGCCGCCCATGTGGCCGCACTTCTTCACCGAGGCCAGCTGGTCTTCGAAATGCACGCCGGCGGCACCAGCCTCGATCATCGCCTTCATCAGCTCGAACGCGTTCAGCACGCCGCCGAAGCCGGCCTCGGCGTCGGCCACGATCGGCACCATCCAGTCGATCTCGTGGTTGCCTTCGGCGTGGTGCAGCTGGTCGGCACGCAACAAGGTGTTGTTGATGCGTTTGACCACCAGCGGCACCGAATTGGCCGGGTACAACGACTGGTCGGGGTACATCTCGCCGGCCACGTTGGCGTCGGCCGCCACCTGCCAGCCGCTCAGGTAGATCGCCTGCAAACCGGCCTTGACCTGCTGCATCGCCTGGTTGCCGGTGAGTGCACCCAGCGCATTGACGAAATCTTCCTTGTGCAGCGATTTCCACAGCCGCTCGGCGCCGTGGCGAGCCAGCGAGTGCTCCACCTGCACACTGCCGCGCAGGCGCACCACATCGTCGGCGGAGTAGTTGCGCTTGACGCCGGTCCAGCGGGCATTGTTCTTCCAGTCCAGGCTGATCTGTTCGGCGGTAGGTAACGTGTTCTTCATGGTGTGACTCCGTGAAATGCGATGTGGTTTGTTGTGGGAGCGCACCCTGTGCGCGATGCTTTTGGCGAGAGGCTGAAAGCGTTCGCGGCTGAAGCCGCTCCAACAAAAGATGCGAAATGGATCAGGCAAGTTGTTCGTAAGCAGGCAGAGTGAGGAAGTCACCCAGCGTGTCGGCATGGGTCATGGCGGAAATCAATGCGGCGGCGGCGTCGGCGCGTGCGGCGCCGGGGTGCCGGCTTTCACGCAGTCTGTGGGTGTGAACGGCCAGGGCGTGATCGAACAGCGCAAAGTCGATCGGTGCGTCATCGGGGAACTCAAGTTCGCCGTGGTGCAGCCATTGCCACAGCTGGGCACGGGCGATCTCGGCGGTGGCGGCGTCTTCCATGAGGTTGTGGATCGGTACGCAGCCGAGGCCGTCCAGCCACGCAGCCGTGTAGCGCAGGCACACCTCGACGTTGTTGTCGAAACCGGCGCGGCTGATGGTGCCGTTGGGTGTGGCCAGCAATTGCTCGCGGCTCACGTTCACATCCTGGCGCAGCACGCCGAGCTGGTTCGGGGTCGGCATGTGCTGGTCGAAGATTTCCTGCGCCACCGCCACCAAGGCCGGGTGCGCGACCCAGGTGCCGTCGTGGCCGGCCTGCACCTCACGCAGTTTGTCCGCACGCACCTTGGCCAGTGCCGCTTCGTTGGCCGCATCGTCACCCTTGATCGGAATCTGTGCCGCCATGCCGCCCATCGCGAATGCACCACGGCGGTGGCAGGTCTTGATCAACAGCTCCGAATACGCCTTCAGGAACGACGAGGTCATGCCGACCTGGGCGCGTTCTGGCAACAGCCGGTCGCAGTGGCCGCGCAGAATCTTCAGATAGGAAAAGATGTAGTCCCAGCGACCGCAATTCAGGCCGACCACGCGACGGCGCAGGGCGTGCAGGATCTCGTCCATCTGGAACGCGGCGGGCAGTGTCTCGATCAGCACCGTCGCCTTCATGCAGCCGATCGGCAATTGCAGTTCGTCTTCGGCGGCGGCCATCACCCGATCCCACAACGCCGCCTCTTCCATCGCCTCGAGCTTGGGCAGGTAGAAGTACGGGCCGCGCTGCTGGCGATGCAGGTTGCGTGCGTTGTGGAACACGAACAGGCCGAAATCGAGCAGGGCGCCGGCGATCGGTTGGTCGTCCACGCTGAGATGGCGGTCATCCAGATGCCAGCCACGCGGGCGCACCAGCAGCACGGCCGGATTGTCCTTGACGCGATAGCTCTTGCCGGTTTCCGAATGGAACTCGATGGTGCCGTCGACCGCATCGCGCAGATTGATCTGGCCGTCGAGCTGGTTGGCGAAGGTCGGCGAGGAGGAATCCTCGAAGTCGGCCATGAACACCTTCGCGCCGGAGTTCAGCGCATTGATGATCATCTTGCGTTCGACCGGGCCGGTGATTTCGACCCGACGATCGCGCAGTGCCGGCGGAATCGCCGCGATGCTCCAGTCCGAGTCGCGGATCGACGCGGTGTCGGCACGGAAGTCGGGCAGCTCGCCGGCGTCAAAGGCTGCCTGGCGATCCCGTCGGGCCTGCAGCAACTGCAGCCGTTCGGCGTTGAAGCGGCGGTGCAGCCGGGTCAGGAACGCCAGTGCAGGCGGAGTCAGGATGGCGTCGTAGCCGGTGCTGTCGGCGTGCACCTGGGCGCTGCCGAAATCGATTCGTTCCTGCGGTACTGCCATGAGCATGCTCCGGTTCTCGTTGATGGCTCGAAGCTAGGAGCAAAATTGATATTTGACAAAGTAAATGTTTCAATCATTAATATGAGTTTAGTCAATATGTAATGTAACTATCGGAAAAACATTGAATAAAAAACGCGATGTCGCGCCGAAATTGTCGAAAAAGGCACCACGCGCTGCAACAAGACGTGCGGGTGCGCGTGCGCCGGCAACTGAAGCCGCGGGCCGCTATTACTACAAGGGCAACCGGCACAAACAGCTGCGGGCCTTCGTCAGCGTGGTGAAGCTGGGCACATTGACCCGTGCCGCAGAGGCGCTGTACCTGTCACAGCCGACGATCAGCCTGCAGTTGCAGGCGCTGGAGCGCGAGCTGGGGGTGAGCCTGATGGATCGCCGGCGTCGGCGCATCAACCTGACCGATGCCGGCGAGGCGCTGTACGAGCTGGCGCGACCATTGATCGAGGGCTGGGAGACGCTGGATCGCGACTTCCAGGCACGCGTGAAGGGTCTTCAGGGTGGGCGCCTGACGATTGCCGCGGGTACATCCACGATCCAGTATCTGCTGCCGGATCTGGTGCGCCGCTATCGCGAGCAGTTTCCTGCCGTGCAGTTGCAGTTGGCCAACGTGACCGGCAAGGACGGCATGGCGTTGCTGCGCGCCGATGAGGCCGACTTCGCGGTGGGGTCGATGCTCGATGTGCCGAACGACATCGCCTGGGCGCCGGTGCACCACTACGACCCGATGCTGATCATGTCGCTGGATCATCCGCTGGCTGCAAACGACAAGATCACCCTGGAAGACCTGTCGCCGTACGGCTTGATTCTGCCGCCGCAGCGGCTGTCCACCTATCGGCTGGTGGATCTGGTTTTCCAGCAGCGCCAGGTGCCCTATCACGTCGCGATCGAGGTCGGCGGCTGGGATGTGATCAAGGAATACGTGGCGATGGGCATGGGCATCTCGATCGTCACCGGCATCTGCATCACCGAGGCCGATCATGCCCGGCTGGTGGTCCGCAACATGAAGCAGTATTTCGCGCAGCGCAGCTATGGCGTGGTGATGCGCAAGGGCAAGTTCCTCAGCGCCGAGGCGCGCGCCTTCATCGACCTGATTCGCCCCGGCTTGCTGACCCACCGTGAACATGATGATTCAGGCCACTCGCAACGCTGAGACGGATGTTTGTCGGAGCGGGCGGCAGCCGTCACACGTTGCGGTGCTTGCCACGGAACGGCGCGTAGAACTCGCGCAGGCGCAGCAGGTCCGCTTCCATGTCCGCGCTGGTATGGAACAGCGGGCCGATCACGATGGTCTTGTCCGGGTAGTTGAAGCAGGCCGTCACGATCGGCACCCCGGCATCGTGGGCGATGTGCCAGAAGCCGCTTTTCCAGCGCTTTACCCGTTTGCGCGTGCCTTCCGGTGCAATACCCAACCAGAACGACGCCTTGTGCCGGAATTGGTCGACCATCTGCTCGACCACGCCCTTCGCTGCGCCACGATCAATCGGCATGCCGCCGAGTCGACGCAAGAGTCCACCGAACGGACCGACGAACAATTCCTGCTTGCCCATGAAATGCACGTCGGCGCCGATGCCGACCTTGATGAGCAGGCCCCAGATGCCGTCCCACCAGGAAGAATGTGGAGCGGCGATCAGCACGGCCTGGGGCACGTCGGGAAATTCACCGACCAGGCTCCAGCCGCTCAACCGGAGCATGCCGCGACAGGTGCGGCGCCCCCATCCATCGCGTAGATGAGGCATCGATGCAGGAAGCTGTTCGGGCAGGGGAAGATAACCCTTCATTCGAGATCCGGCTTGCGTGAGCGAGTCTGCTTGATCCTGCCGCGCTGCTGCTTGCCCACCAGTCGGCGTTCCTTCGATGCGCGGGTGGGTCGAGTGGCCACGCGCTTTTTCGGTGGCGCCAGTACGCCGCGGATGATCTCGACCAGCCGTTCGCGCACGTCATCGCGGTTGCGTGCCTGGTCGCGGAAGCGGCGGCCCTGGATCACCAGCACGCCGTCGCTGGTCAACCGGCGATCCCGGCGGGCAAGCAACCGGATCCGGACCTCATCGGGCAGCGACAACGAGTTCGACACATCGAAACGCAACTCCACCGCACTTTCCGTGCGGTTCACATGCTGCCCGCCGGGACCATCGGCGCGCAGGAAACGCTCCGTGAGTTCGGATTCGGGCAAGGTGATGCTGCGGCTGATCGTGAGCATGCGCAAATTGTAGGGGATGGCGCCGGCCTGTGTAGGAGCAGCTGCAGCCGCGATGCTTTTCCGCACGCAGCA
>DATMTH010000154.1:0-2620 GCA_035564915.1 Rhodanobacter sp.
AGGATGTCGCCTTCGTGGCAGAACGGGTAGCCGAAGTTTTCGCCCGGGTGCGAGACCCGGTTCAACTCGTCGCTGGGCACGTTGTCGCCGAGCATGTCGCGGCCGTTGTCGGTGAACCACAGTTGGTGCGAGCCGCGGCGCCAGTCGAAGCCGACGGTGTTGCGGATGCCGTAGGCCACGTCCTGCACGTCGCTGCCGTCCGGGTTCATGCGCAGCAGCTTGGCATAGCCGTTGCCGGGATTGCAGATGTTGCACGGCGCGCCGATCGGCACGTAGAGCTTGCTGTCCGGGCCGAAGGCGATGAATTTCCAGCCGTGGTGACGCTTGGTGGGCAATTTGTCGTAGACCACCTGCGGCGTCGGCGGGTCGTCGAGGTGGTCCTCGATGTCGCGCAACACCAGGATGCGGCTGACCGCTGAGACGTACAGATCGCCATCGTGGAACGCCACGCCCACCGGCATTTCCAGGCCACTGGCGATCACGCGCACCTTGTCGGCGCGGCCGTCGTGGTTCGTGTCGGTCAGCGCATAGACCTTGCCGGCGCCCATCGAGCCCACGAACACGGTGCCCTTCGCACCCAGCGCAATTTCACGCGCATTCGGCACCTGGTCCGAATACACCGCGATATGGAAGCCTTTCGGCAGGGTCAGCTTCTCCAGCTGGATGCCGGCCCATGCCGGCATGGCCAGCAGACACAACAGGATGAGCAGCAAGCGACGCATCGGCTTCTCCACGTTTCGGCGGAACCCGGGCATGCTAAACCTGATCGCATTGGGCCGGGGTAATGTTTATTGCAGCGCTGTCTGCACCAGCTTGCTGACCTCGCCCCATGACGTCGGCCCTTCGTGCATCGCGAACACGGTATCAACCTGCAAATGCTCGCGCGCCACGGCCTGCATCACCTCGTGCACCAGCTCCGGGTCATACAGCGAGTGATCGGGATTGAATGCCAGTGTGTCGCTGGCGTACAGCAGGTGCCGCTGCGGGAAATAGACCATGTACTGGCGCCCGGTCGACGCACCCCGCAGCGGATAAAGCACTACCCGGTTCGGCCCGTGGCCGATCTCGACCTTGCCGGCAACGATGTTCCAGTGGGCCGTCTTGGGCGTCGTTTGCAGCCGATCCGGATCCAGCCGATGCGGCGCGCTCACCAGTCGATCGAGCAAGGGTCGATTGAGACCGAGCACATACACTGGCAGGCCTTCGGCCACGGCTTCGCGTACGCCGGCGACATGGGGCCACGAATCGGAGGTGCTGAGCACGCCCTTGATCGGCATCCCCGGGAATTCACTGCGCGCCTTGGCGAACACGCCTTGCGCGTACGTCGCGGAGATCGGCGCCTCCAGCACCAGCACGCCATCGTCCTGCCTGATCAGCGTGGCATTCCAGGCACCGCGGTACAGCTCGATGCCTGGCGCCATTTCAACACGGTGCTGGTCACTGAAGCTGCGCTTCCAGCCCTTCGACTGCAGGCTTTTCGCAGCGACTTTCGCATCCATCGCGAAGCTCTTCTCGTCCCGCGGCACGTTGAAGCTGGCATCGAGAATCTGCATCGACTGCCACGGCACGCCATTGCGCTGCACGATGCGATTGCTCGGCAGCACCATGCCATGCAGCAGCTTCCAGTTGTCGTAATAGATGCGCTGCTGCACATCGCCCCAGACGAACCAGAAATCATGCAAGGTCGTCGTGCGCTCGACGGCGTCGGGCAGGTGATTGAACGCATTCAGCAGCACACGCACCGGCTGGCCGTTCCAGCGGAACTCGAGCACGCTGTGCGGCGTGGAGCGTAACCATTCGGCGGGCGCGTAATGCAGGTCCGTGGCGGCTGCCGCGGTCAGCAACAGACGCTCCGGGCCAAGCGCGAAGATGGCGCGAGCATCATCCAGGCTGGAGAGCCCGCAGGGCATGTCACCCTGCTTCGTGCGGTACACGCCACCGTTCGGGGAAACGACCATCACGCTGTCGATATCCGCCTGATGCGGGTCGGATTCCGGCCACACCGCATGGCGATGTTCGAGCATGCGCTGCTTGTCGAAGTCCAGCGTGATCCGGTCGCGCTCGTAGCTGCTCAGGAACGGCGCCTGTCGATACGACTGCTCGGTCACGGTGGTGTGGCCAATCACGTCGAGCTGCTCGCTGTGGATGCCCGCCAGCCTGTCGCGACCGCCCATGGCCTGCAGCGCAAGCGCCAGACACGCCCGTGCATCGATTTCCGCGCAGCCGGGATGTCCGGCAAGGCCCTCGGTGGAACCATCCGGCCGCGACGTGCTGGCAGCATGCGCCACGGTGATGCCGGCCAACCCCAGGCCGATGCATGCGGCTACCGGAAGAAGGTGCTTTCGCTGCGTATGTCGATGCATGCCACGTCTCCCGACCAGACCCGAAGGGTGATGACCAAGCCTAGGCGCTCTGCCAGCACGTGCCGCATGAGGGAAGTCATGCCGTGCGTTTAGTCATGCCTTACGATGCATCCGCGCGCTCTGCTAACGTGGCGCACTTCACAGGGAGGCCGCATGGGCGAGCTTGAGGATCTGACTACGCTGGTGCGCGCGGCCACGCCGCTGCTGGTGATCGAAACGGTGGACGAGCAGCGGGTGGTGGAATGCTTCCGCCACGT
>DATMTH010000155.1:0-5088 GCA_035564915.1 Rhodanobacter sp.
TTCACCATCAAGTGCGCCGTGTACGGTTCGCTGGCGGCGCGGCTGGCCGGCGTGCCCGCCCGGGTGAATGCCGTGGCCGGCATGGGTTACGTGTTCACCAGTCCGCAGCTGAAGGCGCGGCTGCTGCGGCCGGTGGTGCGCGGCCTGCTGCGCCTCGCGCTTGGCGGCGGCGGCGCGCGGCTGATCCTGCAGAACGCGGACGACGTGGCGCTGTTCCGGCGGGCCGGACTCGTCGACGAGACGCACATCCGCCTGATCCGCGGCTCCGGGGTGAACTGCGCGCAGTTCGCTGCTGGAACGCACGCACGCCCCCCTGGCGATGGACGCATGCGCGTGCTGCTGGCCAGCCGGCTGCTCTGGGACAAGGGTCTGGCCGAGTTCGTCGCCGCGCTCCGGCAGCTCCGCCTGCAGGGCTGCACGGTCCATGCCCTGCTCGCCGGCACCCCGGATCCCGGCAACCCCGCCACCGTCCCGGAAACGACGGTGCGGGAGTGGGTGGCGGAAGGACTGGTCACCTGGCTCGGCCACGTCGACGACATGGCCGGCCTGCTCGGTTCGGTCGACGTGGTGGTGTTGCCGAGTCACCGGGAAGGCTTGCCGCGGACGCTGGTCGAAGCGGCGGCCTGCGGCCTGCCGCTGATCACCACCGACGTCCCCGGCTGCCGCGAGGTGGTTTCCGATGGCGTCGACGGCCTGCTGGTTCCCAAGGGCGACAGCAAGGCGCTGGCGCAGGCCATCCGGCGACTGCAGGAAAACCCGGAGCTTGCGCGCCGGCTGGGTGAGGCGGCTCGCCTCAAGGCGCGATCCCAATTCGACGAACACATCGTCATCCAGCGCACCCTGGAGGTCTACGCGGAACTGTGCGAATCACCGGCGGTGTCCACCGAGCCGCTCCTGTAGACGTCCTTTCCCGCGTCATGCGCACCCCGCCATGACACGACCCATGTGCCGTTCGGAGAACCGCATTCGCCCGCGAAAGAATCATTGACGGGCTTCGCCGGAACCGCGACAGCCGTTCCCGGAGCCACGCACGACCGGAGGCCTTGCCATGCGATCCTCACCGCAACTGACGAATGTCCTGGATTTCCTGCCCGCGGCGGAACATGCCGCCATCCGCGCCGGCAACAGCTCGTACGATTGCACCGGCGGCATCCAGGCGGCCATCGACCGGGCCGGGGCCCGGGTATACGTGCCCGCCGGGGTCTATCCCGTGAAGCAGCTCAACCTCAGGTCGGACATCGAGCTGTACGGCGACGGACAGGCCAGCGAGTTGAAGGCGTGCGACGACACGCTCGCCTGCGAGTTCATGCTCGTCACCCACGTGCGCGACGGCGGTACGCCCGATGTCGCGGACAACATGCGGAACATCCACCTGCACGACCTCAAGCTCAACGGGCGCGTGGCTGAGTTCGGCTACCAGCAGTTCTGGTATCTGCTGGCCGTCAACGCCACTTCGGACCTGACGGTCGAGCGGGTGATGTTCCACGGCTTTCGGGGGGATGGCATGTATGTCGGATCGGGGACGCTCCGCGGCACCGAACGCCACAACCAGCGCATCGTCGTGCGCGACTGCGTGTTCGACGGCGCGGTCAAGGACAACCGCAACGGCCTGTCCATCATCGACTGCGACCATCTGACGGTCGCGAACTGCATCTTCCGGAACATCGGCAACGCGAAACTCTCCCACTCGGTGGGCGGCATCGATTTCGAGCCCGACCACAACTGGAGCGTGTATCGCAACGTGACCATCAGCCACTGCAAGTTCATCGACATCGATACCGTGAACACTGCCGGCATCACGTTCTTCAACGGCCACCAGACGGGAAGCAACATCCACGACTGGGTCGTGTCGGACTGCCAGTTCACGAACTGCTACTGGGGCATCGATTCCGCGGCGCGGCCCAAGACCGCCGCGGACGTCGCCGACAACCTCTCCGTGCTCAACTGCCACTTCCTCAATTCGATCCGCGTCGACATCGCGGTCAACGGATTGAGCGGCACGCAGATCAGCGGCTGCACCTTCCAGCGCTCGCCGCCGGGCTCCGGCCCGGGCGGCGACGCGATCAGGCTGGGATCCTTCGCTTACGGGACCAGCGAGAACGCCATCGACACGGTGATCACGGGCAACACCTTCATCGGCATACGCCCGCAGATGGGCGCGATCGGCGTGCTGGGCGCCGACCGGATGGTGTGCGCGGGCAACGTGTTCGTCGACATCCACGGTTCCTGCATCAACTTCGCCGAAGGCAACACCCCCGACCACACCAGGCGCACAGAGGCGGTGATCATCTCCGGCAACAGGATCAGCCGCAGCGCGCACGCGGCACCAGGCGCCGCCGCCATGTCCTTCCTCAGCACGAGCGAGCAGATGCGCATCACCAGGGGCCATCTCGTGGTGAACCGTTCCATCGAATACGCCAACGACATCGATGACGGCATCAAGCGCGTTGCGGCTGGTGCGACGATCGAGCTCGTGGGACTCAAGTGATCGCGATCCCGGCACGCGCATGCCACCGCCGCCTGGTTGCAACCGGCTCCTGAATTTCCGCGGGTTCGCGGCGGCGGACGGCCGCGCGGGATCTAACGGCGATTGGAGCGTTCTGCGGAGCGGTATGCCTCGGTCTTGCGGTCACCCGCTCCGCCCCCGTCGTTCCCGCTGCCACGCGCAGCAAGATCGGCCGGAAGCGCCGATCGCCCCGTACCCGGCGAAATGTTCATCGCACCGACGCCGCGCTGCGGGCCGAACGCGGCCTGTCGACGCGCCGCCTCCTGGCGCTGCCACATGCGCATCACCGTTGTCACGTATATGCCCAGGATCAGGCAAAACACCGTGAGGTTCGCCCCCGCCGAATGGACCACGCCGCTGACGAACGCGCCGATGGATGCCAGGCTGGCGGCGAGCGCCACCAACGCGACCAGGGTGGCGCGTGGCCGCAGGCCGGCGCCAAGCAGGATGTGGTGGATATGCCCGCGGTCCGGATTGAATGGCGATCGACCCGCGCGCATGCGTCGATACATCACCGCGAGCGTGTCGAACACCGGTAGCGCCACGCACCACAGCACATCGACGGGCGACAGGTGCGTATCAGGTATCTGGCTCAGGCGGATGAGTACCCACGCCAGCAGGTAGCCGATCAGCGTGCTGCCTGCGTCGCCCAGGAAAACCTTGCCGCCCACGAAGCCGAGATTGACGACCAGATAGGGCAACGTGGCTGCGGCCAGCAGAGCCAGCAGCATGATGACCCCGCGCAAGGGCGTAGGGGACGCAAACAGGATGACGGAAGCAATGCTGACCAGGGTCAAGCTGCCGGCCAGGCCATCGATGCCATCCATCATGTTGAACGCGTTTACCAGCCCGATGACCGCAAGCACCGTCATCGGCACGCCAAGCCAGCCAAGCACCACGTCGTGGCCAAAGATGTGGCCAAGCGTGTGGATGTAGACGCCGCTACTCGCGATCACGGTCAATATCGCAATGGTCTGGATCAGCAGACGATCCCGCACGCTGAGGCCGAAGCGGTCGTCCAGCGCACCGAGCAGGGCAAGCACTGCAGCGGTTCCGAGCAGGCCCCGCTCGAATCCATCGAAGGCGCCATAGCAGATCGCTCCCGCGATCATTCCCGTGAAAATCGCCAGGCCACCAACCAGCGGTACCTCACCAAGATGCTGCTTGCGTTGATCAGGACGATCCACCAGGCCCAGCACCAGAGCGAACCGGCGCATGACGACGATGACTACCGCGGACGTGCATGCGGCAACCAAGCCATCGAGGAGCAACCGCAGTTCCTGCATGGGACCTCCGCCTCTAAAGCTGTCTCGAGCGGTCCCCCAAGGTCCGAACGAGTTCACAGTGAGTGGCTTGGCCGACGAACGGCAAACCTTGCTGATCCGTGCCCACGAACCGTGGATCCACCAGACCGATACTTCCGCCTGGCTGGATCAATCCTGATCCAATAATTGGTACGAAATGATTGCGTGACAAATGCACATGGTGCTAACGCCAGGCTTCTGAAACTAACACCTTTGGATGTCGATTTCGGTACAGCGCCCATGCCTTATTCAGCCACGACGCGTTTATATGAGCGCAACATGAACCGAGTGTAGAAGTAACCGTTCCGTGAAATACGCGCATGCACGGACCGTGCGGCGCAAGCGCATGAATCCGTCATGCAGGCAAGGCGACATTCCGAGATATCGCGGGACGAGACACTTGGGGGGGCGTCGCGCCGAACGCCGGCGAAATGATCTGATGTGCCAGAGAGCATCACGCGCGATCAGTTCGGCGCTCTCTCCAAAAAGGAGTGTCGGATGACATTCCATATAACCGAGACGAAACGCACTCGCCGCACTGTGCATCATTGCCATCGCGATTCCAGCAGCCGCTGGCGACAAGCGTGCGGCGCTCGAATCCAGGCCGCCAACGCACGTATCGCGTTGATGGCCTGGATTCGAGCCGTCCGTGGCAATCGTGGATCGGTTTCAGTTTCAGGATCGGATCAATGGTTTGCGCTGTAATTTGCGGCGGCCGCACTGCTGACCAGGGTCGCCGAAGGCAGCAACTGGCTCAGGAAACGGTTCCAGCGCGTGATGCCGGCCGCCCCGACGAACACCACGTCGCCCGGCTTCAACCTGAAATCGTCTCCCAGCGCGAATGCGGCCGGCGAACGCGCATCCAGCTGGAAGACCTTGGCCGGGGTATTTTTCAGATTGTTCGCACCACGTATCACGTAAACAGCCCTGCCGTTGGAGGTGACCGGATTCAAGCCACCGACGCGGCCCAGTGCCTGGGTCAGCGAGATCGAGGGGAGCGTCCTGAAGGTAACCGCCTGGGGACGCATCACCTCACCCATCACGTACACTTCCTCGGAGTCGTTGTAGGGAAGCATCAGGCGATCGCCCGGCTTCAGATAGATGTCCTTCGCCAGTCCCCGGCTGTCGTACAACGCAGCAAGATCCAGGTGATAGTTCTGTCCGTCGCGACTCAGCACCAGGTCGGACATGTTGGCCTGATCGGCATTGACGGTCGCCGTGCCAAGCGCCTGCGCCAAGGTCAGCGGAACCGAGGTGATCGACAGCGGGTCGGTCTTC
>DATMTH010000156.1:0-3667 GCA_035564915.1 Rhodanobacter sp.
GGCCCCTGGAGCCAGCTCACGCTGAGCACGGTGTCCGGCGACGTGCAACTTGCCGGCGGCCTCGCGCCGGACGGCAAGCTGTCCGTCGACAGCATGAGCGGCAGCGTGCAACTGCAACTGCCCGCCGCCACCAACGCCACGGTGCACGCCAGCAGTTTCAGCGGCGACCTGCGCAGCGACACGGGAACGGCGCGGAAATCCGAGCACGGCCCCGGCAGCAAGCTCGACGCCACTCTGGGCAACGGCAAGGGCTCGATCAACGTCGAAACCTTCAGCGGCGATTTGCGCATCCGCACGGACTGAGTCGTCCGGCACGGCTCGCGTCAACGCCGGCGGGATCGCGAATCTCGGATGAAGCGCTCTGGAATTCGACAAATCCGGAAAGTGCAGTGGTGAGCGGCATGGTTTGTCCGCATGACCGTGCGCAGCAATCCCGGGTGCCCCAACGGTTCCAGATGTCCGAAAAAAAGCCACCGGTCTTGCGACCGGTGGCTGAGTTGCATCACTGACGTGGCTTATCAGTAGTCGTAGGTCACCGACAGGCGCACGGTACGCGGCGGCGTGGTGAACAGCGGCTGCCCGTAGTAGTTGTTGGTGTACAGCGTACCCGTCGGGCCAGCATTCTTATCGAAGCTCGACTGATACGACGGATCCACCTGCAGCGCACGTTGCTGGTTCAACGCATTGAACACATCCAGGTTGAAGCCCAGCTTGTTGTCCGCAAACGCCGGATGGTAGTGCACGCCCAGGTTCAGCAGTTCCGTCCACGGCGTATGGCCGATCGAACCCGGCGTCACACGTACGCCATTGCACCAGTGATAATTGCCGGTGCCCGAGTTGTTGTAGCCAGTCGGATCGTTGGCGCCATTACGCTCATATCCGCCGGGACCCTGAGTGTACGGGCCATAGTAACCCAGGCACTCCTTCGCCCCGCCGGACTGGGCGAGCAGGGTCGCCGAGAGCAGCCATTCCGGCGAGATCTGGTAATCACCACGGAACTTGATCTGGTGCTTGCGGACGTTGGCGAATTCGCCGTATTGGCCGTCCATCAACGCCGCGCTATCCCAATCCTCCGTCTTGGAGACGTCGCCCTGGCCGAAGTCGGAGCGCACCTGACCTTCGGTGTTGCCGAAACCGCGGGTGAAGGTGTAGTCGATGCGCCCATACCACTTGCCGTCAAAGGGGTGCTCGAGGTACATGTCCAGCGAGCCGTACTTGCGCACGGCGCCACGGCTGAAGCCCCAATCCTTTGTGGACATCGGCACGATCATGTTCGGGTGGCTGCCGTCGCTGGAAACGACGAGCATGTTGTTGGTCATACCCGGATTGAACAGGCGGCAGTACGAGGCGCCGTACAGCGAATCGTAGTACGGACCTGCTGGCGTCGTTTTTGTAGCGCCTGCCGTCAGTGCCGGATTCACACCCATGGCCTGCATCTTGGCGTCGATCGCGCTCGGCGAGCATTCGTCGTCGATCGCGGCCTTCAGGTCGCGCCACATCGCCTTGGCGCCGTAGACCCAGTTGTCGCCCAGCTTCTTGTCGAAGCCGACGATGAATTCGTCCACGTACTCCGGCTTCAGGTTACGCGCGGCGACCTGCATCGGATCCTTGGCGGCCCCGTTTTCGCCGTCAGGCGAGGTCCACGCCGTGCAACCGCTCACATTCAGCGGGACACCCGTCGTATGGTCAACGCCGTTGAACGAGCAGTCCGACGTCAGGTAAGTCGAGCGGTTTGCCGCGCGCTCCGCTGCATTGTTCGGCAGCGCCAGGTAATAACGACCGGCGTTGCCGTAGATCTTGAGTGAGGAATCGCCGAACACATCCCAGCTGGCACCGATACGCGGTTCCCACTGGTTCTTCTCGTCGACAAAGGCTTTGCCCAGATCGTTGTAGTTGGTGAAGCGATCGTTGCGCAGACCGATGCTCAGGTAGACGTTCTGAGCCACCTGCCAGTTGTCCTGCAGGTACCAGGCCTTCTGCGACATGGTCATGCTGGTAGCCCAGCCGATCTGACGCTTCTGTGCCGAAGTAGCGGAGAGGTAGCGCCAATAATAGTTTTGCGAGCTGAACGGGTTCTGGAAGCTCGGCCCCTGATCGGTGGCACGGTAATACATGTTATCCATACCGGCCAACAGGTCGTGGTCGCCCAGCTTGTAGTCGAAGTCCACGCGCAGACCACGGGTGGAATTCTTGGCGTTCGGCGAAGTCCACGTGGTATTGGTCTGGTTGTTGGCTGGCTGATAGCCGTCCGGTTGTACGCCAAGGCTGCCTCTGGAGATAAACGGCAGCGGGCTGGTGTTGCCGTAGTCGACCGGATCCTGGAAGTGCGCCTTTCCGCCCACGATGCTCAGGGTAGCATTGTCGGTGAGATAGCTGGTGAAGTGCGCGATGTAGACTTGGGTGTTGTCCTTGGCAGCGTCACTCTTGGAGAGAAACGCGCCACGCTGCAGGGTGGCGTAGTCGAAAGCGTAGGTGGAACCGGCGCCGCTGGTGCTACTGTTGCCGCCGGTGTTGTTGTCCTTCAGCGCGGTCAGCTCCAGGATGTTGCTGTCGGTGATGTTCCAGTCCAGCTTGCCGTAGAACTTGGTGTCCTTGTTGGTGTAGTCCTGCACTTTAGCGCCGTCGTTGTTCTGGACGTTAGTGCCCTGATCCTTGGTGGTTTCGCCGGCCAGGAACATGTACAACTTGTCCTTGATCAGCGGGCCGCCCACGTAGGCGGAGTAGACCGTTTCCCAGTAGGTGTTCTTGTTGCGATACTGCCTCAGCGTGCCGGGCGCATTCGGGTCAGCCGCGTTTCCGACCAGATTGCTGGACGGTATCGGGGTGTTGCCGTAGCGGTAGTTCGTGGGCGTGCCCTCAAGCGAACGCGGCTGCCAGGAGACCTGACCGCCGAAGTGCCACTCGTTGGTGCCACGCTTGCCGACCTGGTTGATCACGCCGCCATCGGAACGACCGTACTTGGCGTCGTAACCGCCAGTCAGGGTTTCCTGCTGCTCGATGGCGCCGTAGGGCAACTGGAAGCCGCCCAGGTTCTTGTAGGGTTCGCCGACGTTGTAGCCGTTCACGTAGTAGGCGTTCTCGGTCACGCTGGAACCGCCGAACGACACCAGCGACTGGCCGGTCGGGCCCTTGAAGAAGCCGCTACCCCCGGTGGTGTTGGGCGCCAACAGGGCGATCGCCTCGGCGCTGTGCGCCACCGGCAGGCGCTTCAGGTCGGCCGCAGTGATGACCGTGCTGGAGTTGACGCTGGTCACGTCGATGGCAGGCAGCGCATTGGCCGTAACCGTCACCGAGGACAGCTGCGTGGCGTTGGCGTTGCTGGCAGCCGTGGTGAAATCCACGCCTGCAGCGCCACCGGTCGAGACATAGGCGTTGTCATGCGTGCTGACGACCTTGCCGTCCTGCTTCAGGGTGACCGTATAGGTGCCCACCGGCAGGTGATCGACGCGGTAGTGGCCCGTGCTGTCCACCGGCACTTCGCGCATGAAGCCCGCGGCGTTGGTGACCATCACCGTTTCGCCCGACGCAACCGGCGCCGAACCGAAGATGCTGCCCACGGTGCCTTGCGCGAGCACGGCGCCGCTGAAGCTCAGACCCATGGCGATCGCCAGGGCGGTCGGGCGCCAACGCATGGCGTTGGCACTGGCGCGATAGCGAATACTCATCG
>DATMTH010000157.1:0-2929 GCA_035564915.1 Rhodanobacter sp.
AGCGACGGCCTTGGCGCCTCAGGTTCCATAGAACTGGATACCGTGATGGCATAGTTCGGGCAGCGGCTCGTCGCCGAAACCTACCGCCGCATGCTCGTGGAATCCAACCTCTTGGCCATCGACAGCGATTGGCAGGTGGCCGACAGGAGCTGCCATTTCATCGCACACCATCTGACCGACCTGCCGGCGTCCGTGAAAACAGTCGACATGCGGTCGCGGGATTTCGGTAGTTTCCCCGAAGCGGTCAGGATCTCGCACGCCGAGGCAGGTCTTCGACGCATCCTTTAACCGTCGTGCACTTCGGAGTTGAATTCGCCGGGCCACGCGATCTTGGTCTGCCCGTAACCGATGTCCAATCTGAACCGCCCCGGCTTCCTCGGAGGCTCCAACTCTTGAGAGGATGGAGCGATGGAAAGTCCGAAGAAGAAGTCCCCGACGTATTCACCAGAAGTGCGGGAGCGAGCGGTCCGGATGGTGTTCGAACACCGGGCTGAACACCCCTCGCAGTGGGCCGCGATCGAGTCGATCGCCGGCAAGATCGGCTGCACGGCGCAGACGTTGTGCAACTGGGTGCGCCGAGCCGAGCGTGACCAAGGGCTGCGGCCTGGCGCCACGAGCGAGGAGCAGGCGCGGATCAAGGCGCTGGAACGCGAGAACCGCGAGCTGCGTCAGGCCAACGAGATCCTGC
Source organism: Rhodanobacter sp. (assembly GCA_035564915.1). Taxonomy (GTDB): domain Bacteria; phylum Pseudomonadota; class Gammaproteobacteria; order Xanthomonadales; family Rhodanobacteraceae; genus Rhodanobacter. The sequence goes on from DATMTH010000157.1 coordinate 689, forward strand.
GCAAGGCCAGCGCGTATTTTGCCCAGGCGGAGCTCGACCGCCGGTTCAAGCCATGACGGCGTTCATCGACGAACAACGCGAGGTCTATGGGGTCGAGCCGATCTGCAAGGTACTGCCGATCGCCCCGTCGACGTACTACGTGCATGCCGCCCGCCGGGCCGATCCGACCAGGGCGCCGGTGCGCGTACAGCGGGACGAACGGCTGTGCACTGACATCCGACGGGTGTGGGATGAGAACCGCCGGGTCTACGGTGTGCGCAAGGTCTGGCGGCAGTTGCGGCGCGAGTCGGTCGACGTGGCCCGTTGCACGGTGGCGCGGCTGATGCGTCGGCTCGGGTTGCGCGGCGTGATCCGCGGCAAGGGCATGAGGACGACGGTCAGCGACAAGGCGGCGGCGTGCCCGCTGGACAAGGTGAACCGGCAGTTCCGGGCCGCGCGTCCGAACGCGTTGTGGGTCAGCGACTTCACCTACGTCTCCACCTGGCAAGGCTTCGTCTACGTAGCCTTCGTGATCGACGTGTTCGCCCGCCGCATCGTGGGCTGGAAGGTATCGTCTTCGGCCCGCACGGATTTCGTGCTCGACGCCTTGGAGCAGGCGCTGCATGCCCGGCGCCGGGCGGGCGATGATGCACTCATCCACCACAGCGACCGCGGCGTGCAGTACGTGTCGATCCGCTACACCGAGCGCCTGGCCGAGGCCGGCATCGAGCCCTCCGTCGGCAGCGTGGGCGACAGCTACGACAACGCGCTGGCCGAGACCATCAACGGGTTGTACAAGGCCGAGGTCATCCACCGGCAATCCTGGCGCAACCGCGAGGCCGTGGAGATGGCCACACTCGATTGGGTGCACTGGTTCAACCACCACCGACTGCTGGGGCCGATCGGGAACATCCCGCCAGCGGAAGCCGAAGCGGCTTACTATCGGCAACAGACCGCGCTGCACGAAGCGGCGTGACTCAAACCAAACAGCCTCCGGGAAAGTCGGGGCGGTTCACTTGCGCACTGCGGCTTCGCTGAGATGTTTCTCGGAAGTGGCGTCACGCGACTTGATGAAGCTGACCTGCTCAAGTGTCGGCAACTTGGTCAGGGCAGGCAGCTCGTAGTCCACGACCACCATCCTAGATTCGGGCAGATAGCACGCATCGACTCGCGGACCCGGTACGCCTACAGGATAGGCGATGGCCGATTCCAGCCCGAGCCGAACGATACGTGCCACGGCATCCGGGACACCGTCTGTCCACGCATCCTTCAAGCCATCGACTTTCGCCAGAATCCCAGCACGGCGCGCTTCCTCAGCATTCAACGCGCTTTCGTATGCCATGCGTTCCGTGCCGAACTTGGCGGACAACTCCGCATTGGATCGCTCGCGCTCCTGCTGCGCCACTTCGTAGCGGTCGTAGGCATCCTGAAACGCCTTCTCCACCGCTTGCAGCTTGGACTGTTTCCACGACGGAATCAGGTGGTCCCACCACTCAATGGATGGCTCAAATGCCCTGTCCGTCCTGAACACGGGAGCAAGCGCCGGGAGCAGATCGCAGGACTCCGGCTCGCCTGTCTCGGCGTTGTAATGAACGCCGGCAACGTCCTCGTGCTCCCACTTGAAAACGTGGAAATGGGTTAACGCTTTCCAAACCGACGACGACCAAGGCACCCAAGGCTCGGCAAGAATGTTTGTGCACAAGGTCAACTGGCGCTGTACCCACTCTGTTACGAACGCGGCCAGATGCGGACCACGGGCATCCTGAACCACCGGGGCATTACGCTGCTCGGCCAGCCGCTGCCACCACCGCTGAATCTGCAAGCGCGCCTCTTGCACCATCAGATCGGAGTCGACCTGCTTGACGACTCTGTGCTCGCCGAAGGGGGCACAGACGATCTCGACGGAGTACGCGATGACATTTCCCTGCGCATCCCGGTCGATGACCACGTCACCAGCCGATATGGGCTCATCCGTAGCTTTCGACGCCTGCATTGTGCCCCCTGTCTTCTGGCGAACGTGACGTCCCATCAATCCCTTGGCGGAGGCGGTGCCAGCACTTCGCGGTTGCCGTTGTGCTGCGGGGCGCTGACCACGCCGTCCTGCTCCATCTGTTCGATCAGGCGCGCGGCGCGGTTGTAGCCGATGCGCAGATGCCGCTGCACGCCGGAGATCGAGGCGCGCCGCGTCTGGGTGACGATGGCCACCGCCTTGTCGTAGAGCTGGGTGTCGGCGTCGCCGCCTTCCTCGCCTTCCTGCGGCAG
>DATMTH010000158.1:0-2922 GCA_035564915.1 Rhodanobacter sp.
TGATGGTCGTGGCGGTGCAGCGCGTGCGGGTCCAGTTGCGGTGCACATGCAGCTTGCAGAAGGGCGCATAGCCGTCCAGAACGTTTAGCGGCGCCTCGGTGTTGAGGTGCTGCTCGAATGCCTCGGCGCTGCAATCCTGGATGGCACTGCGGCGGCGGTCGCGCGGGAACAGGCGGGTGCGGGCGAAAGGGGTGAGGATGATGGACATGGCGTCTTGAATTGATCGGCAGGGTTCGGGAGCGGTGCTGCTCAAGCGTGTTCGAGACGCGTGAATCGTACGTTCAATCGCTCCCGCGGTTTCAATACCAGGGACACTTCAGGGTCAGGCAATGCCGTGCGATGGTCGAGGGCGAAGTCGTGGTGGCGGATCAGCCGTGCCGCGATCAGCGCCATTTCCACCGTGGCGAACTGCTGCCCCAGGCAGAAATGCGGGCCGATGCCGAACGGCATGAAGGCGCTGCGCGGCAAGGTTGGCGCGCCCGGCAGGAAGCGCTCGGGACGGAACGCGCCGGGTTCCGGAAACCAGCGCTCGTCGTGATGCAGGTTCCAGATGGGAATGATGACCAGCGCGCCCTTGCCGATCGTCTGGCCATCCAGTTCCACGTCGCGCAAGGCGCGCCGTGAGAACGTCGCCACCGATGGTGGGTACAGGCGCATGGCTTCCTTGATCGTGGCGTTGAGCAGCTTCGCCTCCGCGATCTCCTTCACTGCCAGGACATGATCTTCCGGCAGACTGCGCACTTCATCGCGCACTCGCGTAGCGATGTCCGGGTGCATGGCCATCAGTCCGATCCACCAGGTCAGCGCCGTCGCTGATGTGTCATGCCCCGCGCCGAACAGGCCGACGCAGTTGTCGAGGATTTCCGTTTCGCTCAATGCCTTCTGGGGCGCCTCGGCCTGCTCGTCGCGGGCGGCCAGCATCAGGCCGAGGATGTCCTCTGTCGTGCTGGCGTCGTTCGCCGCATCGCGCCTGCGCGCCTCGATCCGTGCACGGATCAGCTTGTGGATCACGGCAAGGTTGCGCAGCTTTTCCGTACGCCCGGGGTGGGGTAGCCATGCGACCGGCCGCAACGGCCAGAAGAATTCCCGCATCAATTGCCGCGACAACGCGCGGATGGCCGTGGACACGGCGGCAGCTTCCGTCGGCTGGTACCGGTAGGAGAACAGCGCCCGCAGGATCACGTCCATGGTGATGCGGGTGGTCAGCCCATCCACGTCGACGACAGTACTGGCACCCACTTCGGCCGGCAGCTCGCGACTGACGCATTCATCGGCTGCCGCGGCCATCAACGTCGCGCAGGCTACGATGCGTTTCGGCGCGAAGGCGGGTGCAAGCATCCGGCGCTGGCGCTCCCACAGGGCGCCTTCCGTCGTGATCACGTTGGCGCCATGCACCGATTGCATGATCTCCAGTACGCGCTCGTCCTTCGCGAAGTCTTCGTGGTGGTTCACCAGCACTTGCCGTGCCGCTTCCGGCCTGAACAGGTAGTAGACGTCGGTGGAGAGCACCTTCAGCCTCGCGATGTCGCCATGCTGCGCGTGCAGTCGCGCGGGAAAGCCGAGCGGGTCGCGGCGGATGGCATGCAACAGCGGCAGTCCGAAGGGCCATGGCCGGACGGGCGCTTGTCTCGGCGTCATCGGGTTTTCTCCTTGGGCTTTTTACCCGTGACCGCAGCTTTGTGTGTCCTGGTGGGCCGGCCGGCTGCCGCACCCTTCATCAGCAGGTCGAACGATTGCAGGAATTCCTTGGCGAGGTCTGCTGCGGGATGAACGAGCCAGTGAGTGACCGCGCCGTACAGCAGGTACTGCAGCGACCAGGCCAGTTTCTCGGCCGGAAGGGTTGTGGCGACTTCACCGCTTTGCTGCCCGGCGCGGAACATCGTGGTCATGATGTCCCACGTCAGTTTGCTGCCGGGTTCCCTGCGTACGTCGCTGACGGCGTACTCCGCGACACTGTTCAGGTAGCGCAGGTAATGCGGCAGGTATGCCCGCTTCGCGGCGTGCCATGCGGCGGATTCGCGCAACAGGAAACGCATCCGCGACATGAAGCTGCGGTGTGTGCTGAGCCGGTCCGCGAGCGCGGCCATGCCGTCGGCGATTTCATCCTTGAGCCGATGTGCGACCAGCGCCTCTTTCACCGGGAAGTAGCTGTACAGCGTGGCCTTTGCCACGTCGGCCTCGGCTGCGATCTGCTCCATGGTGACGGCCTCGTAGCCGGACGTCTCGAACAGTTCGAAGGCAACCGTCGCCATGTGGGACGCCATGCGTTGCCGCTTTCGCTGCCTGCGCCCCGGTGGCTCCGGTGCCGGTTTCGAGTCTGTCATCGCATTCGCCATATGTAGACTATGGATAAAAACATACGACGTATGATTATTATCGTCAAGCGACAGGCGTCGGCTGATGGCGGTTACTAGCCCGCATCTTGATGTGCATCCGGAGAATGGCGGCCATTTATCCCGGCCGACCCCGTAGGAGCGGCTTCAGCCGCGATGCTTTCGATCTTTCAGACGCCACAGCAAAAGCATCGCGGCTGAAGCCGCTCCTACGGGGAAAAGGTTGTGAGCAGGCCCTCAGGCCACGAACTGCAGCCTTGCCAGCTCCGCATACAACCCACCCTCGGCCAGCAAACTCTCATGCGTGCCTTGCGCCACGATGCGGCCGCCATCAAGCACCACGATGCGGTCGGCGCGTTGCACGGTGGCGAGGCGGTGGGCGATGACCAGGGTGGTGCGGCCTTTCTCCAACCGTTCCAGGGCTTGCTGGATGGCCGCTTCGGATTGCGCGTCGAGGGCCGAGGTGGCTTCGTCGAGCAGCAGCAGCGGGGCGTCGCGCAGGATGGCGCGGGCGATGGCGATGCGCTGGCGTTGTCCGCCGGAGAGGCGTACGCCGCGTTCGCCCATTTCGGACTGGTAGCCGTCTTCC
>DATMTH010000159.1:0-8088 GCA_035564915.1 Rhodanobacter sp.
CGGCTTCAGCCGCGATGCTTCTGCTCTGCACCATCACCACGAGAGCATCGCGGCTGAAGCCGCTCCAACACGTTCAATGTGCGTCGTCGCGCAATCGACGATAGCGGCGGATCAGGGTATTGGTCGAGCTGTCATGGCCCAGTGACGGCTCATCCTTCGCAGTCAATTCGGCGATGGTGGTCTTGGCCAGCTGCTTGCCCAGCTCCACGCCCCACTGGTCGAACGAGTCGATATCCCAGATCACGCCCTGCACGAACACGCTGTGCTCATACAGCGCGATCAGCGCGCCGAGTACATGCGGGGTGAGCTTCGCGGCGAGGATCGTCGTGCTCGGACGGTTGCCATCGAAGGTGCGATGCGGCGCCAGCGCCGCGTCCGTGCCCTGGGCGCGCACTTCCTCGACGGTCTTGCCGAACGCCAGCGCCTCGCCCTGGGCGATCAGGTTGGCCATCAGCAGATCATGCTGGTCGCCGCCGCCCTGGGCGGGAAGAGGGTTCAAGGTCTGCCCGAAGCCGATGAAGTCGCATGGCACGATGTGCGTGCCCTGGTGAATCAGCTGGTAGAACGAATGCTGGCCGTTGGTGCCCGGCTCGCCCCAGTAGATCGGACCGGTGTTGTAGTCGACCTGCGCGCCAGCCAGCGTGACGTGCTTGCCGTTGCTTTCCATCGTCAACTGCTGCAGGTAAGCGGGGAAGCGCTTGAGGTATTGCTCGTACGGCAGCACCGCCACCGTGGCCGCGCCGAGGAAGTTGCTGTTCCATACGCCGAGCAGGCCCATGATGGCCGGCAGGTTGCGCTCCAGCGGCGCATGTCGGAAGTGCTCGTCCATGGCGTGGAAGCCGGCCAGCATCTCGCGGAAGCCGTCGGCACCGATCGCCAGCATGGTCGACAGGCCGATCGCCGAATCCATCGAGTAGCGGCCGCCGACCCAGTCCCAGAAACCGAACATGTTGGCGGTGTCGATGCCGAATTTCTCCACACCCTCGGCGTTGGTGGAGACCGCCACGAAGTGCTTCGCCACCGCTTTCTCGTCACCCAGCGCCGCCACGGCCCACGCGCGCGCAGCGTGCGCATTGGTCAGCGTTTCCAGCGTGGTGAAGGTCTTGGAGCAGACGATGAACAGTGTTTCGGCCGCATCCAGGCCGTGTACCGCTTCGGCGAAATCGGTGCCATCCACGTTGGAGACGAAACGGAATGTCATCTCGTGCTGGCTGTAGCTGCGCAACGCCTCATAAGCCATCACCGGGCCGAGGTCCGAGCCGCCGATGCCGATGTTGATCACGTTGCGGATCGGTTTGCCGCCGTGGCCCTTCCAGCTGCCACTGCGCACCTTGTCCGAGAATGCGGCCATGCGATCGAGCACCGCATGCACGTCCGGCACCACGTCGTGGCCATCGACCAGGACCTTCTCGCCACGCGGCGCACGCAGGGCGGTGTGCAGCACCGCGCGATTCTCGGTGGTGTTGATCTTCCGGCCGCTGAACATCGCCTCGATCTTCTGCGGCAGCTGGCACGACTCGGCCAGCTCGCGCAGCAGCCGCATGGTCCGGGCGTCGACGCGCTGCTTGGAGTAGTCGACGTACAGGCCGACCGCCTCGGCCACCAGTGTTTCGCCGCGCTGCGGATCGGCGGCAAACAGGTGGCGCAGGTGGGTCTGGCCGATTTGCGCAACATGCTCCCTGAGCGCCTGCCATGACGGGCGCGTGGTAAGGCTGGCCTGACTCATCGTGCGATCGGCTCCTGCGACTTGGCGTCGAGCGCGCTCGCCTTGTCGGCGATCCGCTGCAGCAACTGCTTCCACGACTTGACGAATGCCGCGGCGCCATCCTGTTGCAACTTCAGCGCGAGCGCATCGATGTCCACGCCGGCCTTGACGATCTGCGCCATCAGCTTGTCCGCATCGCCACCATCGATCGGCATCACGCCATCCAGCTTGCCGTGATCGGCGAACGCGTTGAGGGTCTTTTCCGGCATCGTGTTGATCGTGTTCGGCGCTGCCAGTGCACTGACGTACAAGGTGTCCGAAGCGTTCGGGTCCTTGGTGCCGGTGCTCGCCCACAACAGCCGTTGCGGTTGTGCGCCGGCAGCGGCCAGCTTCTGCCAGCGGGCCGAAGCCAGCAATTCGCGATAGGCATGGTAGGTCTGCTGACCGACCGCGATACCCAGCTTGTCGTGCAACTCGTCCGGCAACTGCTTGTTGCTGGCCACGTCCCAGCGGCTGATGAACAGCGAGGCCACCGAGCCCACGCGCGGATCGAGCCTGGCGTCGATGCGCCGCTCGATGCCGCGCATGTAGGCCTCGGCCGCGGCCTGGTAGTGCGCACAGGAGAATAGCAACGTCACGTTGATCGGGATGCCGAGGAAGATCGACTCCTCGATCGCCGGGATGCCTTCCGGTGTGCCGGGGATCTTCACGAACAGGTTGTCGCGCTTGGCCGCGGCGTGGATCTGCCGGGCCGCGGCGATCGTGCCGGCACTGTCGGCGGCCAGCAGCGGCGACACTTCCATCGAGACCCAGCCGTCGACACCGGCCGTGCGCTGGAACACCGGCGTGAACAGATCGGCGGCACGGCGCAGGTCTTCCAGCGCCAGTTCGACGAACAGCTTTTCGCCGCTCAACCCGGCCAGCGTCTTGGCATGGACGCCCGCGTCATAGGCATCGCCATCGCCGATCGCGGCATCGAAGATGCTCGGGTTGGAGGTCAGCCCGGTAACCGAATCCTCGGCGATGTAGCGCGCGAGCGTGCCATCGTCGAGCAGGGTGCGGGTGATGTTGTCCAGCCACAGGCTCTGGCCGATATCGTGCAGTTGTCGGGTCGCTTTCATGCTTGCTCCATGACTTCAGGTCAATAACGCATTGTTCGAACGGATGGCTATCCGCCGGCCGGAAGCGTGATTGTGGGCGCATCCGGCAGGAAATCGTCGAGCTTACGCCTGCGCAGTTCATCGATGCACGCGATCACGAGATCCGGTTCCGGTCCGTTCACGGTGGCGGCCGCTTCGGCGTAATGGCCCTGACGCACGAATACCGTAGTCAGCTTGTGGCCGAGCTTCTGCTTCATCTCGCCCAGGATCTGCGGCTTGTCGTCGACCATCACGTAATGCGCGGCCGGATGGCGCTGCTGCATCGCCACCAGCATGTGCTGCTTGTGCACGTAGATCAGCACCTCGCCACGCACGGCTTCCCACAGCCCAGCGAGCTGGATCTTGCGCGGCTGGAACACCACGTCGCCATCGGACAGGATCACGGTCGGAGCCAGCCGGCGCAGGTGGGCAACGGTTTCCAGCGCGTGCGGGTAGAGTCGGTCGGCGAACGGATATTCGAGCAGGTATCTCGACATCTGCAGCAGTGCCGGTTCGTTGTCCAGGCCGACGCGAAAGCGTTGCAGCGCACCGAGGTAGTCGGCAAAGCCGCATTCGTCGCGCAGCTTCTCGTAGATCGACCAGTAGCGCTCGCGCTCGCCGGCACCGAAGGCCTGCTCCAGCGTATCGCCCAGATCGTCCGCAAAGCGGTCGTTGTCGAGCAGGGTGTTGTCGACATCGAGCAGGAACACGATGTTGGCCGCATCGTTGGTGGCCTGGTTCAGCATGGCTCGGTCACCTCGGCGACGGGGTCATGCCAGCCTTCGTCGCCGCGAACGATGGCCGCGGCCGCCGCGGGGCCCCAGCTGCCGGGCGCATAGAAGTCCACTTCACTCGGTTCGCCCAGCACCCGATCCACTACCGCCCAGGCCGCCTCCACGCATTCGTCGCTGGTGAACAACGCGTTGTCGCCGCGCATGGCGTCGCCGAGCAGGCGTTCGTAGGGCGACTTCTCAGGTTCCGGATGATGCCGCGCCACCAGCTCCACCGGTTCGCCCTGCATGGTCTCGCCGGGGCGCTTGACCCGCATGCCCTCGGCGATGATCACCTCGGGGCTGAGCCGGAAGCGGAAATAGTTGGACTGCGGCGCACCAAGGTCGTCGAACACCGACAGCGGCGGCGGCTTCATGTCGACCACCACTTCGGTGGTGGTCAGCGGCAGGCTCTTGCCGGCGCGGATGTAGAACGGCACGCCGGCCCAGCGCCAGGTGTCGATATGCAGGCGCAGCGCCACGAATGTTTCCACGTTCGAATCCGCCGCCACCCCATCGACCTTGCGATAGCCCTCGAACTGGCCGCGCACGACATCGCGCGGGTCCAGCGGGCGCATCGCGCGGAACAGCCGCAGCTTTTCCGCATTCAGCGCCGCCGGGTCGCTGCCGATCGGCGCATCCATGGCCAGCAACGAGGTCACCTGCAGCAGATGGTTCTGCAGCACGTCGCGGATCGCGCCGACGCTTTCGTAGAAGCCGCCACGCCCGTCCACGCCGAATTGCTCGGCCATGGTGATCTGCACGCTGTCCACGTAGCGGTTGTTCCAGACCGGCTCCAGCACGCTGTTGGCGAACCGGAAATACAGCAGGTTCTGCACCGGTTCCTTGCCCAGGTAGTGGTCGATGCGGAAGATCGCCGCTTCGGGAAACACCTCGTGCAGGGTGCGGTTGAGCTTTTGCGCCGAGGCCAGGTCACGCCCGAACGGCTTCTCCACCACGATCCGCGCCTCGTCCGCGCAATCGGCCTGCTGCAGATTCTTCGCCACCACGCCGAACAGGCTCGGCGGGATGGCCAGATAGTGCAGTGGCCGTTTGGCCGAACCCAGCGCCTTCTTCAAGCGCGCAAAAGTATCCGCGTCGTTGTAGTCGCCATCGACGTATTGCAGCAGCGCCGACAATTTTTCGAACGCCGATTCGTCGATACCCGCGGACCCTGCCGCCTGCAGCACGCTGTCGCGCGCGCGCTTGCGCAGCCGCTCGACGTCCCAGTCCGAATGCGCCACGCCGATGATCGGCACATCCAGCCCATCGTTCCGCACCATCGCCAGCAGGGTGGGGAAGATCTTCTTGTAGGCGAGGTCGCCGGTGGCGCCGAAAAAGACCAGTGCGTCCGAGCGTGGTGATGACATGGTGAAAACTTCTCCTCGGAAAAAGGGATGGTCGATGTAGGTGCTTCCGCCATCGACCGGACTTCATGGATCGCGGGCAAGCGTGCGCGCCGGCGGGTTAAGTCGATGCATAAGCATCGCCATGCACGGCCGGCGGGGATGGCGACAAGAACCCGCGCCATGCCGGCATCTCCGCGACAGGCACGCAGAATACCGCCGCGCGCCCTGAAAATGACGTCAACGACACGGGCCTGCATGGTCCGGCACGCATGCACCTCCATGCCGGCGGGGCGGTTCAGTGAGGCGCACGAACCGCCCACTCAACCTAGCCGCAACAGCTTGCGCACGGCCGGAAGATTGCGCCGGCTGATCTCGGGGCTGCTGTCGGTGCCGTCGAGCCGGGCCAGCACACGACCGTCGGCGAGGGTTTTCACGCCCAGCAGGCGCGTCAGCGGCACCAGGCAGTTGCGATGCAGGCGAATCAGCTTGTCGGGATGGCTTTCCTCGATCTGGCGCAGTGAATCCTCGATCAGCAGCTCGCCGCGGCGGTGCTGCACCACCACATATTTTTCCTCCGCGACGAGGCACAGCACTTCGGCGAGGGCGATCCGCACCTGCTCGCCGCCCCGCCGCCCGTACAGATAGGCCACCGGTTCGGACTGAGCATCGGCAAGCCGGCGCTGCGCGCGCTGCAAGGCCTCGCGGAGGCGTTCGAGCCGCACCGGCTTGAGCAGGTAGTCGACCGCGCCGAGCTCGAACGCTTTCAATGCATGTGCTTCGTACGCCGTGCAGAAGATCACCTGCGGCCGTGCGTGGGCCGCCAGCCGCCGGGCCAGGGTCACGCCATCGATGCCGGGCATGTTGATGTCGAGCAGCAAGACATCGGGCTGCAACTTGTCGAGCGACGCCAGTGCCGCCTCGCCATCATCGACGCTGCCAACGATCTCGACCGCGCTGCAATCGCCCAGCAACCCCGCCATGCGGGCGCGTGCCAGCGGCTCGTCGTCGACAATCAACACACGCATCAGGCGGAGGCTCCCGGCAACTGCAGGCGCACCACGAAACGGTCCCCTTCCACTTCGGCCTGCACGCGTGCCTTCAGCCCGTAGCGGTAGCTCACGCGCTGCCGCACGCTGTCCAGCCCGTGGCCGCTGCCGGGAGTCGTCGGCGTGGCCGGATCAGGCAACGGGTTGCTGATCTCGATGCGCAGGCCATGCTCGTCACGCTTGCCGTACAGGCTTATCTCGCCACCACCGCGCAGGGGCTGGATGCCGTGGCGCACCGCGTTCTCCACCAGCGGTTGCAGCAACAATCGGGGCAGCGGGTAGTCGGCTGGCAGCGCATCCAGGTTTCGACGAATGCGCAGGCGCGAGCCCAGGCGCAGTTGCTCGATCGCCAGGTAGCGCTCGACCAGCGCCAGCTCCTCGCCCAGGGTGCCATCGCTGGTGTCGTGCTGGCCCAGTGCGGCACGAAACAGTTCGGACAGGTCCTCCACCGTGCGCTCGGCCGCATCCGGATCGACCCGGATCAGCGCCGCGACGGTATTCATGCTGTTGAACAGGAAGTGCGGCCGGATCCGCGCCTGCAATGCCTCGACCTGCGCCCGGGTCACCGCCGCCAGTCGGGCCTGCCACTGCGCCAGCACGTAGAAATAGCGCAGCATCGCCGCGCCGAGCAGGGCCGAGATCACCATGTTGTCGCGCACGAAGCCGCGCATGCTGCTGTCGATCATCCGCATCTGCAGGGTGCTGTCGAGCCAGCGCGCCACGATGCTGGCCAGCAACACGAGCAGCACGATCAGCAGCCACACGGCGACATAGGGAAGATGCCCGGGAAGGCGCTGCAGCAGCAAGCGCAACTTGCACAGCACCACCGCCACGACCAGCACCAGCCATGTCACGAACAGCATGCTGACGCTGTATGCCGACCACTCCCGCTGGCCATCGCGGGCGAGCCAGATCACGGTTATCGTCAAGGCGCCGACCACGAACATCGCAAAGATCGCCGGCAGCTGGCAGAAGTCCGGCAGCGGGCTGTGATCGGCACGGCCACGCGGGCCGTCGCTGGGCATGGATTCACGCATGCGATCAGTATGCCGCATGCGCGGGTGTACGAATGACATCGTCATGCCTCGGCCGTGACCATGGCCGCATGGACGCACTGACTGGCCACGGGCGCACCATGCCCATTGAGAAGGTAACCACCATGTTGAGCCTGGAGAATGGCGTTTTCAATGCTGCCGGAGGCGGTCAATGATCGGGCGCGAGGAAGCCCTGAATTCAATCAGGAAAGCGCGGGCACTGCTCGCAGGCCGCATGCGCAAAAATGCCGGCTACGGGGTTTATCTCCACGCCAGCGAACAGCTTGAGCGGATGGCCGATGAGCTCGGCCAGCCCGGTCCTGCGCCGGCGGCAAGCCGCAGGTGGGTGGATATCGGCCTGATGGCCGTGCGGGAACTCGAGGCCTCGGACAGCGAACTTGCGAATGCGCCGATGGAGGCCGACCACGACTTCAGGCATGCCCGCTGAAATCATGCCGTCGCGAAACTCTCCGGGGCAGCCTTCGCTTCCTCCACGCCAGCGGATACCTCAATCCATCCGTGCACCCAGCCAGCGCCGCAGATCGGCGATCTCATCGGCGCAGACTGCATGCGCCATCGGATAGGTGTGCCAGTCCACCGCGTAGCCGAGCGACTGCAACAGGTCGCGTGAATCGACCCCGCGCTGCATGACCACCACCGGATCGGCGCTGCCGTGGCCCCAGAAGATCGGCGTCGCCGCGTTGGCGGCATGGCGCTCGCGCGCCACCACCTCGGCGATCGGCAGGTAGGTGGACAGCGCCACGATGCCGGCCAGTCTTCGTGCATGGCACAGCCCGGCGGCGAGCGCGATCGCACCGCCCTGCGAGAAACCCGCCAGCACGATCCGTTCGCTCGACACGCCACGTTCGTGCTCGCGTGCAATCAGCGTTTCCACCTCGCGCATCGAGGCACGCACGCCAGCCTCGTCCTGCCGCGATTGCGGGTCGAAGCCGACGATGTCGTACCACGCACGCATCGACATGCCGTTGTTGATCGTCACCGGGCGTACCGGCGCGTGCGGGAACACGAAGCGCAGCGCCGGCCA
>DATMTH010000160.1:0-3228 GCA_035564915.1 Rhodanobacter sp.
ACTCCACATGGCCTATGATGGGGCAAGGCGGCAACAACGCCCCTGCCCCGGTCGATCCCTTGCCGGCCCCTCGCCGCACGTCTCCCGCACACGCCCGTGTCGCAGGACGCACCCCTCGGATCCACCGTGCCCGGCTACGCCACCATCACTCGCACCCTCCGCCTGGGCGGGCAGGATTACCGTATCCGCTCGCTCACGGACCGTCAGCAGTTCGCCGACCCTGGCCACCAGGCGGAACGGTTGGGCATTTCATCCGCACAATGGAGTCTGTTCGGACAAGTCTGGCCGGCCGGGCGACTGCTCGCCGAAGCGATGAGCCGCCATGCCACCGGTCACAAGCGCATCCTCGAACTTGGCTGCGGCCTTGGCCTGGCCAGCCTGCTGCTGCAACGGCACGGCGCCGACATCACCGCCAGCGACATCCATCCGCTGGCCGAAGTGTTCCTGGCCTACAACGCGGCGCTGAATGACTTGCCGGCCGTGCGCTATCGCTCGCTGCGCTGGGACGAGCCGAATACCAGGCTGGGGCGCTTCGACCTCATCATCGGCAGCGACATCCTCTACGAACGCGATCACGCGGCGCTGCTCGCCGCGGTAGTGGAACACCATGCAAAACCGGACGCCGAAATACTGATCACCGACCCCGGCCGCGGCAACAGCGCGCTGTTCACCCGCCTGATGGAAGCAGAAGGCTACGCCGTCAGCGAACAACGCAACCCGATGGATGCCAACGATCAACCGCCGTTTCGCGGACGGCTGCTGTGCTATCGGCGTTGCCCGCCACGCGCGACGGGCCGGCACCACGCTTGATCGCACGACGTGGGCGGGCATGTCCGGTACTTGGCGTCCATGCCTTCTCCAGCGCGGGCCAGTAAACTGGCCCGACTACATCCACGGCTGGGAAATCCGCGAACATCGCCCTGCCGGCGTGCTCGTCGCCAGTTGTGAAGTCATCCAACCGGGGAATTCAAAGATGAAAGCCTTGCTTGCCGCCTTGTCGATACTCGTACTGCCGGGTCTGATGCCGGCGCTTGCCCACACGCCACCGGCACAAGCCGAGGCCAGCATGCTGCTGGCCGGCAGCATCACCGTCAGCCCGCAGGGCGCAGTCCAGTCCTACACCGTGGACAAGCTGGCGACCCTGCCTGCCCCGGTGCAGCAGTTGCTGACCCAAAACGTGCCGCACTGGCGCTTCGAGCCCGTCATCGACCACGGCCACGCCGTCGCCGCGAAAGCGGCCATGCATTTGCGGATCGTCGCCACGCCGACGGACAAGGACCACTTTGCGCTGCGCATCGCCAGTCAATGGTTCGGCAATGCGGCCAACACGTATGGACTGACCATCAAAAATCAAACGCTGCCGCATTACCCGGGACGGGAGATCAAGGAGCGCGTATCCGGCACCGTCTACCTGGTGGCGCGCATCAACCGGCAGGGCAAGGTGGACCAGGTCGCTGCCGAGCAGGTCAACCTGCGCGTCAGGGGCCCCGAAATGCTGATGCGGATGTGGCGCAAGGACCTCGCCGACGCCTCGGTGCGCGCCGCGTCCCACTGGACCTACAACGTGCCTGCCAGCGGAGCGGCTGCAACGCGGCAAGCCTGGATCGTGCGCATACCGGTTTCCTACACGCTCCATGAGATGGGCAAGGCAAAAGCGCGCAGTTACGGCACCTGGACAGCCTATCTTCCCGGCCCGCGCGAAAAGATTTCATGGCTGAAGCCGGAAGCGTCCGTCCCCGGCAGCGCCGACGCACTCCCCGACAACGGCCTTTACCTGGCCGATCAGAGCCTGCACCTGATCACCACGCCGAAATCGTAAGCAGCACCCGCAACCATCGGGACAGCTATCGCGCTGTCCCGATATCGGCGCCGGTGAACCTCGCCCGTTGCCATGGAACCCCTGACGCCTTGCCATCGTTTCGCCCGTGGCGGCTCGACCGCGGGTGCCTTTCAGAACAGATGGCGACCTTCGCACGCGCTCGGCGAACCCGCACATTTTCCTATTGTCGACGGCATGGGATTTTGTGAATATCGCAAGAAATTACGCAAAGGAATGTCATGGAGACCTATCGGGTCAGGCTCACCGGTGAGGCGCTTCCCGGACACACCCCGGAAAGCATCGCCGAGGCGTTGCTCCGGCAGCTGAAACTGCGCCCCACCCAAGTGCAAACCATGCTGCCACCGGCCCGACGGGTGGTGAAAGCCGGCTTGAACCACGATGAAGCCGATCACCTGCATCAGATACTTACGCTCGCGGGCCTGGCGGCACACAAGGAAAAGCAGGCTGTCACCGCCGACATTCCGTCGGCTTCGCCTGCGGCCACTTCTGCCACCTCATCGCCCGCAGCTGCGACAGCGACGACCGCTGATCCGCTGTCCGACCTCGTCACGTCGCTTGCCAGGGGATTTCCCCGACGACGCCCCAGCCCGGGCTATGCCTTGCGACTGGTACTGGTGACGCTCTGCTGCGTGCTGATCCCGTTGCTTTATCTGGCCATGGTCACGCTGTTCGGCTACGGGCTGGTCTGGTATCTGTGGCACGTGCACGATTTCACCAGCTTCCACGTACGCGGCTTCTGGCCCATGTTCGTGCTTTACGCGTTGCCCGGTGCGAGTGGCGCCCTCCTGCTGCTGTTCCTGCTGCGGCCGATGCTGCCGATGGGCGCTACCAGGGAACGCAGCCTGCTGCTGGACCCGGGCGAGGAACCACGCCTGCTGCAGGCCATCCATAGGCTCGCCGAAGCCATCGGCATCCGCCCGCCGGTTGCTCTGCGCCTGTCCAACGAAGTCAATGCCAGCGTGCATTTCGAAGGTGGCTGGGCCGGTTTTTTCAACGGCCGCAAGGTGCTCACCATAGGCCTGCCACTGGTCGCCGGCTTGAGCAGCCAGCAGTTCCTCGGCGTGCTTGCGCATGAGTTCGGCCACTTCGCGCAGCGCCTCGGCATGCGCTGCAGCTTCCTGATCAACCATGTCAACGCGTGGCTGTACCAGCGCGCCCATCGACCCGACCCGTGGGTCGAGCGACTGGAACAATGGGCGCACGAAAACGATGAATTCGTGGTGCGCACCATAATGATCGTTACGCGTGCCGGCATCGGCGGCTCGCGATTGTTGCTGGCCGGCCTGTTCCAGTTGAGCTTTCGCCTATCGCAGTCGCTGTCGCGCCAGATGGAATTCGATGCCGACCGCTACGAGGCCGTACTGGCCGGCAGCACAGCTTTTGGCGAC
>DATMTH010000161.1:0-7077 GCA_035564915.1 Rhodanobacter sp.
ATGATCTTGCCGGTCTGTTCTGCGGTAAGGGACATGGTTGTACGTTTCCTTGAAAGGCGATGCGAAGCTTGCGCTTGTGCCATCGCAACGCGATGGCACAAGCGCAAGCTTCGCCCAAGTTGAGTGAAAGCGTTGAAATAACTTGTCTATTCTACTGATGGGAGTGGTGTTACAACAAGTGCGCAGGGCCATTTCCGGTCAAATCAATCGGTCCGGCGGCAAGTTGAAGCCGCGCAGGATGCGGCTGCGACGCTCACTGTCCAGTTCGAGCAAGGCCAGCAACGCGCCATCGCTGGCAAATGCCGCACAACGACCCGGCACCGCAGATGCGTCAAGCTGAATCTGCTGCCCGCGTGAGATGGCCATGCTCTGCGCCTCATCCAGCATCACCACGGGAAGATCCGACAAGCCCGCAGAAACCGGCAACAGGTGCGCCAGCAGCGCGCTGTCGCCCTGCTCCGCAGCCTGTTCCAGCTCATCCAGAGTCACCATGCGGGGTTCACGAAACGGCTCTACCCAGATGCGACGCAGGCCGCTCAGATGCGCCCCGCAGCCCAGATCCTCGCCGATATCCACTGCCAATGAACGCACATAGGTGCCTGAACCGCATTCCACCAGCAACTGCAGCGTGTCGTCTGTGCGCGCCAGCAAGTCCAGCCGATGCACGTCGACTTCGCGAGGCGGCCGCTCGACTGATTCACCGCGGCGTGCCTTCGCATACAGCCTTTCACCGTCGTGTTTCAGCGCCGAATACATCGGCGGCACCTGCAGGATATGCCCGCGCAATTTGGCCAGTACCGCCTCGACCACCGTTGCATCGAGTGGTGGTACCGGACGCTGCTGCAGGATTTCCCCTTCGCTGTCGGCGCTGTCGGTGGTGATACCCAGCCGACACTGCGCCAGATAGGCCTTGCGTGCGCCGAGCAGACTGCCGGCCAACTTGGTCGCCTCACCGAAGCAAAGCGGCAGCAGGCCGGTGGCCAGCGGGTCGAGTGCACCGGTGTGGCCACCCTTCGATGCACGCAGCAACCGGCGCACGGCCTGCAGCGCCTGATTGGAGCTGAGGCCCAACGGCTTGTCGAGCAGCACGATGCCGTGCAGGTTGCGGTACTGGATACGCGGTGGTCGATTCATCAATTCTGCAGAAGCAAACGTTCTGCTCAATCCTGCGCGGAGTCGTCGGCCGGCTTGAGATCACGCGCCTGCTCACGCAGCAGCGTCTCGATGCGCTCGCCCTTGTCGACCGAATCGTCGTACTTGAATTTCAATTCCGGCACCCGGCGCATGCGCATGCCGCTGTGCGCCAGTGAATGACGGATCTCATGGCTGATCTGGTTCAAGGCCTTCACCGCCGGCAGGCCCTGCTCGGGCAGCATCGCTGTCACCCACACCGTGGCCCAATCCAGATCGCGGGTGATCTCCACGTCGGAAACGCTGACCGACGGCAGCCCGTGATCGCGCACCGCGGCGTGCACCAGCAAACCAAGTTCACGGCGCAGTTCGGCGCCGATGCGGTCAGTACGTTTGAAATCACGGGAAGGCATGGGGGGAACCTCGGTTGAGAGTGGAGAGAAGTGAGAAAAGAGAGAAAGCGTTCGCGCCTTTGCTCACTCCTCACTCTCCCACACTCGTTTCTGCTTTACAGCGTGCGTGCCACTTCGGTGCGTTCGAAGCACTCGATCTGGTCGCCCGGCTTGACGTCGTTGTACTGCTTAACGGCGATGCCACACTCCATGCCGTTGCGCACTTCGTCGACCAACTCCTTGAAGCGGCGCAGCGATTCCAACTCGCCCTCGAACACCACCACGTTGTCACGCAGCACGCGGATCGGCTTGCTGCGCTTGACGTGGCCCTCGGTGACCATGCAGCCGGCCACGGCACCGAACTTGGAGCTGCGGAAGACTTCGCGCACTTCGGCCAGACCGATGATGTCCTCGCGCACTTCCATGCCGAGCAGGCCGGTGGCCGCCTGGGTTACCTGGTCGATCACGTCGTAGATGATCGAGAAGTAGCGCACGTCCAGTCCGTTGGTTTCGATCACCTTGCGCGCGGATGCATCGGCACGCACGTTGAAACCGATGATCAGTGCCTTCGAGGCCGCCGCCAGGGTGGCGTCGGACTCGTTGATGCCGCCGACGCCGGAGGACACCACGTTGACCCGGACCCGCTCGTTGCCGATCTGGGTCAGCGACTCGCGCAACGCCTCGACCGAACCCTGCACATCGCCCTTGACCAGGATGTTGAGCGACTGCTGCTCTTCGCCCTGACCCATCTTGGCAATGATGTCCTCGAGCCGGTTGCTCTTGCTGACCATGCGCGTTTCACGGCGCTTGAGCTCACGCTCCTGCGCCACTTCACGGGCCAGACGCTCATCCTCGACGCAGACGAAGTCGTCGCCGGTTTCCGGCACGCCGGACAGGCCCAGCACCTGCACCGGAATGGACGGACCAGCCTCGGTCACCTGCTTGCCGTTCTCGTCGATCAACGCACGCATGCGGCCATACTCGACGCCGCAGACCACGAAATCGCCCTTCTGCAGGGTGCCCTGCTGCACCAGTACGGTGGCCACCGGGCCACGGCCACGATCCAGGCTGGATTCGATCACCACGCCGGAAGCACGACCCTCGGCAACCGCCGTGAGCTCCATCACTTCGGCCTGAATCGAGATCGCATCAAGCAGGTCTTCGACGCCGTCGCCAGTCTTGGCCGACACCGGAATGAACTGCACATCGCCACCCCAGTCTTCCGGCACCACTTCCTGTGCCACCAGGCCCTGCTTGACGTTGTCCGGGTTGGCCCCGTCCTTGTCCATCTTGTTGACTGCCACGATCAGCGGCACCTTGGCAGCACGTGCATGCTTGACCGCCTCGATCGTCTGCGGCTTCACGCCATCGTCGGCAGCAACCACCAGGATCACGATGTCGGTCGACTGCGCGCCACGGGCACGCATCGAGGTAAACGCCGCATGTCCGGGTGTATCGAGGAAGGTGATCACGCCCTTCGACGTTTCCACGTGATACGCACCGATGTGCTGGGTGATGCCACCGGCTTCGCCGGAAGCGACCTTGGTGCGGCGGATGTAGTCCAGCAACGAGGTCTTGCCGTGGTCGACATGGCCCATGATCGTGACCACCGGCGGGCGCGCAATCTTCTCGCCTTCCAGTTCGACGTTCTGGGTGTGCGCCGCCAGCGCCTCCTCGGCGTTGTTCTGGTTGTCGGCCACCGGCGTATGACCCAGCTCCTCGACCACCAGCACCGCAGTATCGTGATCGACGGTCTGGTTGATGGTCGCCATCACGCCCATCTTGAACAGGGCCTTGACCACCTCGGAACCCTTGACCGCCATCTTCTGTGCCAGGTCGGCAACGATGTTGGTTTCACTCACCACCACTTCGCGAACCACCGGCGCCGTGGGACGCGAGAACCCGTGCGGGCCGGTCGGCGTACTGCTTCGACCCACATCGCGGCCACCGCGCCCCGGCTTGCCACGCTTGCTGCTCGAGGAGCGACGAGCGCGATCGGCATCGCTGAGATGCATCTGGCCACCGGCAAAACGCTTGCTGCCGTCACGCTCGGCCTTGTTGGCCGTCGTTTCGGCTCGTTCACGGCCGTGCTTTGCCTTGCTTCTCGCGCCATCAGCGCCGGCGCTTGCCGTGGTCGCGGCATCCGGCGCAGCGACAACGGGAGCTGCCGCAGGCGGAGCCACCGGCTTGACCAGCTTCTCGCGTTTGCGCGGCTCATGGATGCGCGGCAGGATCATGCCCAGCTCGCGCTGATCGATACGCTGGACGCCGGACGAATCATCCTCGCCCTTGCTGCCCTCCTGCTCGACTTCGACTGCGGTTTCCACAGCCGCCGCAGACACGTCATCGGAAACGAGCGATTCCTCGCTCGGCTCGACCGTGGCGGCTGCTTCGCGCTGCTTCAGTTCCTGTTGTTCCAACTCGTGCTGGCGTTTCTGCTCGTCGAGTGCCTGCTGCGCCTTTTCCTGACGTTGCTGCTCGACCGCGGCACGATCGAGCTCTTCCTGCTCGCGCTGCTGCTTCGACTCCTGCAGCTTGCGTACGGCGTCCTCACGCTCGGGCTCGGCACTGGCTTCTTCGGCAATGACGCTGCGCTTGACGTAGGTTCGCTTGGTGCGCACCTCGACGTTGACCGTCTTGGCGGTACCCGCGGCACCACGTCCGCCAGGCGTTGCCACCTTGAGCTCGCCGACGGTTCGTCGCTTGAGGGTGATCTGGCGGGGCGCACTGTCATCGACCTCCGCGACAGCCTCACCCTTGCCGTGGGTACGGCGCAGGAACCCCAGCAGCTTCACCTTCTCGGTGCTGCTGATGACTTGCTCCTGATCGGAGAATTTCATGCCCGCTTCGCCAAGCTGATTCAGCAGCTTGTCGACCGGCATGCCCAGTACCTGGGCGAGTTGTTTGATCGTGACGTCCGACATCGTGTTCTTTGCTCCGCCGTTCCCGCGCTTGTCATTCCGTGCGACATGGTCTCTGCCGCCACCTCCATCCCTGGTGAAGGGCTCCCTGAGCCCTTCTCGGCATGCCCTTCCAGGGCGCCGCCGTTCGCGCTTAGCCGCCCTGCTCCAGGCGGGCGATCATCGGCGCTCGTGCGGCCATGATCAATGCGGCAGCGCGTTCTTCATCCATACCCTCGATATCGATCAGGTCATCCACGGCCAGGTCGGCGAGGTCGTCCACCGTGCTTATCTCGCGAGCCGCGAGGGCATAGGCCGTCGCCTCGTCCATGCCTTCGAGTGCCAGCAGCTCTTCGGATGGCTGGTGCTCGTCAACGCCCTCTTCCACCGCCAGGGCCTCGGTCAGCAAGGCGTCGCGGGCACGCGCACGCAGCTCCTCGACGATGTCTTCGTCGAAGCCCTCCACGGCGAGCAGCTCGGCGCTGGGTACGTAGGCAATTTCCTCGATGCTGGAGAACCCTTCCTGCACGAGGATGACGGCAATCTCCTGATCCACCTCGAGCTTGTCCATGAACAGCTGACGGGCAGCCTCCTGCTCGGATTCGCTCTTGGCAGTGACCTGGTCCTGGGTCATCACATTCAACTGCCAGCCGGTCAGCTTGCTGGCCAGGCGCACGTTCTGGCCGCCACGACCGATTGCCTGGGACAGCTTGTCCTCGGCCACCGCGATGTCCATGGAATGCTTCTCTTCATCCATGATGATCGACTGCACTTCGGCCGGCGCCATCGCGTTGATCACGAACTGGGCCTGATTCTCGTGCCACAGGATGATGTCGACGCGCTCGCCGTTGAGGTCATTCGACACGGCCTGCACGCGCGAACCACGCATGCCGATGCAGGCACCGATCGGATCGGTGCGGCTGTCGTGCGCCAGCACGGCGATCTTGGCGCGGTCACCCGGATCGCGGGCGCAGCCCTTGATCTCGACCAGGCCCTGGCCGACTTCCGGCACTTCCAGCTTGAACAACTCGATCATGAACTCAGGTGCGGCGCGCGACACGAACAGCTGTGGCCCGCGCACTTCGGATTTCACTTCGTAGAGATAGCCGCGCACGCGGTCGCCGACACGGGCGGATTCGCGCGGGATGGTCTTGTCGCGCGGAATGAACGCCTCGGCATTGCTGCCCAGATCGAGATAGATGTTGCCGCGCTCGACACGCTTGACGATACCGGTGACCAGCTCGCCGACTCGATCAGCGAAAGCATCGACGACCTGCTGGCGCTCGGCTTCGCGCACACGCTGCACGATGACCTGCTTGGCGGCCTGCGCGGCGATGCGACCGAACTCGGCGTTTTCGACCTGCTGCTCGATGTACTCGCCCACCTTGGCGTCTTCGCGCTCGTCCAGCGCATCCATCAGGCGCAGCTGGTACGACGGCGATTCCATCTCGCCATCGTCGGCAATGATCTCCCAGCGACGGAAGGTCTCGTACTCACCGGTGTCGTGGTTGATCGACACGCGAACGTCGGGCTCCTCGTCGGGATAACGCTTCTTCGCGGCCGAAGCCAGCGCGGCCTCCATCGCCTCGAAAATCACTTCTTCCGGCACGCCCTTTTCATTGGCGACCGCGTCGACGACCAGCAAAAGTTCTTTGCTCATTGCTGCAACTCCATAGGCGCTTGAAGGCGTCCAAAACGTTGACTGATGCACTCATCCGTGAATGTCAGGATCAAGAAACGGTCATCCATGGCCGCCGTGTTCGGAATTTTTGCGTTCATCCTTGAACGCGTGAGGCAAAAGACCGCCATCCCTGGCGGACTCCAAATGGCTCAAACCCGCTTTTTGGCGGGTTGCTTGCCGCCGGGTTTGGGCTGCGGTGCGTAACCCAGTGCCACCCAGTCCGGCACCACCCGGGCGCTTTCCACCAACGCATGCTCGAATTCGAAGACCTTGCCCTCGCCTTCCAGCACAATTTGTTCATTCTGTACCGACACCAGCTTTCCACGCAGGCGACGACGCCCTTCCAGTGGCGCCCGCAACACGACCTTCACTTCCTGGCCGACGACCTTCGCGAACTGGACCGCATTGAACAACGGGCGATCAATACCCGGCGAGGAGACTTCCAGCACGTAATGGCCTGGAATCGGATCCTCCACGTCGAGCAAGGCTGACAGCTCGCGACTGGCACTCTCGCAATCCTCGATACCCACTTCGCGGCGCTCGCCATCGACACCTTCGTCAGCAGCGTCCTTGTCGAGCAGATGCACGTAAACGCGCAGGGTACTCTGCCCATGTGACGGCGTGAACTCCACGCCAAGGCACTCCAGCTCCAAATCGGCCAGTACCTCGTTGAATCGTTGTGCCAGCGCCTGTGTATCCATCTGCATCACCTGATCCGGATCGCGGAAACAAAAAATGGGCTCCAACGGCCCATTTCCATATCACGCCGATGTTCCTCCTCGTACAGCTCCTTCCCATGCGCACGACTGTCATGCAGCGCGGCACTACGCATCCTTGCGCCCAACAAAAAAGCCTCACGAGGAGGCTTTCTTGCATCAAGAAAGATCTGGTAGCGGGGGCAGGATTCGAACCTGCGACCTTCGGGTTATGAGCCCGACGAGCTGCCAGACTGCTCCACCCCGCATCAGAGTCC
>DATMTH010000162.1:0-23873 GCA_035564915.1 Rhodanobacter sp.
CCGCCGCCGAAAAGCGACGCGGGAGCGCCGGTGGGCAAGGTTGGTGATCCGGCCGCGCAGAATCGCGCGTCGCTGGGCGAGTGATGCGATCCCGCGGGCACGGTGCGAACGCCTGCCTGCGGTCTCCTGCAATCACCGCCTTGACTGGCGGTGTCCCCGAGTCGGAGATGAAGAAATTTTGCGAAAAGGGTTGACGCATGCGCGCGGAGTCTGAATAATTCCGCCTCTTGCTTCGGCGCTTCGATGCAGCGGCATCGAAGCACGGCATGACAAGTTTTTCAGTGCGCCCGTAGCTCAGTTGGATAGAGTACCTGGCTACGAACTAGGTGGTCGGGAGTTCGAATCTCTCCGGGCGCACCATTTTTATTCGGCGAGGCGGGGTGCTTGCACCCCGTTTTGTTTTCATCGAAGCGCGCGGCTTGCGACGATGGAAACGGTTGGTCAAGTTGGCATGGTGTGCTTCATACGGATTGACTGAGCTTGGCGTCACCCGTAACATTTCAAGGCTTCGGTGGCAGGTGCTGTCGAGGGTTCGAAATCGGGGTATAGCTCAGTCTGGTAGAGCGTTGCGTTTGGGACGCAAAAGTCGGGGGTTCGAATCCCTCTGCCCCGACCAGCAACATGTTCTACTGGTAATGACTGCGCTTGTAGCTCAACCGGATAGAGCATCGGCCTTCTAAGCCGAGGGTTGCAGGTTCGAATCCTGTCGGGCGCACCAGTGGCAAGATTTATGGTGGGTGTAGCTCAGCTGGTTAGAGTCCCGGATTGTGATTCCGGTTGTCGTGGGTTCGAATCCCATCATCCACCCCAGTTTCACCCCGGTCTTCCGGGTACATCCCAGTCATTGGGCCGTTAGCTCAGTTGGTAGAGCAGTTGACTCTTAATCAATTGGTCGAAGGTTCGAATCCTTCACGGCCCACCAATACAGGCAAAACGCCGATCGTCAGCGATCGGCGTTTTGCTTTGTGCGCGGTAAGTCATGTGCAGGCCGGCGGCGTCGGCGGACAGGGCAGGGCGATGTCGCCGAAAGCGTCGTCAGCGCTTGTGCTGCAGGGCGGTGCAACCGTAAAATGGATCGCTTTCGTACAAGGGAATCATTGACTTGGACGAGTGCGGCACCAAGGATGTCGATACGCTGATCCGGCCTGTTCGCTTGCCGGTTGGCCGGATCGGGTTTTTGGCACGTGCACGTTCGATCATGGGTGGCAAGGCGAGAGTGGCGGAATTGGTAGACGCACCAGTTTTAGGTACTGGCGGTTAACCCCGTGGGGGTTCGAGTCCCCCCTTTCGCACCATGCCCCTGTTGTTTTCCATTGTCTTTTTACGGGTGGCGATGCCGCCATGGCGCCTGTGGCAGGCCCACAACATCGGTAGTACCAGGAGACGTCATGCAGGTTTCGGTTGAGAACATCGGTTCGCTCGAGCGCAAGCTCACGGTGAAGTTTCCCGCGGAGCGGTTCGAGACGCAGGTGAGTGCACGGATTGCCGAGATGGGTCGTACGGTTCGGCTCAAGGGTTTCCGCCCGGGCAAGGTGCCGACGACGGTGATCAAGCAGCGTTTCGGCGAACAGGTTCGTGGCGAGGTGCTGTCCGACCTGATCGGCAGCACGCTGCGCGAAGCGGTGGAGCAGGAAAAGCTGCAGCCGATCGCCAATCCGGCCATCAACACCACCGGCAAGCCCGAGAATGGTGAGATTGCATACACCGCCACGTTCGAGATCATGCCGGACTTTCCCGAAGTCGATGTGGCTGCGCTTGAGATCCAGCGCGCCACCGCAGAAGTCAGCGATGCCGACATCGACAAGATGCTGGAGACCCTGCGTCAGCAGCGTCGCAGTTTCGACGAGGTCGAGCGTGCCTCGGTCGAGACCGACTTCGTGATGTTCGAGTACTCGGCCACGGCGGGCGATTACCGCTTCCCGGCCGAAGGTCTGGAGCGTGCCGGCAGCGTGCTTGGCTCGGGTACCTTGTTTGCAGCACTGGACGAGGCCTTGACCGGGCACCAGGCTGGCGACAATTTCGACGCCGAGATCGCGTTCCCGGAAGATTTCCGCAACGAGCACCTCGCTGGCAAGAACGCCCAGGTGAGCTTCCGCATCATCAAGGTGCAGGAGCCCAGGCTTCCCGAGATCGACAGTGAGTTCGCCAGGTTGTTCGGCATTGAGGACGGCGACCTGGATACCTTCCGCAAGGAAGTTCGCGCCAATCTCGAGCGCGAGCTGAAGGCGGCGCTGATGGCCCGCTTGAAGTCGGAAGTGGCCGAGAAACTGGCTGACGCCCATGCCGGTCTGGATGTGCCGAACCTGATGGTGCAGTCCGAGGCGCGCAACATGGCCGCCGGCAGCGTGCCGAAGGGTCAACAGCCGCCGCCGCAGTTGATCGAGGCCGCCACGCCGATCGCGCGCAAGCGGGTGATCGCCGGCTTGCTGATGGGCGAGATCGCCCGCAAGCAGGAGATCAAGATCGATCGCACGCGCATTGCCGAACAGCTTGCCGCGATCGCCTCGACCTACGAGGAGCCGGAGCAGGTCATTGAACTCTACAATGGTGACCCCCAGTTGATGTCTGGGCTGCAGAATCGCGTGATGGAAGATCAGGTGGCCGAATGGGTGGCCGAGCATGCCAAGACCACCCGGCAGGATCTGAGCTTCGATGACGTGATGCGCCCTGCCAACGCCTGAGCAAGAAGTTGCAAGGCCCATTCACCGGAGAGCTGCACAGATGACCATGGATCCGATCCAGAACCTCAATTTGGTACCGATGGTCGTCGAGCAGACGGCTCGCGGCGAGCGCTCCTACGACATCTATTCCCGCCTGCTGAAGGAGCGCGTGATCTTCCTGGTCGGCGAAGTCAACGACCAGGTGGCCAACGTGATCGTGGCCCAGATGTTGTTCCTGGAGTCGGAGAATCCGGACAAGGACATCAATTTCTATATCAACAGCCCCGGCGGTGCCGTTACCGCCGGTCTGGCGATCTACGACACCATGCAGTTCATCAAGCCGAACGTCAGCACCATGTGCATCGGTCAGGCCTGCAGCATGGGTTCGTTCCTGTTGATGGCCGGTGCCAAGGGCAAGCGCTTTGCCTTGCCGAACTCGCGCATCATGATCCATCAGCCCTCGGGCGGCGCGCAGGGCCAGGCGACCGATATCGAGATCCAGGCGCGCGAGATCCTGTATATCCGCGAACGGCTGAACAAGCTGTACGTGGAGCATACCGGTCAGCCGCTGGAGAAAATCGAGCTGGACATGGAGCGCGACCGCTTCATGAATGCGCAAGACGCCAAGACCTACGGCCTGATCGACGAAGTGCTCGACAAGCGCGCCGGCGAGAGCGTGAAATCGGCCTGATTTCACCTGGTTATTCCAATGTCACGAGATGGGCTCTGCGTCTGCAGGCAGGCGCGGAGCCCTGTGGTATTCTCGCGACGCAGACAGATTTGAGCGGGATCGAGAGTTATGAGTGACGACCGGCAGGGGCGTTCCAGCGACAGCGGCAAGATTCTCTATTGCTCGTTTTGCGGCAAGAGCCAGCATGAAGTACGCAAGCTGATCGCGGGCCCATCCGTGTTCATCTGCGATGAATGCGTCGAGCTGTGCAACGACATCATTCGCGAAGAGCTGGAAGAAAAGGCTGCCACCGGCCGCACCCAGCTGCCCAAGCCACGCGAGATCCGCGAATCGCTGGATCAGTACGTGGTCGGCCAGACCCGCGCCAAGAAGGCATTGGCTGTGGCGGTGTACAACCACTACAAGCGGATCGAGTCGCGCCAGAAGAGCGACGATATCGAGCTGGGCAAGTCCAACATCCTGCTGATCGGCCCGACCGGCTCGGGCAAGACGTTGCTGGCCGAAACACTGGCGCGCCTGCTGAACGTGCCGTTCACCATCGCCGACGCCACCACGCTGACCGAAGCCGGTTACGTCGGCGAGGATGTCGAGAACATCATCCAGAAGCTGCTGCAGAAGTGCGACTACGATGTCGACAAGGCGCAGTCGGGCATCGTCTACATCGATGAGATCGACAAGATTTCGCGCAAGAGCGAAAACCCGTCGATCACCCGTGACGTGTCCGGTGAAGGCGTGCAGCAGGCGTTGCTGAAGCTGATCGAGGGCACGCTGGCCTCGGTGCCGCCGCAAGGCGGGCGCAAGCATCCGCAGCAGGAGTTCCTGCAGGTCGACACCAAGAACATCCTGTTCATCTGCGGCGGTGCGTTTGCCGGCCTGGAAAAGGTCATCCAGCAACGCTCCGAGAACACCAGCATCGGCTTCTCAGCCGAAGTGCGCAGCAAGGAGCGCACCGAGAATCTGGGCAAGGTGCTGGCCGATGTCGAGCCAGCCGATCTGGTGCGTTTCGGCCTGATCCCGGAGTTCGTCGGCCGCCTTCCGGTGGTCGCCACGCTGGACGAGCTGGACGAGGCCGCGCTGGTGAAGATTCTCACCGAACCCAGGAATGCCGTCACCAAGCAGTTCAAGAAATTGTTCGAGATGGAAGAGGCCGAGCTGGAATTCCGTCCCGAGGCACTGCAGGCCATCGCGCGCAAGGCACTCAAGCGCAAGACCGGCGCCCGCGGCCTGCGCACCATCCTGGAACAGGTGCTGCTGGACACGATGTACGAGCTGCCGTCACTGGAGCACGTGAGCAAGGTGGTGGTTGACGATGCCGTGATCGAGGGTCAGGCCGAGCCTTACCTGATTTATCGAGGCAACCTGCAGCAACAGCGCATCGCCGGTGATGGTGGCGACGCTGCTGCCTGACGCACTCGTGCAGCCCCTGTCAAACCTGCGGCTCTGGTGATTTCACCGGAGCCGCTGCGTTTCTGGCGCTGCACACACCTTGAGTGCGCGTGCTGGCGCCTCCACTTGACGTCTTGAATGCCCCGGCGCAGTGTCGGGATGAAACCAGATAAGAACCGAGGGACTCGACCCAGATGGCCAAGAACGCCCCCCTTCCTGCTGCGCTGGACGCTCTGCCTGTATTGCCGCTACGCGATGTGGTGGTCTATCCGCACATGGTCATTCCGCTTTTTGTCGGGCGCGACAAGTCGATGCGTGCGCTTGAGCGCGCGATGGAGAGCGAGCGCCAGATCCTGCTGGTGGCGCAGAAGAGCCCGGATATCGACGACCCTGCGATCGAGGATCTGCATCAGATCGGCACGCTTGCCGGTGTGCTGCAATTGCTGAAGTTGCCCGACGGTACGGTCAAGGTGCTGGTCGAGGGCCAGTCGCGCGTGGCAGTGGAGGATTTCCACGAAGAGGACGGCATGCTGATGGCGCGTTCGCGCGTGATCGAGCCGGCCTACAACGCCAAGGAACGCGAGCTGGACGTGGTTTCGCGCACCTTGATCTCGTTGTTCGAGCAACTGGTCAAGCAGAGCCGAAAACTGCCGCCCGAGGTGCTCGCCAGCCTGTCCGGCATCGACGATCCCTCGCGCGTGGCCGACTCCATTGCAGCCCACCTGTCCGTGCGCATGGCTGACAAGCAGAAGGTGCTCGAGACGGCCGACGTCGGCAAGCGGCTGGAGTTGCTGATTGGCCTGGTCGACGGCGAGATGGATCTGCAGCAGGTCGAGAAGCGCATTCGCGGCCGGGTCAAGTCGCAGATGGAGAAGAGCCAGCGCGAGTACTACCTCAACGAGCAGATGAAGGCGATCCAGAAGGAGCTCGGCGACAGCGAGGATGGTCCGAACGAGGTCGAGGAGCTGCAGAAGAAGATCGAGACCTCCGGCATGCCCAAGGCCGTGCTCGGCAAGGCGCGTCAGGAGTTCAACAAGCTCAAGCAGATGTCGCCGATGTCGGCCGAAGCCACCGTCGTGCGCAATTATCTTGATTGGCTGGTCGGCGTGCCGTGGAAGAAGCGCAGCAAGGTACGCAAGGATCTGCAGATGGCGCAGGAAGTGCTCGACGCCGATCATTTCGGGTTGGAGAAGGTGAAGGAGCGGATCCTCGAATATCTCGCCGTACAGCAGCGTGTTTCCGCCATGAAGGGCCCGATCCTGTGCCTGGTCGGGCCGCCGGGCGTGGGCAAGACCTCGCTCGGGCAGTCGATTGCCAAGGCCACCAACCGCAAGTTCGTGCGCATGAGCCTCGGCGGGGTGCGCGACGAAGCGGAAATCCGCGGTCATCGGCGCACCTACATCGGCTCGATGCCCGGTCGCATCGTGCAGAACATCAACAAGGTGGGTGCCAAGAATCCGTTGTTCGTGCTCGACGAGATCGACAAGATGTCGATGGACTTCCGCGGTGATCCGTCGTCGGCGCTGCTTGAAGTGCTCGACCCGGAACAGAACCACGCGTTCAACGATCATTACCTCGAAGTCGACCTCGACCTGTCCGAGGTGATGTGGATCGCCACGGCCAATTCACTGAACATCCCCGGCCCCTTGCTCGACCGCATGGAGGTCATCCGCATCCCCGGTTACACCGAGGACGAAAAGCTGGGCATCGCGCAGAAATACCTGCTGGCCAAGCAGCTCAAGGCGAATGGCCTGAAGGCGGAGGAGCTTGGCGTGAGTGAAGAGGCCTTGCGTGACATCGTCAGGTATTACACGCGCGAATCGGGTGTGCGCAACCTCGAGCGTGAGATCTCCAAGATCTGCCGCAAGGTGGTGAAGGAGTTGACCCTTGGGGAAGTGAAGAAGGCCAAGGCGAAAAAGACATCGGCCAAGGCCGCCAAATCGACCAAGGCAGTCAAGCTCAAGTCCGGTGGTGGGCGCGTCAACGTGGATTCAGGCAATCTCGAGCATTACCTTGGCGTGCGTCGTTTCGATTTCGGTCGCAAGGAACTGCAGAACGAAGTCGGCCTGGTGACCGGGCTGGCATGGACCCAGGTGGGCGGTGAATTGCTCAGCATCGAAGGTTCGGTGGTGAATGGCAAAGGCCGACTGGTGAACACCGGTCAGTTGGGCGACGTCATGAAGGAGTCGATCCAGGCGGCGCTGTCGGTGGTTCGTGCGCGTGTCGACCAACTCGGCATCGACCCCGAGTTTCACCAGAAGCTCGATGTGCATATCCATGTGCCGGAAGGCGCCACGCCCAAGGACGGCCCCAGTGCGGGTATTGCCATGTGTACCGCGCTGGTGTCGACGCTGACCAGGGTGCCGGTGCGTTCCGAAGTGGCGATGACCGGCGAGATCACCCTGCGTGGTCGCGTACTGCCGATCGGTGGTCTCAAGGAGAAGCTGCTGGCGGCACTTCGCGGCGGCATCACCACGGTGATCATTCCCGAAGACAACAAGAAGGACCTGGCGGAGATGCCCGCCAATCTCACCTCGGCGCTGGAGATCCACCCGGTGCGCTGGATCGACGAGGTGCTCGACATCGCGCTGGAGCGTCCATTGCGGCCCAACCCGGCCAAGGACGAGCCTGCTGCGGCCGTGGCCGCGGAGTCGGCCGAAGGGCATCCGCTCACGCATTGATCCGCCGCCGTCGGGTAGATGTCCAGGATGAGCCCGGCAATGCATGCCGGGCTTTCTGCTTTGCAGTCCTTGAACCGCCGGTGTCGTAGTCTTCTGGCGTCCGTTTTGCAAGCGGTTTCGCGTATGGTCGATCCGCTTCAAACCTTGCTGTGGCTTGTGTTGCGGATTCCCGCAAGGCACTGGTATAAAGGCGGTACCGCAATCCCGGCGTGGTTCGCCAGCGCAGCGATGCGGGGTTGCGTCACGGCACCTAGTCAAGAGCCAACCATCCATGCCGGTGTTGTCCTGTCCTTGCGGCAGGCGACGCCGGCTAAATTCGAGCAAGGGAGTTTTTAAATGAACAAAACCGAGCTGATCAATGCCATCGCCGAAAGTGCCGAACTCACCAAGGCGGACGCTGGCCGTGCTCTGGACGCCTATCTGGAGGCTGTGCAGAAGTCGCTGAAGAAGGGTGAGGATGTTTCGGTGGTCGGCTTTGGTACGTTCACCGTGCGCAAGCGTGCCGCACGCACCGGCCGCAACCCGCGTACCAACGAAGCGATCAAGATCAAGGCCTCGAAAGTACCCGCATTCAAGGCTGGCAAGACCCTCAAGGATGCCCTAAACTAAGCGGCTTGCGCTTGGTTTCGGGTGCTTAGCTCAGCGGTAGAGCGTCGCCCTTACAAGGCGGTGGTCGTAGGTTCGATCCCTACAGCACCCACCAGATAGTGCGGAGTGGTAGTTCAGTTGGTTAGAATGCTGGCCTGTCACGCCGGAGGTCGCGGGTTCGAGTCCCGTCCACTCCGCCATGGTTCGCAAGGGCGCCCGCGTGGCGCCCTTGTCATTTGAGTCAAACGTGTTCGTCGCGTGTTGTGAGCGATCGAATACGGGCGTCAGTGAGGCGATCGGTGCCTCGCATGCACCACGCGCACCACGCGCTTTCAACCACGTTGCGGGAAGATTTCGATGCTGCAGGCAATGCGTAACAAGATGCATGGATGGCCATCCATCATCGTGCTCGGTCTGGCCGTTCTGGCGATGTCGCTGTTTGGCATGGAAAGCTATTTCACCTCACACGATGACTCGTTCGTGGCGAAGGTCGGCAAGCAGGAGATCAGCCAGAACGCCTTCCAGAATCGCATCAACCAGCTGCGTCAGCAGGCCAGCCAGCGACAGGGCGATCATTTCGATTCCAGCATTTTCGAAAAGCCCGAGATGAAGCAGCGTGTGCTCGACGCGATGATCGACGAGCAGCTGTTGCTGCAGGCGAATGCCGATTGGGGCATGCGTGTATCCGATCAGGCGATGCGCGACTACATTGCGGGGATCCCGGCATTTCAGGTCAACGGACAGTTCGATCCGACCAGTTATCGTGCCTGGCTGACCAGTCAGCGCAAGACTGCCGACATGTTCGAGGAAGAAATTCGCTCGTCCATGGCCAGCCAGTTGCTGCCCGCGGCGATCAGCGACAGCAGCATTGTCAGTGACCAGCAGGTCGAGCAATTCCTCAGCCTGCTTACCCAGCGCCGCGATCTGCGTTACTTCGTGCTGCCGCAGCCGAAGCTGGCCGATGACAAGGTAAGCGATGCGCAGATCGAAGCCTGGTACAAGGCACATCTGGCCGAGTACATGAACCCCGAGCAGGTCTCGGTGAAATACCTCGAAGTCGACAGTGCCGATCTCAAGGCCGATGCCGCGCCGACTGACGAGGAATTGAAGAAGCGTTACGCCGATGAAAAGCAGCGTTTCGTGCAGCCGGAGCAGCGCGAGGTCTCGCACATCCTGATCAACGTGCCGACCAATGCCACGCCAGCGCAGCAGAAGGCCGCGCTGGCCAAGGCGGACAAGATTGCTGCCGAGGCCACGCCGGCCAATTTTGCCAAGCTGGCCGCACAGGATTCGCAGGATCTCGGCTCCAGGCACCAGGGCGGTGACCTGGGCTGGCTGGAAAAGGGCGTGACCAACCCCGCTTTCGACTCGGCCATGTTTTCAATGCAGAAAGGCCAGATATCCAAGCCGGTACTGTCGCCTGACGGTTATCACATCATCTGGCTGCGTGATATCCGCAGCGGTGAATCGAAGCCGTTTGCCGAAGTGCGCGATCAGCTGGTCGCGGAGGTGGTCAAGGCGGATCGCGAGCACAAGTACAACGATATCGCCGGCAAGATGGCCGACAATACCTATCAGAATCCGACCTCGCTGGAGCCGGCATCGGTAGCACTGGGCCTGCCGATCAAGAATACCGGTCTGTTCTCGCGTACCGATGGCAAGGGGCTGACTGCCAATCCGAAGCTGGTGGCTGCCGCGTTCAGCGACGACGTGCTGGTCCAGGGCAACAATTCCGGGCTGATCGATCTGGGCAACGACCACTCGGTAGTCATCCATGTCGACAAGCACATTGCAGCAGCTCCCAAGCCGCTGGCTGAAGTGCGCGCCGACGTGCAAAAGCGCATTCTCGGTGAGCGTGTCGACGCGATCGCCAAAAAGAACGCCGACCAGGCACTGGCCCGTCTGCGCAAGGGCGAGAGCGTGGCGGCGGTCGCCAAGTCGCTGGATGCCACCGTGGTGAGCAAGAGCGAAGCAGTCCGTGAGCAATCCGCGGATGTGCCGGCACCGCTGTTGAAGCAGGCTTTCCTGATGGCGCATCCGTCTGCCGCCGACAAGCCCGAGTTTGCCGCAGTCGACCTGGGGCAGGGCAGTTATGCCTTGCTGGCGGTGGACAAGGTGCAGGGTGGCGATCTGACCAAGGTGCCGGCCGAACAGCGGGAGGCATTGCGCCAGCAGATGGCACAGGCCTACGGTTCCGAGGAGACCCGCGAACTGCTCGATCTGCTGAAATCAGAAACCAAGATCAAGATCAACAAGAACCTGCTGTAGCCGCTTCGGTCGGCGGGCTGTTGAAAGCAGCTGGCTGGCGCGATTCGCTGCAAACAGAAAGGGGCAGCCATGCGGCTGCCCCTTTTTTGCATGGATGGCAGCGGATTCAGTCGATACTGTCCAGATGCAGTACCTGGCCGGGTTGGATCACGTCGTCGCTGAGATGATTCAGCTGTTCCAGCTGGCTGATGTCCATCGAATAGTCATGCGCGATCTGCCACAGGCTCTCGCCACGCCTGACCGTGTGGGTCTTGTGGGCGCGGGATGAGCGCCCAGCATGGCTATCAGCCTCCTGGTTGGCCTGCGGCGTGGTGCTGCCAGCCAGCAGCCCGGAGTCTTCCTGCGTCCCCAGGCGAAACCGTCGTGCATGGCGCAATGGCAGCATCAGGTAGGCGGCATGATCTGTATTGATGATGTTGCCGCGAAACGCGCCGTTGTTGTACTTCAATGCATCGACCGACATGCCTGCCTGTCTGGCTGCCAGTGTGATCGACATGGGTTCGGGAACCGCGGTCTTCACCAGTCGTTGCGGTGCCGGCAGCGTCGGCAAACTGACATGGAAGCGGGCCGGGTCACGCACCACGCAGGCCATCGCCAGCAACTTGACCAGATGTTCGCGGGTTACCCTGCGCACCGGCCAGTCGGGAATGACGGGTGTGGCCGGGGGCATGCCTTGCTTGCGGATGATGCGCCGCACATGGAACTCGCCGGCGTTGTAGGCGTAGTCGGTCAGGCGCCAATCATGGAACTGGTCCTGGTAGCGCTGAAGCAGCTTCATCACGGCGTGCGTGGAGGTGGCGATGTTCAGACGGCCGTCGTAGTGACGGTCTACGCGCAGGCCCATGGATTTGGCGGTAATCGGCATGATCTGCCACATGCCCGCTGGCCTGTGCTTGCGTGGTGCATCCGGCCTGAAGCGACTTTCCACCCACGGCAGCAGCACGAACTCACCGGCGACATGGTATTGGGCAGCGACCTGCTGCACATAGACCAGGCGCGGCAAGCCGGTGCGCAAGGTCTGCTCGAACCGGGCCGGGTTGTGGGTGAACTTGCCTGCCCAGTGGAGTATCTGGGGGTCGGCGTCGCAGTCGGACATGGCAAAGCTGTTGCGCAGCTTGTCCCATACCGTTTCCGGCGGCACGGTCGGGCTGCTGCTGGTTGCCGCCGGCTTGGCCGGTATCGGGGTCGCCGGCACGGGTGCGGCGCGCGTGGCCTGGTGCCGCGGCTGCGGGCTTACGCCGGCGCACGCAGCCAATACGAGTGATACTGCCGCCGGCAGCAGTCGTCGGGACAGTCGATTCATCCGGTGAAGACATCCTTGGCGGCACGCAGTGCGGCAAAGCGGGCAATGCGGTCACCATCGGCGCCTTGCCGCCGGCACCATTCGATGATTGCCTCCGCATCGACCCGCAGAAACGGATTGGTTGCCAGTTCGGTGTCCAGCTCGATTGGCAAGCTGGGCCGGCGTTCGGCACGCAACGCGATGACTTGCTGCTGTCGCTCCCGCAAGGCGGGGTTGTCAGGATCGACGCCGCGTGCGAAGCGGCTGTTTGCCTCGGTGTATTCGTGGCCGGCGCATACCAGCGTATTCCCCGGCAAACGCGACAACCGATCCAGTGAGGTCAGCATCTGCGCCGGCGAGCCCTCAAACAGGCGGCCGCAGCCGAGGCTGAACAGGGTGTCGCCACAGAACAGCATGCCGGCACCGGCATAAGCAATGTGGCTGAGTGTATGGCCGGGAATCGCGAGCACTTCGAAGCTGGCCGCCGGTGAAGGCAAGTCGATCCGGTCACCCTCGTGCACATAGGTGGTCGCACTGTCGATGCGGTCATCCACCGGCGCATACACCGGAACGGCGTGCTGCTCGCGCAAGGCGCGAACACCACCGATATGATCGGGGTGGTGATGGGTGAGCAGGATCGCGCGCAGCACAAGTTCACGCGTTGCCAGCGCCTGTTCGACCACCTGGGCATCGCCTGGATCGACGACGACGGCGTTGCCATCGTCGTCGTGCAACAGCCAGATGTAGTTGTCGGTCAGCGCTGGCAGTGGAATCAGGTGCAAGACGGGCTCCGCGGCCCGGCAAGGGCCTTTGGCTAGTTCGGGGCGGCGATGCAGCCGTCGCCCGGGTGTACAGCAAGCGCTCGACTATAAGAGGGCATCGACATCCACTCGTTAGCTGGCTGTTAATCGGTCGAGTCGTTGTTCAGAGTTGTGCGTCGGATCCGTGATGCCCGGATTCAGCCGTTACACTCTGCGCTACGGAAAAGCGGATCGGCAGCATGCATCCACGCGACCACGACATCTATGCCAGTGCACCCCTGCGCCATTTGCGGGATGCGCAGGCGCGCGTGTTGGCGCCTGATCTGCAGCGCTGTGCCGGTTCGCATGCCTTGCTACTGGGCGCCACGGTTGACGACGCGCCGCCGGCGCTGCCGCTGCTCGGCTGCTGGGTTCGTCTGTACCTGGCCGGCGGCGGTTATCGCGGTGATCTGCAGGCGGCAATCGATCAGCCGCTGCCGTTCATCGATGAAGCTTTCGAACTGGTGATGATGCGCCATGTGCTGGAACGCACGCCGCACACCTCGGCCTTGCTGGCCGAGGCCGTGCGCGTGCTCGCACCGGGTGGCGTGCTGGTCTTGAGTGGCGTGCATCCGGTCAGTGGCTGGGCACCGTGGCTTCATTGGCGAACACGCGGCGAGCACCTGTCACTGCATCTGCCCCTGCATCTGCGTCACCACCTGCTGCAGGCCGGCATGGATATCGAGCGGGTGTCGCGCACAGGCAGTCCGCTTCCCGGGATGACTACGCGAGACGATGTGTCGTCCCGGCTGCTCGGTGGCGGTTATGTATTGGTCGCACGCAAGCTTCGCAGAATGGTTACGCCGCTGCGAATCCGCCCGGTGCCCGTGCGGGTACCGGCAAGTGGCCATTTGTCACCGGGCACGCGGCGGCAATCAACACGATGAACAAGCGATCGACAAAGGAAAACCATGAGTGAAGTGGAAGCGTTCACCGACGGCGCCTGTCTCGGCAATCCCGGGCCCGGTGGCTGGGCGGCGTTGCTGCGCGCCAAGGGCAGCGAGCGCATGGTCGCCGGCGGTGATCCGGATACCACCAACAACCGGATGGAGCTGATGGCGGCGATTGCGGCGCTGGAAACGCTCAAGCGACCCTGCCAGGTGTTGCTCACCACCGACTCGAAGTACGTGATGCAGGGTATCGAGCAGTGGGTGCCGAAGTGGCGCGCCAATGGCTGGCGCACCGCCGACAAGAAGCCGGTGAAGAACCAGGATCTCTGGCAACGCCTGTCCGCGGCCGTGAGCACCCACCAGGTGCGCTGGAAATGGGTGCGCGGACATGCCGGCCACGCCGAGAACGAGCGGGTCGATCAGGCTGCGCGTGAACAGGCCGAGCGCCTGCGGGGCGCGGCATGAGACAGATCGTGCTGGATACCGAGACGACCGGCCTGGAAGTGCGCCAGGGGCATCGGCTGGTGGAAATCGCCTGTGTCGAGATGGTCGAGCGTCGACTTACCGGCCGGCAATACCAGACGTATCTCAACCCGGACCGGGCGATCGACGAGGGTGCGCGCCTGGTCACCGGCATCGAGGACGAATTCCTGCTCGACAAGCCGCGTTTCGCTGAAGTGGTGGATGAGTTCCTGGCCTTCATCGATGGTGCCGAGCTGATCATCCACAACGCCAGTTTCGATATCGGCTTCCTCGACGCCGAGCTGGCGCGGCTGGGTAGCGGTGCCGGCTGCATCGGTGATCGCTGCAGCGTGCTCGATACGCTGGCGATGGCACGCGAGCTGTATCCCGGACAACGCAACAGCCTCGATGCGCTGTGCAAGCGGCTCGGGATCGACAACTCACGCCGTGACCTGCATGGCGGCCTGATCGACGCGCAGTTGCTGGCCGACGTCTACTTGTCGATGACATCGGGGCAAGCAGGTTTCGACCTTGCCTTCGAGACGGACGCCGAACGCGGCGATGCCGCCCAGCTGGCGCCGATCAGCTTGCTGGTGCGGCCGCGGGTGTTGCGTGCCTCGCCTGACGAGCTGCTGCGCCACGAGCAGCGTCTGGACGCGCTCGATGGCAGCGCTGCCGGCGGAAAAAGCGTATGGCGCGGGCTCGATCCATGCGGCCCGGACTGATTCCGTCGCGGGTCAGGCCCGGTTCGAGCGCACCAGCACCACGGTGATGTTGTCGTCGCCACCGGCATCGAGCGCATGCAGCAACAACTGGTCGACGCATTCCTGCGCAGCCAGATCCGAGCGCCCGACGATGCGCGCGATCGCTTCGTCCTCGACGCATTCGGTCAGGCCGTCGCTGCACAGCAGCAGGGCCATGCCCGGCTCCAGCGCGCCCCGCGCCATGCCGATGCGCAATTGTTCGGTCGAAGTCACGCCCAGTGCCTGGGTCAGCAGGTTGCGCTGCGGGTGCTGCGACGCCAATGCCGGGTCGAGCTGGCCGGCCTCGACCAGTACCTGGACCAGTGAGTGGTCGTGGCTGATCTGGCGCAACGACTGCGTCCACAGGTAGATGCGGCTGTCGCCCACCCAGGCCACCTCATAGTCATCGCCGCGCAGCAGCATGGCGGCGATCGTGGTGCCCATCGGCAATATGTCGAATCTGGGTCGGGCATCGGCCAGCAGTTTCTCTGCGGCGCCGTTGACGGCCTCGATCAAGCCCCGGCCCGAGTGGACCAGTTCGACCACCGCATCACGCACCAGTGCCGAGGCGACTTCGCCGTGCTGGTGCCCGCCCATGCCGTCGGCAACCAGGAACAGACCCAGCGATGCGTCGGCGTAATAGGTGTCCTCATTGCGCGTGCGGCGCAGGCCGACATGCGTGCCGTGTCCAAATTCGATCATGGGTTTTCTGTTGAAACGAGCTGCTGAAGCATGCCGTAACCGATGGTTATTGTCACGACAACTTCGCTCGCGTATGATTCCCGGCTCGCATGCGCCACCATGCAGCCCTTTGGAGAGGTGGCAGAGTGGTCGAATGTACCTGACTCGAAATCAGGCGTACGTGAAAGCGTACCGTGGGTTCGAATCCCACCCTCTCCGCCAGTAGCACCAAGGCCTCGCAGCGATGCGGGGCCTTGTTGTTTCCGGTCTTGGCGCGTGGCGGCCATGGCTGCCGCAGGGCGGCGTGCGGGCGTGCCCGGGCCCGATCTGTGATAATTGGCGGCCATACATCGCTTTTCGTTGCCCATGTCCCGATCGAACTCTGTTTCGCCCAAGCCCTTCGAAGCCCATATCACCGACCTCGGCCACGATGGTCGCGGTGTGGCCCGGATCGATGGCAAGACGGTCTTCGTCAGTGGCGGCCTGCTTGGCGAGCAGGTGATGGCGAAGCTGCGCAAGCGGCATCGCCATTTCGATGAGGCGGAGGTGGTCGAGGTGATCACCGCGTCGCCGCATCGGGTCGAGCCGCTGTGCCGGCATTTCGCGCAGTGCAGCGGCTGTTCGCTGCAGCATCTCGATGCGCCGTCGCAGATCGCCGCCAAGCAGCGCGTGCTGGCGGAGAATTTCGAGCGCATCGGCAAGGTCTCGCCGCTGTCCTGGCTGCCGCCACTCACTGCCGAGCCGTGGGGCTACCGCCGCAAGGGGCGCCTGTCGGTGCGCAACGTCATGAAAAAAGGTCGCGTGCTGGTCGGCTTTCGCGAGGAACAGAACCCGCGCTACGTCACCGAGATCCAGCGCTGCGAAGTGATGCATCCGTCACTGGGTCCGAAGATCGGCCTGCTGGCTGACTTGCTCGGCACGCTGGATGCGGTGGACAGCATTCCGCAGATCGAGTTTGCCGGGGATGACGGGCTGATGGCGCTGGTGTTCCGCCACATGCAGCCGCTCGGCGAACGCGATCAGGCGGCGCTTGCCGCGTTCGGCCAGCAACACGGCTTCGCGATCTACCTGCAGCCAGGCGGCATCAGCAGCGTGCATCCGTTGTGGCCGGAAAACCCGCGACTGGCGTTCCGCATCGCCAGCGACGACGCGCGTTTCGCCGACGTGGAGCTGGAGTTCCAGCCGCTCGACTTCGTGCAGGTCAATGCCGGCATGAATCAGTTGATGATGGCGCGCGCCATGGAACTGCTTGATCCGCAGCCGACCGATCGCGTGCTGGATCTGTTCTGCGGTCTCGGCAATTTCACCCTGCCGATCGCGCGCCGTGTCGCCGAGGTGGTTGGCGTGGAAGGCGAGCACGGGCTGGTCGAGCGTGCGGCGGAGAATGCCGCGCGCAACGGCATCGACAACGCGAAGTTTCATGTCGCCAACCTGTTCGAAGACCAGCGTCACGCGGAGTGGGCGCGCCAGCCGTGGGACAAGCTGCTGCTCGATCCGCCGCGTGCCGGTGCCGACAAGGTGCTGGAATATCTGCCGCACAAGCAGACAAGGCGCATCGTCTACGTTTCCTGCCATCCTGCCTCGCTGGCGCGTGACGCCGGTATCCTGGTCAACCAGCACGGCTTCAAGCTGGTCTCGGCTGGCGTGATGGACATGTTCCCGCACACCGCGCACGTCGAGTCGATCGCGCTGTTCGAGCGATGAGGGGCGAGTAGTGAGCAGCGAGAAAAAACCGGCGTGTGGCCCATCTCGCGCTTGCCTGATGGATTCGCGCCATGCTGGGCGCGCGCAGTCCGTCAATCGCTGTCGCTTTTGCGCGGATGCACGCTCATTGGTCACTCCCATCCACCCATTTCGCTGACATCCATGGGCATCGAGATCGAACGCAAATTCCTGTTGACCGACGACAGCTGGCGCATGCACGTCGAACGCAGCGAGCCGATGGCGCAGGGTTATCTGGTGGGTGCGCAGGCCTTGCGCGACGGCCAAGCGCGCGCCTCGGTGCGCGCCCGTCTGGCCGGCGAACACGCCTGGCTCAACATCAAGGCGGCCACGCCGGGCATCGCGCGGGCCGAGTTCGATTATCCGATCCCCGTCGACGACGCCCGCGCCATGCTGGCGAGCCTGTGCGACGGCGTGCTGGAGAAGATCCGCCACCATGTCCGTGTCGATGGCACACTGTTCGAGGTCGACGAATTCGGCGGCGACAACGCTGGCCTGATCGTGGCTGAGGTCGAGTTGCCCGCCGTCGATGCGCCTTTTCCACGCCCGCCATGGCTGGGCCGCGAGGTGAGCGCATTGACGCGCTACTACAACGTCAACCTGGTCGCGCATCCGTACCGGCAATGGTCGTCGACCGAACGCGCTGCGGAGGATGCGTCATGTTGATGATCGGCGTGGCCGCGCTGGAACTGGCCGAACACGAGAAGCCCTGGCTGCGCGCACCCTGTGTCGCCGGCGTGTTGCTGTTCGCCCGCAACTACCAGTCGCGCCAGCAGCTGATCGCCTTGTGCGAATCGATCCGTGAGGTCGGTGGCGATCATCTGTTGATCGCGGTCGATCAGGAAGGTGGCCCGGTGCAGCGCTTCCGCGACGGCTTTACCCGACTGCCACCGCTGGCTGCCATCGGCGTCGCCTACGAGCGCGATGCCGAAGATGCGATCCGGCTGGCCGAGGAACATGCCTGGGTGATGGCCAGCGAGCTGCGCGCCAGCGGTGTCGATTTCAGTTTCGCGCCCGTGGTCGACCTCGCTCGCGGCAACGCGGCGATCGGCCTGCGCGCGTTTCATGCCGATCCTGCGATCGCCGCGGAGCTGGGCCAGGCTTATGTGCGCGGCATGCATCTGGGTGGCATGGCTGCCGTGCTCAAGCACTTTCCGGGGCACGGCTCGGTGGTGGGCGACACGCACAAGGTGGCGGCGATCGATCCGCGCAGCCTGGAGCAGCTCCGGCGCGACGACTTGCGCCCGTTTGCCGAATGCATCGAGGCACGGGTCGAGGCGGTGATGATGGCGCATGTCACCTATCCGGCAGTGGACAGCCAGCCGGCCGGTTATTCGAAAGTATGGATCGGACAGGTCCTGCGCGGCGAGCTGGGCTTTGCCGGCGCGGTGATCAGCGACGACATCAGCATGGCCGCCGCCGGTGCGGCCGGCAGCGTGGGCGAGCGGGTAAGGGCGCATCTCGATGCCGGTTGCGACCTGGTGCTGGCCTGCTTTCCCCAGGTGGTCGACGAAGCGATCGCCGCGATGCCGGCCAGCATCGTGACCATGCCATCGTCATTGGCGGCCCTGCGCGGCGCCATCGGCCCGAGCTGGGCCGGCCTCATCGACAATCCACAACGCGACCGCTTCGTGGCGCGCATCACGGCGCTGCATGCCGATCAAGGAAACGCATGAACACTCTCACCCCGACTCCCGCTTTGAGCGACGCACTGGCCCAGTCCGACCTGCTGTACACGCGCGAAGCGCTGGAAGCGTTGATCACCGACATGGGTGCACGCATCGACGCCGCGCTGAACGGCGAGCGCGCGGTGTTTCTCACCGTGATGAACGGCGCCTTGATCTTCGCCGGCCAGCTGGCGCTGGCGATTCGCACCGATCTGGAATTCGATTACGTGCATGCCACGCGCTACCGCGGCGAGACGACCGGCAGCGAGCTGCACTGGTTGCGCGAGCCGATGGTGCCGCTGACCGATCGCGTGGTGCTGCTGGTCGACGATATCCTCGACGAAGGCCACACGCTGAAGGAAGTGCGCGAGGACTGCTACCGGCGGGGCGCCAGGAAAGTGCTGATCGCCAGCCTGTGCACCAAGCGGCATGATCGTCTGGTCGAGGGCATCGCCTCGGACTTCAATGGCGTCGAGTTGCCCGATCGCTACGTGTTCGGCTACGGCATGGATTACCACGAGCAGGGGCGCAACCTGCCGGCCATCCATGCGCTCAAGGAATAGACGACGTTGCCGGGTGCGCT
Source organism: Rhodanobacter sp. (assembly GCA_035564915.1). GTDB lineage: Bacteria > Pseudomonadota > Gammaproteobacteria > Xanthomonadales > Rhodanobacteraceae > Rhodanobacter. Next base: position 19,105 of record DATMTH010000162.1, read on the forward strand.
CCTGCACCAGGCCGTGGAGGTTTGCGGCATTGCGCAGGCTCCCCATCACTTTTTGGACGACGGATCACCACGATGCCTCATGCTGAGCCCACACCCATCGACCTTGCCGTCATCGGCGGCAGTGGCCTGTACAACCTGCCGGGCCTGGGCGACAGCTCGCGGCACACGATGGATACCCCGTATGGCCCGGCCTCGGGTGACGTCGTGGTCGGCAGGTTCGCCGGCCGGCGCATCGCCTTTCTCGCCCGTCACGGCGAGAGTCACACATTGCCGCCGCATCGGGTCAACTACCGCGCCAATGTGTGGGCGTTGCACAGCCTGGGCGCGCACCGCGTGATCGGCGTCAACGCGGTCGGCGGCATTCGTGCCGACATGGGGCCGCGGGTGATCGTGGTGCCCGACCAGGTGATCGACTACACCCACGGGCGCTACACCAGTTTTTGCGACGTCGATGGTGCCGAGGTCAAGCACATCGACTTCAGCGAGCCGTACACCGAGTCGCTGCGCCAGCAGTTGCTGGTTGCTGCGCGCACGGCCGGCATCGCAGCGATCGATGGCGGTTGCTATGGCGCCACCCAGGGGCCACGGCTGGAAAGCCGCGCCGAGATCGCGCGTATGAAGCGTGATGGTTGCGATCTGGTCGGCATGACCGGCATGCCCGAAGCCGTGCTGGCGCGCGAACTGGGGCTGGAATATGCCTGCCTGGCACTGGTGGCGAACTTCGCCGCCGGTTGCGGTGACGAGGCGGAAATCAGCATCGAGGAAATCTTTGCCCATCTCGCCGCAGCCACCGCCGAAGTGCCACGCCTGCTCGCCGCGATGCTGCAGGAACAGGCATGAGTTCCATGGGTTTTGCCGCCTGTAAAAATTTCGTATTGCGTTGAACCTTCACCTCTTGCTACTTTCGCACGGGCCAGGGCGACGGGACGGGGGGACGGTCGCACAATTGCTGGCGCACCATTCCATGGATCCAGAGGTTCTCGCAATGAGTTTTGGTACGGTCAAATGGTTCAACGATGCCAAGGGTTTCGGTTTCATCGCACCTGAGGACGGCAGTGCGGACGTATTCGTCCATTTTTCGGCGATCGCCAGCAAGGGCTTTCGCAGCCTGCAGGAAGGTCAGCGCGTGAAGTTCAACGTGACCCAGGGGCCAAAAGGTGCCCAGGCATCCGACGTCGAACCTGTCGAAGTCACCGCCTGAAAGCACAGGCATATGCAGTACCGCAACACTGAACCCCGCATCCTGTGCGGGGTTTTTTTGTGTTCCGCCACCGGGGAGTGCAATGACTGATCGCAGGCGTTTTCTCAAGGCATCCATGCTGGGCGTGTCGGCTTCGATGCTGGCATGGGGTGGCAAGCTGGTTGCCGGTACGTCGGCGCGAGCCCCGGCAGCGGCGGCTGCGCGGGTGGTCTCGACCTGGGATTTCGGTGTCGCAGCCAATCAGGCGGCGTGGGCGATCCTGGGCAAGCAAGGTCACGCCCTGGATGCGGTGGAGGCGGGCGCCCGGGTGCCCGAGTCCGACCTGAAGAACCACAGTGTCGGCATCGGCGGCTATCCCGATCGCGATGGCCACGTGACCCTCGATGCCAGCATCATGGATGCCGACGGCAGTTGCGGCGCTGTCGCGGCGATCGAGCATATCGAGCATCCGATCTCGGTGGCGCGGCGGGTGATGGAGCGCACGCCGCATGTGCTGCTGGTCGGCGAAGGGGCGCTGCAGTTCGCGCTGGAACAGGGCTTCAAGAAAAAGAACCTGCTGACGCCGGATGCCGAAAAAGCCTGGCACGAGTGGCAGAAGACAGCGCACTACCAGCCGGCCATCAACAGCGAGGTGCGCGACTACGGCAGTACCGGGCTGCCCGGTGGTGCCCACAATCACGACACCATCGGCATGCTGGCACTGGACGCCCACGGGCACCTGGCCGGCGCCTGCACCACCAGCGGCATGGCGTGGAAGATGCGCGGCCGCGTCGGCGACAGCCCGATCATCGGCGCCGGCCTGTACGTCGACGGCGAGGTCGGCGGCGCCACCTCCACCGGCGTCGGCGAGGAAGTGATCCGCAACGCCGGCAGCTTCCTCGTCGTCGAACTGATGCGCCAGGGCCGCTCGCCGCACGAAGCCTGCAAGGAGGCGGTGATGCGCATCGTCAACAAGCGCCGCGAAGCCTCCAGGACCATCCAGGTCGGCTTCCTCGCGATGAACCGCGACGGCGAGGTCGGCGCTTATGCGATCCAGCACGGTTTCTCCTATGCCGTATGCGACGCGAAGAAGCAGGACGCGCTGATTCCGTCGCAAAGCGTCTACACCACGAGCTATTCGTGATACTGGAAATCGCCGCCAACTCGGTCGCCTCCGCGCTGGCCGCCCAGGCAGGTGGAGCAGGGCGGGTCGAACTGTGCACCGCACTGGAACTGGGCGGCCTGACGCCATCGCATGCGCAGATCGCGTTGGCACGCGAACGCCTGCGTATCCCGATCCACGTGCTGATCCGCCCGCGCGCCGGCGACTTCCTCTACAGCGATCTCGAATGCGAAACCATGTGCCGCGATATCGAAACCTGCGTGGCGTTGGGTTGCGATGGCGTGGTGCTTGGCGTGCTCGACGCCGAGGGCCGGGTGGACAGCGCGCGCTGCCGCCCGCTGCTCGCCGCCGCCGGCCGACTCGGCGTCACCTTCCACCGCGCCTTCGACCTCAGCCGTGATCCGGCACGGGCGCTGGAGGACATCGTCGCGCTCGGCTGCCAGCGCATCCTGACCTCGGGCGCGCAGGCCGGCGCGCCGGAAGGCGCCAGCTTGATCCGCGAACTCGTGAGGCAAGCGGCAGGGCGATTGGCGGTGATGCCGGGTGCCGGCGTCACCGCGAGCAACATCGCCGCGCTCGCCGTTGCCACCGGCGCGCACGAGTTCCATGCCTCGGCCAGACAGCAACGGACCTCGGGCATGCAGCACCAGCGCCATGCGCTGGCCGGGATGGCTGGCGGCGAACTGCGCAGCAGCGTTGAACAAATCCGGGCCCTGAGCGCTGCCCTGCAATCCGCATTCCGCTGAACCCGCTCCGCGCAACCGCCAACCTTGCTGGAGCGGCTTCAGCCGCGATGCTTTTGTCCACGCCACAAGGCCATGGGGCATCCAGCAAGAGTCGCCCTTGCAAGGCATCCGGCGAACTCTCATTCCCTACGGCAGCGCATGGTCGCCCGGCTTGGGTACTATGGCGAATTGCCGAACAGTGCCAGGAGCCAGCGCGTGATCATCAAGCCCAAAGTCCGCGGATTCATCTGTGTCACCGCCCACCCGGTGGGTTGCGAGCGCAACGTGCTCGAGCAGATCGAGATCACCAAGGCAACCAGGCACGAAGGCGAAGGCCCGAAACGCGTGCTGGTGATCGGCGCCTCCACCGGCTATGGCCTGGCCTCGCGCATCACTGCCGCGTTCGGCTACGGCGCGGCCACGCTGGGCGTGTTCTTCGAGAAGCTCAGCAGTTCCGAGAAGCCCGGCACCGCCGGCTGGTACAACGCCGCCGCGTTCGACAAGGCGGCCAAGCAGGCCGGCCTGATCGCCAAGTCGATCAACGGCGACGCGTTCTCGCATGAAACCCGCGCCAGGGCGATCGAGATCATCAAGAACGACCTCGGCGGCCCGGTCGACCTGGTCGTCTATTCGCTGGCCTCACCCGTGCGCAAGATGCCCGACACCGGCGAACTGGTGCGCTCGGCGCTGAAGACCATCGGCGAGCCGTTCCACAACACCTCGGTGGACACCAACAAGGACACCGTGATCGAGGCTACCGTGGAGCCGGCCACCGAGCAGGAGATCAAGGACACCGTCACCGTGATGGGTGGCGAGGACTGGGCGTTGTGGATAGACGCGCTGAGCGCCGCCGGCGTGCTGGCCGACCACGCCAAGACCATCGCCTACAGCTACATCGGCACCGAAATCACCTGGCCGATGTATTGGCACGGCACGCTGGGCCAGGCCAAGCAGCACCTGGACAACACGGCGAAGCAACTGCGCAGCCGCCACCCCGGCCTGGAAGCCTACGTCGGCGTGATGAAGTCCGTGGTCACCCAGGCCAGTGCCGCCATTCCGGTGATCCCGTTGTATGTGTCGATCGCCTTCAAGATCATGAAAGAGAAGGGCATCCACGAAAACCCGATCGAGCAGGCCAATCGCCTGTTCCAGGATCGGCTGTATCGAGCCGATGGTGCGCCGCCGACGACCGATGATGAAGGGCGCTTGCGGCTGGACGACTGGGAGCTGCGCGAAGACGTGCAGATGCCGTGTCAGACGCTGTGGCCGACGGTGACCACCGAGAATCTGCGCGAGATCACCGATTACGCGGGGTACAAGCACGAGTTCCTGAAACTGTTCGGGTTTGATCGGGCGGATGTGGACTATGACGCTGTGGTGGAGGCGGATCGGCGGTTTGATTGTTTGGAGGGGTGAGAAAATAAGTGTCGTCAACTGGCGCAAAGTCGCAAGTAATACGACTCTTGATGTCTCAAAGCACTCGACCAGAGAGTCTTCTCGGTTAGTCCGACGGTTCCTATACAGTGGATGTCATGATTTCCAAAATACCTACACCGCGATTTTCCGTTCGTCAGCACAAAATGGGGGAATGCTATCGCGAAGCGACCGAAGGCAATTTACTCGTCTTAGGGGATGCGTTGTCTGTGATGTCTGCGATGCCTGCCGGTTGTGCCCAGACCGTCGTTACATCTCCTCCTTACTGGTCTTTACGCGACTATGGGATAGATGGGCAGATTGGCCT
>DATMTH010000163.1:0-18190 GCA_035564915.1 Rhodanobacter sp.
CTTTATGCAGGAGCACAGCTCGTGAATGAGGCCTTGATGCTGGTTGCGATGAAAAGCCACTGCGCACGACCGAACAAAATCCCTGATATACAGGGTGCGCTCCTGCACGAAGCGCCGTAACCTTCCACCCTGCCCGGGCTCCGGGACGTTGAATCAACAGGCTGACGCATGCCCGATCTTCCCCTTTCCGCATGGATTGCCCTCGCTGCCGTACTCGGCCTGCTGGTAGGCAGTTTTCTCAACGTGGTGATCCTGCGCCTGCCTGAGCGGATGGCGGCGAGCTGGCGGCAGGAAGCGCGCGACGTGCTGGAACTGGAGGATGACACCACACCTTTGCCACCGGGTATCGTGCGTGAGCCTTCGCATTGCCCGCAGTGCAAGCACCCGTTGTCGGCACGAGACAATATCCCGTTGTTCGGCTGGCTGCTGTTGCGCGGGCGCTGCCGCTACTGCAAGACAAAAATCTCGATCCAGTACCCGCTGGTGGAACTCCTCGCTGGCGTATTGAGCGCCGTGGTCGTGTGGAAGTTCGGCCCGACCTGGGCCGCACTGGCCGGGCTGGGGCTCAGCTGGACTCTGATCGCCCTGGCCGGCATCGACTTCCGTACCCAATTGCTGCCCGATCAACTGACCCTGCCCCTGCTCTGGCTGGGCCTGTTGTTGTCATTGCTGCCGATGTTTGTCGATGCACCCACCTCGATCATCGGTGCGGCGATCGGCTATTTGAGCCTGTGGAGCGTGTACTGGGCGTTCAAGTTGCTTACCGGCAAGGAAGGCATGGGTCACGGTGACTTCAAGCTGCTGGCAGCACTGGGAGCATGGATGGGACCGATATCGTTGTTGCCAATGATCATGCTGTCTTCGGTGCTCGGCGCCGTGATCGGTGGCGGTCTGATCGTGCTGCGCCGCCACAAGCGTGAGATTCCGATTCCGTTTGGCCCGTTCATCGCGGCTGCCGGCTGGGTCTGGTTCATTGCCGGACACAGCTTGCTGCAGGCCTATATGCAGTTCACCGGCCTGCGATGAACCCGCGGCCGCGTGCCCTGGTGATTGCGCTGACCGGCGGCGTGGCGGCAGGCAAGAGCGCAGTGTCGCGGCGCTTCGAGTCACTTGGCATTGCGGTGCACGACGCGGATGTCGCCGCGCGCGAGGTGATCGAGCCGGGTACGCCGGGCCTGGCGGCCGTGGTCACCGCATTCGGCACCGACGTGCTGGGCAGCGACGGTCGACTCGACCGCCCATCCATGCGCCAACGCGTATTTGCCAACCCCGCGCTGCGGGTGACGCTGGAGTCGATCATCCATCCGCTGGTGCGGGCATGGTTGCACCAGCGCGCACTGGATGATCGCGGCCCTTACTGCCTGCTGGCGATTCCACTGCTGGCGGAAAACATCGAACACTATCGCTGGGTTGAACGCGTGCTGCTGGTGGACGTACCCGAATCGTTGCAAATGCGGCGCCTGCTCGCCCGCGACGGCATCGACGAGGCCCTCGCCCGCCGCATGATCGACCAGCAAGCCACCCGCGCCGAACGCCTGTCGCTGGCCGACGACGTGATCGAGAACAGCGGCGACCAGGCCGCCCTCGATGATGCGGTGGCGGAGTTGCACCAACGCTATCTGAGCCTGGCCCACGCCAGATTGTAGAAGCGCACCCTGTACGTGGTGGCTCTTGGCACGCATCAGCACGAGAGCATCGCGGCTGAAGCCGCTCCCACAAGAGCACCAGCGCGCATGGCGTTGTTGGAGCGACTTCCGTCGCGAACGCTTTTTCGCCAGCCCGACCAGGAGCATCGCGGCTGAAGCCGCTCCAACAGAAGCCCAGCATGCACGCCCTTGTAGGAGCGACTTCAGTCGCGAACGCTTTTTCGCCAGCCCGACCAAGAGCATCGCGGCTGAAGCCGCTCCAACAGAAGCCCAGCATGCACGCCTTGTAGGAGCGACTTCAGTCGCGAACGCTTTTTCGCCAGCCCGACCAGGAGCATCGCGGCTGAAGCCGCTCCAACAGAAGCCCCGGCATGCACGCCCTTGTAGGAGCGACTTCAGTCGCGAACGCTTTTCGCCAACCCGACCAGGAGCATCGCGGCTGAAGCCGCTCCAACAGGGGTTCGTCAGGGGTTTGCCGGCGCAAGCAGCAGGGCTTGCAGGATCGGGCCGTCGGCAGGGGTGAGGATGGCCGGATCTATCTGCACGGGTAACCGCCATTGCAGGGCCTGACCCTCCAGCGATTGCGGCTGTCCATCCCATTGCTCGACGCACCAGGCATCGAGCAGCAGGTCGCGTTGATCGTAACGCCATGGCACATGGATCAATGGTCGGGCGCGCAACAGGTTGATGCCCAATTCTTCGCGGAGCTCACGTGCCAAGGCTGCCTGCGGTGTCTCGCCAGGCTCGACTTTGCCGCCGGGAAATTCCCACAACCCGGCCAAGTGCTTGCCGGGCAGGCGTTGCGCCAGAAGCACACGACCCCGGCTATCCAGCAACAGGCCGGCCATCACGTGCATGACCGGCAGCGGCGCTTCGGAACCAGACATCAGCTGCTGCGCAGGTACTCGACCATGTCGAAATCGTAGGCATGATCGGCGTCGGCCTTGTGATGCACGCGCGAGACTTCGGTCCAGTCGCTGAAGTGCACGCCGGGGAAGAACGTGTCGGCACCATCGATGGCGGCACTGACCCAGGTCAGGTACATGCGACGCGCATGCGGCAGCGCCTCGGCAAACACCATGCCGCCGCCGATGACCATCAAGCCGGTGCTGTCCATGCGTGCCTGCGCCTCTTCGATAGAACGCACGGTGATCTGGCCCGGGAAGGGAGCCTCGTGCTTGCGCGACAGCACCAGGTTGACCCGATCCGGCAAGGCGCGACCGATGGATACCGCAGTGTTGTAGCCCATCAGCACATTCTTGCCGGTGGTCAGCTGCTTGAACCAGCGCAGGTCGTCGGGCAGATGCCAGGGCAGCTGGCCCTTACGGCCGATGGCGAAATTTTCATCGAGTGCGGCAATCAGCGAGATGGCCATGGCGGATCCTTGCAAAGCGTGATGAATGAGGTGGACGGCAGCCTGGGCGGGCGCCGTCATCAGACTGGAATCTTAGCAGGCTGCGCCACGGCTGGCGGTAGCGCCGGGCCACCGATCTTGCCGGAGTGGGGCCCGCGCGCCGCCTTTTTCGCAGGAGCGCCAGCGCCCGGCTTACACCGCCACGGTGGCCTTGATGGCGGGGTGTGCTTGGTAGCCTTCGACGGTGATGTCCTCGTAGCGAAAACCGAAGATCGAATCGACCTGGGGATTGAGCTTCAGCTGCGGCAACGGCAACGGCTCGCGGCCGAGCTGCAGCCGGGCCTGATCGAGGTGGTTGTTGTAAAGGTGTGCATCACCCAGGGTATGCACGAAATCGCCTACGCCCAGCCCGCACACCTGCGCGATCATGTGGGTCAGCAAGGCGTAGCTGGCGATGTTGAACGGCACGCCGAGGAAGATGTCGCCCGAACGCTGGTACAGCTGGCAGCTGAGCTTGCCGTTGGCGACGTAGAACTGGAACATCGTGTGGCACGGCAGCAACGCCATCTTCGGCAGCTCGCCGACGTTCCATGCGCTGACGATCAACCGGCGCGAATCGGGGTTGCGCCTGATCTCGTCGATCACCCAGCCGATCTGGTCGACCACGCCACCATCCGCGGTCGGCCAGGCACGCCACTGCTGGCCGTAGACCGGGCCCAGATTGCCATCCGGGTCGGCCCACTCGTCCCAGATTCGCACGCCGTGCTCTTTCAGATAGGCGATGTTGGTGTCGCCGCGCAGGAACCAGATCAGCTCGTGCACGATCGATTTCAGGTGCAGCTTCTTGGTGGTGACCATCGGAAAACCCTGCGACAGGTCGAAGCGCATCTGCCAGCCGAACACGCTGCGCGTGCCGGTGCCGGTGCGGTCGGCCTTTTCGGTGCCATGGTCGAGAACGTGCTGGAGCAGATCGAGATAGGGGCGCATCCGGAGAGTCTAACGGGTAGGAGGGCGCCCTTCATCATGCCTTGCCGGAGCGACTCCAGCCGCGAACGCTGATCTGACGGCCCGACCAGAAGCATCGCGGCTGAAGCCGCTCCAACAAGAGCTTCGACGCCACGCTTTTGCAGGAGCGCACCCTGTGCGCGAACGCTCTTGCGCCAAACCGACCAGGGGTATCGCGCACGACCGGGGAAGTCCCTTGTGGACGGGCTGCGCTGCTGCGAGATCGTCTTGCGACCGAGCATCGCGGCTGAAGCTGCTCCCACACAGTCCGCGCCTATCAAGCCCGGGTTTTCCGGCCTAGACTCTGCGTTTTTCCACGGCACAAGGAGAGAGGTCATGGCAGCGTGGTTTTTCAGCTACGGCAAGAATACCGATCGCATCGGCCCGCTCGACGACGCGGCAGCACAGGCCCAGGCGCAGCGCCAGCCAGACGGCTATTGCTGGCGCGAGGGTTACACCGAGTGGAAGGCGATCCGCAGCGTGGCCGAGCTCGGCGGCGGTGCTGCCATGGGGCCACCGCCGGTGCCGGCATCACTGGGCAATGGCCGCGCCGACGAGATCGACTACCAGATCGTCGGCACCGACATGCAGTTCGTCGAAATCGAACTCGACCCGGGCGAAAGCGCGGTCGCCGAAGCCGGCGCGCTGATGTACAAGGAGTCGGTGGTGCAGATGGACACCGTGTTCGGCGATGGCTCCACCTCGAGCCAGTCCGGTGGCCTGATGGACAAGCTGCTCTCCGCCGGCAAGCGCGTGGTCACTGGCGAAAGCCTGTTCACCACGGTGTTCACGCATACCGGCCAGGGCAAGGCCAAGGTGGCTTTTGCCGCACCCTACCCCGGCACCGTGATGGCGATGAAGCTGTCCGATCATAGTGGCCGGCTGATCTGCCAGAAGGATTCCTTCCTGGCTGGCGCGCGCGGCGTGCAACTGGGCATTTTCTTCCAGCGCAAGATCCTCACCGGCCTGTTCGGTGGCGAGGGGTTCATCATGCAGAAGCTCGAAGGCGATGGCTGGGTGTTCGTCCACGCCGGCGGCACCGTGGTACAACGCGAGCTCAAGGCCGGCGAACAGCTCGATGTGGATACCGGCTGCGTGGTCGCGTTCCACGACACGGTGAGCATGGACGTGAAAACGGTCGGCGGCATCAAGAGCATGCTCTTCGGCGGTGAGGGCATGTTCCTGGCTACGCTCACCGGCCCTGGTTCGGTATGGCTGCAGTCGTTGCCGTTTTCGCGGATGGCCGGCCGCATGCTGGCGGCGGCACCAAAGGGTGGCGGTCAGCGGCGGGGCGAAGGCTCGATCCTGGGCGGCCTCGGCGACATCCTCGGCGGCGACAGCAATTTCTGATGTCGAAGTCCTTGTCTGTTGGAGCGGCTTAAGCCGCGATGCCTTTACTCCGAACCACCCAAGGCCCAGGAGCATCGCGACTGAAGTCGTTCCAACAAGAGCACCAGCGCGCATGGCGTTGTTGGAGCGACTTCAGTCGCGAATGCTTTTTCGCCAACCCGACCAGGAGCATCGCGGCTGAAGCCGCTCCAACAGAAGCCCGGCATGCGCGCCCTTGTAGGAGCGACTTCAGTCGCGAATGCTTTTTCGTCAACCCGACCAGGAGCATCGCGGCTGAAGTCGTTCCAACAAATGGGTTGTCAGATGGCCAGCGGCAGGGTCGGCGCGCGGCGCGACATCGCGATCAACACCAGCCCGATCACGATCAACGGCAGCGACTGCATCTGCCCCATCGTCACCCACGAGCTGCCGAACAGGTAACCGAGCTGGGGATCGGGTACGCGCACGAACTCCACCGCAAAACGGAATACCCCGTACAACAGGGCAAACAGGCCTGATACCAGGTAGCGCGGCCGTGGTTTCAACGAGACCAGCCACAGCACCACGAACATCACCACGCCTTCCAGCGCCAGTTCGTATAGCTGCGATGGGTGACGCGGCAGCCCGCCATCTTGCTGCAGCGACGCCAGCCATGCCGGATGCGCGGTGGCCCAATCCACATCCTCGGCACGGGCACCGGGGAAAATCATCGCCCAAGGCATGTGGCCAGGCTTGCCCCACAGTTCACCGTTGATGAAGTTGCCGAGCCGACCCAGGCCCAGGCCGATCGGCACCAGCGGCGCGACGAAGTCGATGGTGTCGAAAATATGCAGCGCTTGCCTGCGCGACCACCACCAGCCCGCGGTGACCACGCCGATCAGGCCACCGTGGAAGCTCATCCCGCCATCCCACACCTTGAACAGCGCCAGTGGATCGGTCCAGATCCAGTGAATGCCGCCAGCGTAATAGAACAGCATGTACCAGACGCGCCCACCCACGATCACGCCGAGCATTCCGTAGAACAGGAGGTCGCTGAGTGCGTCGCGGCTGACCGGCAAGCGCCCGCGCCGGCGTCGGTATTCGCCCAGCACCGCGACGAAAAAGAAGCCGAGCAGGTACATCAAGCCGTACCAGTGCACCTGAACCGGGCCGAGGTGGAAGGCCACCGGATCGAAATTGACGACGAAAGGCTGTGACATGCGGGCAACGCTGGTCGGACAAAGGCCAAGTGTAGCGGGATGCATGGGCATGGCGTCAGCTCGATCCTTTCGGCGACAGCCATCAGGCGCTAGAATCAGGTCAGCTTGCTGCCATGGCCGGGGGATCGGGAACAGGCAGCAGCCATGCTCGTATCGGGGGGGCCCATGTTTTGCGTTGCCGCGACTGCGCTGCAGTCAACCGCTCTTGCAGCGGGATCGGCTTGCCTGCCCCTGTGCGAATCCGCCACCGGGCATCTCGTCGCCCCAGAGGAACCCACATGCTGAATGCACTGCGCCGCCTGTTGCCATTTGTCCTTTTCTGTTTGCCGCTGACCGCGGTGGCAACCCCGCCTGAGTTGTTGCCGGTCGCGGACTTCTCCCGTCACCCGGAACTGAGCGGCCCCACCCTGTCGCCGGACGGCAGCTTGCTGGCCGTGTCGCTGCGCCACACCGGCAAGGATGGAAAAAATCAATATCAACTGGCCGTGCTGCACCTGCCCGATCTGAAGGTGCTCAGTCGGCTCGACATGGCCAGGCGCAACGTACCAGGCGAGGTGGTATGGGTCAGCAATACCCGTCTGGTGGTTGCACTGGCCTATGAGTCGGCATGGCTCGACGTGCCGCAGTTGACCGGCGAACTGGTGGCACTCGACTACGATGGCAGCCACAAGGCCACCCTGTACAGCCTGGCCGCCCGCGGCAAGTCGATCCATTCGCAGGACATGCCACGCGGTTCCGCCGGCATCGCCGGCCTGCCGGAACCGCGCAACGGCCACATCTACGTGAACCTGCGCCCGGCTGTCGTCGGCAACTACACCATGTATGACGCCTCCAGCAGCATGGTCTACGACGTGGACACCGCCAGTGGCGCCGCCCGCTTGATGGGCAAGATCGACAAGGGCGACATGAGCTTCGTCCTGCACGACGGGGTCGCCCGCTTCGCCTACGGCTCACCGGATGCGGGGGCCACCGTGAACACCTATACGCGCGACAACGCGGATCAGCCGTGGCGGCTGATGCCGGCCAGCGTGACTGGCTCCGAATTGGTGCCGGTGCGCATCAGCGCCGATGGCAGCCGCATGTGGGCGATCCACAGTGCCCACGGTGGCCCGGAAGAACTGGTATCGAGCAAGCTGGACGGTTCCGACCGCAAGCTGCTGCTTGGCGACAACTTCGCATCGGTGAAGGAAGTCTTGTGGACACCGCATGATGGCGCGCCCTACGCGGCGAGCCTGGCGGTCGGCCGCCCGAACTTCGTTGCGCTGGACGACAGCCCGCTGGCCCAGGTGCAGAAGGCACTCAGCGACAAGTTTCCGGACGAAGTCATCGACATCGCGGGGCAGAGCGACGATGGCATGGTGTTGCTGATTCATGCCTACAGTGATCGCGACCCCGGTACGTACGCCCTGTTCGACCGGCACAGCATGAACCTGCGTCCGCTGTTCCAGTCCGAGCCGTGGATAAAAGCCGCGCAGATGGCCACGCGCAAACCATTCCGCTTCAAGGCCAGCGACGGCATGGAGCTGGATGGCTACCTGACCCTGCCCAACAACGCTGCCAGGCCAGGGCCGATGGTGCTGGTGCCGCACGGCGGCCCGATCGGCATCGCGGATACCTGGGCCTACGATACCGACGCGCAATTCCTGGCCAGTCGCGGCTATACCGTGTTGCAGGTGAATTACCGCGGTTCATCGGGTCGCGGCCCGGCGTTCCAGCACGCCGGTTACAAGCAGTTCGGCGACCGCATCCAGCATGATCTGATCGATGGCGTGCATTGGGCGATCGAGCAGGGTTATGCCGACAAGAGTCGCATCTGCGTCTACGGCGGCAGCTTTGGCGGCTACTCGGCCTTGATGCAGCCGATCCTCGCCCCCGGCCTGTTCCAGTGCGCGATCGACTATGCCGGCGTATCGGACTGGTCGATCGGCATGGACTACAGCGACACCAGCCATTTCGCTGCCGGCAAGACCTACTTTGCCAACGCCATCGGCGACAAGGACGCCGCACGTGCGATATCGCCGCTGTACCAACTGGACAAGTTCAACGTGCCGGTACTGATCGCGCACGGCGAAGCGGATCCGCGCGTTCCATTCCGCAATGCCACCGCCTTGCGCTCGGCGCTGGACAAGGCCGGCAAGCCCTATGTCTGGCTGAGCAAGCCTAAGGAAGGCCACGGCTTCTATACCGAGGAGGATCGCACCGACCTGCTCCAGCACATGCAGGATTTCCTCGGCAAATACCTGGGTCACTGAGTTCATGCCCGGTGGCGAAGCTTCCTGCGTGGAAGCTTCGCCACGCTGGTCGCACCAATAAGTGCAGAGGTCACGCTCTACCGTCGCCAGGCGACGGCGATCACCAGATCATTGATTTTGTAAACTTTACGGTACTATATTCGCCAGGTCAGCAGATGCTGCTGGCAACCGTCAGGCACGATCCGATTCCAGGGAACTGAAGAGGAGCACGTCATGAAAGCATTGCGTCAACAGCTGATCTGCGTCGCCGCATGCGGCTTGCTGGCCGCCACCGCTGTGGCCTCGGCCGGCGAAAAGCCGGCCCGCCCACTGCAGGACAAGGCCTCGCAGGAAGTGCTGCAGGCCATGAGCCTCAGCTCCACCTGGGGTCATCCGGATGAATACGGGGAGTTCACCGGCATGCAGCATTTTGCCGCCGGCAACTTCAAGGCTGCGATGAAATATTTCCTGATCGGTGCCCGTTACGCCGACAAGTTGTCCCAACTCAGCATCGGCCTGATGTACCTCAACGGCCAGGGCGTCAAGAAGGATCCGGTGGAAGCGTTCGCATGGGTCGCCATGGCGGCCGAACGCAAATACCCGCAGTTCCTCGCCACCCGCGATGCGATATGGGCGCAGCTGGACGCACAGCAGCGCGAGCAGGCCAAGGCACAGCTGGAAAAACTCTACCCGGAATACGGCGACACCACGGCCAAGCATCGGATGGCCTTGATGCTGCGCTGGAACCGCACCCAGCTGACCGGCTCCTATCTCGGTTTCGGCTCGGATTCGGTGTCCAGCCTCACGCCGGAACAGTTCAACGGTGAAGGCGCGAGGCCCCCGTGTGGCGCAAAGACGATCGACGGGGCCGCCATCACCGGCTGCGGCAACATCTACGCCAGCTGGCGCTGGGATCCGAAGGAGTATTTCCAGGCCCGCGACCGCGAGTGGCAGGGTACGGTCAGCGTCGGCACGATGGTGCAAGCCGACGGCCCGATGCCCAAGCCGAAGACGCCGGACAAGCAGCAGGACATGCAGTAACCCGCTTGCCGCGCCGGTTCACAGCCAGCGCGGCAGCAGGATCAGGCCCCAGCTCACCGCCACCAGCACCAGCAACACGAACACCGCTGCCGAGCCCATGTCTTTCGCACGCCCCGCCAGTTCGTTGAACTCGGGGCTGACCTTGTCCACCACCGCCTCGATCGCCGAGTTCAGCAACTCGGCCGACAATACCAACGATGGCGCCAGGATCAGCACGAACTTCTCCACGCCGCCGTGGCCGAGCCACAGACCGAGCGGTATCAACACGATCACCAGGCACGCTTCCAGCCGGAACGACGCTTCGTGCCGCCACGCCGCACGGAAGCCCTTCATCGACCACATGAACGCGTTCAACAGTTGACGCGGACCACGAAAACCTTCGGCGGCCATCGTTCCGTACCCGCTCAGGCTGCCGCCGCAGACGGCGACCCTGTGCGTGCCCGCATGCCGTGAACAGCACGGCACGAGAAACAATTCGACGAAAGCACAGCGATGCTCGGCATGAAGATTCAATTCCGTTCGGGCGGTATGGCGCAGGCGCGCCATGATGCCACAAGCCCCGGTGTGACGATCGGCATGCCGGACACCAGCACTTGCCACCCGTTTTGTCATGCCGCACTGCAACTAGGCGCGACAGGTGGATCGGTTACCCTTGCCCGGTTGCGATCCGTTCAGGATCGCACTGCACCGGCACGTGCCCGCACGTCGTCATGGTTCGAACAACGCACGGAATACATATGGCAACCCAGAATCCGCCCGTCTCGCAGACCCGCTCATTCAGCACTGTTTTCCTCATCGAGATGTGGGAGCGCTTCGGCTATTACGGCATGCAGGCGCTCATCGTGTATTACATGGTGCAGCGACTGGGTTTTGCCGACGACAAGGCCAACCTGGTCTGGAGCGCCGCGGCAGCCCTGATCTACGTGGCACCGGCCATCGGTGGCTGGGTCGGCGACAAGATCCTCGGCACGCGGCGCACGATGCTGCTCGGTGCAACCATCCTCGCTGTCGGCTATGCGTTGATGGCGGTACCGGGCGAAAGCATCTGGTTCCTGTATTGCTCGCTGGGCGTGATCGTGGTCGGCAATGGCCTGTTCAAGCCCAATGCGGGCAATCTGGTGCGCAAGATCTATGAGGGCGACGATTCCAAGATCGACAGCGCCTTCACCATCTACTACATGGCGGTGAACATCGGCTCGACGATCTCGATGCTGCTCACGCCGTGGATCAAGGATTACGTGAACCGGGTATACGGCAACGAACTGGGCTGGCACGCCGCCTTCGCCGTCTGCTCGTTCGGCCTGTTGGTGGGCCTGGCCAATTATCTGGTCATGCGCCACACGCTCAATCACGTCGGCTCGGCACCGGACGAGAAGCCGATGCATACGGGCAAGCTGTTCGGCGTACTCGGCGTCGGCGTGCTGACCGTGTTCGCCTCGGCGTATGTGCTGGGCCACGAGTCGGTGGCGCGGATCTTCGTTTATCTCGCCGGCGTCGTGGTACTGGGCATTTTCGCCTACCTGATCAGCACCAGCGAACGCAGCGAGCGGGCCGGCCTGATCGCCGCCCTGGTGCTTACCGTGCAGACGGTGTTCTTCTTCATCTTCTACCAGCAGATGTCGACCTCGCTGAACCTGTTCGCGCTGCGCAACGTGAACCCCAGCTTCGACGTGTTCGGCCTGCATCTGTGGAATTGGTCGCCGGCACAATTCCAGTCGTTCAATCCGATCTGGATCTTCATCCTCAGCCCGATCCTGGCATTGCTTTACAACGCTGCCGGACGCAGCGGCAAGGACATCTCGATCGCGACCAAGTTTGCGCTGGGTTTCGCCGCGGTCGCACTCGGCTTCTTCATCTACAGCTGGGCCAACCATTTCGCCGTGGACGGCAAGACCTCGTCCTGGGTGATGGTGTGGGGCTATGGCGCCTCTTCGCTGGGCGAACTGCTGGTCAGTGGGCTGGGCCTGGCGATGATCGCGCGCTATGTGCCGGAGCGGATGGGCGGCTTCATGATGGGAGCGTATTTCGTCGCCTCGGGCATTTCCCAGTATCTTGGCGGCATCGTCGCCAATTTCGCCAGCATCCCGGAAAACATCACCGATCCGCTGCAGACCATGCCGATCTATACCAGCCTGTTCAGCAAGCTCGGTTATGCAGGCATCGTCTGCACCCTGATCGCGCTGGCCGTGCTGCCACTGATGAGAAAGCTGTCGGCCCAGCATCAGGCGCACAACGCTGCCACCGATACACCGATGCCGACGATCGGCTCGGAACAGTAGGCAACACACGCCAGCCGTCCGGCTCGCGCCAGCGCGGGCCGGACACTTCGACCCGCCGTCACTCGTCATGCCCCATCGTCGCCCCAGGCCACGCTCGCGCATCGGACCCTTTGCACTGACCCGCACGCTGGCCTGGCTCAGGCTGTGCGCGATCGCCGGCCAGAGTGTGGCGGTGCTGGTATGTGCCTGGTGGATGCACCTGAACATCCCGTTGCTGCCCTTGCTGGTGGGGATTGGCCTGCTCAGCGTGTTCGCGGTATTCGCCGCTTGGCGACTGCGCCAGTCGTGGCCGGTGCGCGAATGGGAAACCATCGGCCACATCATGGTCGATACCTTCGTGCTGGGTTACCTGCTGTACTTCAGCGGCGGTGCCAGCAATCCGTTCATCACCCTGCTGCTGGTGCCGATCGCGCTGAGTGCAGCGGCACTGTCGGCACGTGCGATCCTCGCCGTGTCGACACTGGCCGGCCTTGCCTACATGGTGCTGCTGCGCTGGTATCTGCCACTGCCACTGCCGTTGCACGGCATCAGCGGGTTTTCGCTGCATGTTGCCGGCATGGCGGTGAATTTCGTCATCACCGCGGTACTGCTGGGCTTCTTCATCAACCGTCTGGCACATGCGTTGCGGCTGCAGCAACTGGAAGTACAACGGGTACGCGAACGGGCGCTGCGCGATGAAGGCATCCTGGCCATCGCGACCCAGGCTGCCGGCGCAGCGCACGAGCTCAACACCCCGCTGTCGACGATGCGCACGCTGCTGCCCGAGCTGCGCCGCGAGCATGCCGCCGACGCGTCGCTGGATGAAGACCTGGCGCTGCTGCAGGGCCAGGTCGACCGCTGCCGCACGATCTTGCGCGAGATGGTCGCCTTCGGCAAGGCCCAGCTGTCGCAGGAACCGGAACGACTCAGCGTGACCGATTTCATCCACGGCTGCATGGAACGCTTCCAGCTGTTGCGACCGGAAGCCGAGCTGACCGTGGCCCTCGACGAGGCGATCGCAAGCATCGTGCTGCGCACGCCGCCGGGCCTGCGTCATGCACTGCTCAATCTGCTCAACAACGCCGCGGACGCCTCGGCCACGAAGCAGTCGAACACGGTGACGCTGCAGGTCTCGACTCATGGCGGCTGGTTGCAATTGAGCGTGTTCGACCAAGGCCCTGGATTCGATGCCATCGACGAACCGACCCTGCTCGGCTACAGCCGGAAACAGACCGGACTGGGTATCGGCCTGGCCCTGGCCGAAGCCACCGCCGAACGACTGAATGGCGAGCTGGTGGCACGCAACACCGAAGCCGGTGCCGAGGTATGCCTGCGCCTGCCACTGGCGGTTATCACGCAGGAATAGCGCCAGGGGCGTGCAAGCAAGTTCACTTCAGTCGAAAATGGATGTTTGATCCAGCCCACGGAATCCCGCCATGACCGAGCTGCCCCCTGCCGCCACCAGTCGCCCACTGTTGCTGGTCGATGATGACGCCACCTTCCTGCGCGTGCTGGCGCGCGCGCTCGGTTCACGAGGCTTCGACGTCATCACCGCCGGCAATTTCGACGAAGCGCGCACGCTGGCCCGCCGCCATCGCCCACGCTATTGCGTGCTTGATCTCAAGCTGGGCGAAGAGAGCGGCCTGCGCCTGATTCCCGAGCTGCATACGCTGGTGCCGGATCTGCGCGTGCTGCTGCTGACCGGCTACGCCTCGATTGCCACCGCGGTGGAAGCGATCAAGCGCGGCGCCCACGACTACCTGGCCAAGCCAGTCGATGCCGACGCCGTGGTACGCGCCCTGCTCGATGGCGACAACGATCCGGACGAACACGAGCTGCCCGATACCCCGGAACAACCGCTCGCCCTGCGCCGACTGGAGTGGGAACACATCCAGCGCGTGCTCACCGAATGCGACGGCAACATCTCCGAAACCGCCCGCCGCCTCGGCATGCACCGGCGTACCTTGCAGCGCAAACTGAGCAAGCACCCGGTACGCGAACGGCCCGACCGCGACGATTGAGCAGCAGGAGCGCGCGATAGAGCTCTTGTTGGAGCGACTTCAGTCGCGATGCCCTTTCTCCGCGCACCCACACACACGTGCCAAAGCATCGCGACTGAAGTCGCTCCAACAACGCCAGTACAGTTGTTCGTGCGCATGTCGCGTGCCGGGCACCTTTCGTCATGGCCGGGCATCCCATCGTCGAGCCCGCACTGCGACAACACGTCACCTGCCGTGGGTCGGGCAGAGGATTATCCTTGCAACCCTAGACCAACATCCAGAGTATCGCTTGAACATCCTTCCGCTCGGCCTTTGCGCGCTCGTCGCCGCCAACCCGTCGCTGGCTGCCGAATCGTCCTTGCAGACAACCAACCTCTCGCCGATCTCTGTACATGCCAGCGATAGCCTGGTCACCGAAACACCTGGCGTCCAGGTGCGCATCACGCGTCAGAAGCTGCAACAGCAGAATGTCACCGGGAGCTCCGATGCCCTGAAGTACGCACCAAACATGATGGTGCGCAAACGCTATATCGGCGACCCCAACGCGGTCATCAGTGGTCGCAATACCGGCACCCTGCAAAGCGCTCGCAGCCTGGTCTATGCCGATGGCCTGCTGCTGTCCAATCTGATGGCCAACGGCTACGCGGGCGCCCCGCGCTGGGGCATGGTCGCACCGGAAGAGGTCGGTGCCGCCGACATTCTGTACGGGCCCTATTCCGCGCTGTATCCAGGCAACTCGCTGGGCACCACCGTACTGATCCACACCGTGCTGCCACAGCGGCTGATGGCCAGCGTCAGCACGCGGTTCTTCAGCCAGGACTATCACGACGCCTACGGCGCCGGTGGCCACTACAACGGCCACCAGGCGTCGGCCCTGCTCGGCAACAAGCAGGGCCGCTGGAGCTGGCTGCTCGAATACAGCCGGCTCGACAACGACGGCCAGCCGTTGCAGTACGCCACGGCTCGAACCGGCGGCGACCCGGCAAGTGCAGTCCCGGTCACCGGCGCCATCGCTGACCGCAACCCCAATGGTTCACCGCGACTGGTCTACGGTGCCAACAGCATCGAGCACACCGTGCAGGATCAGGCCAAGCTGAAAGTCGGCGTCGATCTGGGCGATCAGGTTGCAGCGCTGTTCACCGTGGGCTGGTGGCACAACCGCGCCGAGGATCGCACTCGCAGCCTGATCCGCGACGCCGACGGTAACCAGGTCTCCCGCGGCGTGATCAGTGCCGCCGGGCAGACCTGGACCCTCCCGGCCAGCGGGCTGGCGCCAACCTCCGCCCACGACGACCATCTGCTGTACGGCATCGAGTTGAACGGACATCTGGACAACGACTGGCGCTGGACGGCCGTGGCCAGTCATTACGACTTTTTGCACTCGCAGGCCGCCACTGCCAGCCTGGCCGAACCCGGCACGCCGATCGGCGGTCCCGGCACGATCGCCGACATGGCCGGATCGGGCTGGGACACCTTCGACTTGCGCAGTTCCGGCCCGATCGGCGACCACCATCGGCTGTATGCCGGCGCGCATGCCGACCGCTACGTTCTGGACAGCCGCGTGCGCAACGCCAGCGACTGGCTCGGCGACGCCGACGGCGGCCCGTCAAGCGCGTTTGCCGGCCGCACGCAGACCCGCGCCGCCTACCTGCAGGATGTGTGGAGTTTCGCCGATGCATGGGCACTGACTGTGGGCGGCAGGCTTGAGCAATGGCGCGCGTACGGCGGCCTGCTCGGCAACGCCGGCAACACGCTGCATTACGCCGATCGACAACGCACCGACTTCTCGCCCAAGGCGACGTTGAGCTGGGATCTGGCGCAAGGCTGGGAGCTGCGGCTGGCATACGGCAAGGCGGTGCGTTATCCGACCGTGGCTGAATTGTTCCAGGGCTCGATCTCCGCCAACGCCATCGTCAACAACAACCCCGAGCTCAAGCCGGAAACCGACGAGTCGACCGACCTCACCCTGACCCGGCATTTCAGCAACGGCCACTGGCGTGTCTCGCTGTACCACGATCGCATCGCGAATTCGCTCTATTCGCAGACCGACATCACCGTCACGCCCACCGTCACCAGCGTGCAGAATATCGACCGCATGCGCAGCCGGGGCATTGAAGGGGAAGTCAGCCTGACGGACGTCTGGACGCCCGGGCTGGATCTGCAAGCAAGCATCGCCCTCAATGACGCAAAAACGCTGGAAGATCGCCAATACCCGCTGGCCAATGGCAAATACTTTCCGCGCATCCCCAGATTGCGCGCCAGCGTGTTCGCCGATTACCGCTTCGCACCGCACTGGGATGCGTCCCTCGGCATCCGCCATTCGGGCCGCCAGTACGGCTCGCTGGACAACAGTGATTTCGTGGACAGCTACGGCGCCGTAAGCAGTTTCACTGTAGCCGACGCCAAACTTCGCTGGAAATTCGCCGCAGGCTGGAGCGCCGCGCTGGGCGTCGACAACCTGACCGGCGAGCAATACTGGGTTTACCATCCCTATGCCGGCCGCACCTGGTTCGGCGAACTGCGCTGGGAGTTGTGATGCGCCTTCTGCTGATCATTCTGCTCTGCCTGCTGCCGCCTGCCCTGCTGGCACACGAAGGCATGCACATGGAGATGCCGAAGGGCCCCGAACTGGGTGCCAGCGCGGCATTCGACGGCCACGGCCGGCTGTATGTGGTGGATGCCGTCGATGGTCACGTGCGGCTGCGACATTCCGACGATGACGGCCGCACGCTCAGCGCGCCGATCGATGTGAACGCCAAGCCCGAGCGGATCTATGCCGAAGGCGAGAACCGGCCGAAGATCGCGTTCGGCCCGCATGGCGAAGTCTACGTGAGCTGGTCGCAGCCGCGGGCAGCGCCGTGGACCGGCTTCGTGCGCTTCGTCCGCTCGCTGGATCACGGCAGGCACTTCAGTGCACCGATCACGGTGCAACACGATCATGCCGAGATCACCCACCGCTTCGATGCACTGGCGGTAGACGGCCATGGCCGCATCGTGATCGCCTGGATCGACAAGCGCGACCTGATCGCCGCCACCAAGGCCGGCAAGCCCTATCTCGGTGCCGCGCTCTACTACAGCTGGTCGAACGATGGCGGCGCCAGTTTCGTCGCCGATCACAAGCTGGTCGACCAAAGCTGTGAATGCTGCCGCATCGTGCTGGCGCGCATGCCCGACGGCGAAGTTGCGGCGTTCTTCCGCAGCATCCGGGGCGACAATATCCGCGATCACGCATTCGCCGTGCTGCGCACCGACGGGCAGCCAAGTCATGCCGAACGCGCCACCTGGAGCGACTGGCACATCGCCGGTTGTCCACATCAGGGACCCGGCATGGCCATCGGCAGCGATGGCATCCGCCATGCCGTATGGTATGAAGCCAGCAAGCAGCCCACGATCCATTACGGCCAACTTGATCCGGGCCATCCGCCGCGCCATCCGCTGGTCGTCGCCACCACCGGCGCCAGCCATGCCGACGTGGCCGTGCACGGCCACACCGTATGGGTGGCATGGAACCAGGTGGGCGCCCACGGCTATCGCCTGATGCTGCGTCGTTCCAGCGACAATGGTGCGCACTTCGACGCAGCCCGCGGAATCGCAAGCAGCACCGCCGCGGTCGGCTCGCCGCAACTGCTGCAGAAGCATGGCCAGCCTTACGTGGCATGGAATACGGCAAGCGGCTTCCGCCTGATCGAGATCACACCGTGAAAGGCCTGCTGCTCGTCATGGCGCTATGGCTTCCTGGCCTGGCCACCGCCGGCTCGTTGCAACCACTGGCCGCCACCGACGTGGCTGCGCTGTTGAAACCCCCAAGCCATGGCGAGCGGATTATCGCGTTGTGGGCGCTCGACTGTGCCTATTGCGAACCAAACCTCCAGGCACTGGCGACGCTGCAACGCGCCCATCCGAAGGATGTCGAACTGGTCACCGTCACTACCGACAGTTTCGCCCTGCGGACCAGCATCGATGCGCGGCTGCACAAGATGAAAATGGACGTCTATCCGGCGCGTGCCTATGCCGAAACGTCACCGGAGCACATCAACTTCCTGATTGATCAGAGCTGGGGTGGTGAAACGCCGCGGGTGCTGGTGATCCGCGCCAACGGCAGCCGACTGGCCATCAGCGGCGCGCTG
>DATMTH010000164.1:0-5435 GCA_035564915.1 Rhodanobacter sp.
CGCTACGAGATGGACCGGATGCCGGTGCTCTACGTGCTGGTCGGCGTGGTCGCGATGCTGATCCTCGGCCAACTCGCGGTGTTCGTGCCGGCACGGCGCGCCTCGAACGTGCCACCGGTGTCGGCGACGCGGGCGGCGTGAACTTGCTTTGCTCCCTCCCCTGCGACCGAAGGAAGTCCCTTTGGGACGCGCAGGGGAGGGCTGGGGTGGGGTGCTCTTGCCGCGAGGAAAAGCCGCCCATCCCGATCTCTACCTTGCTTGCAGGGGGAGGAGACAACCACGGGGAAAGGGAATGTTCGGCTACTACTTCAACCTGGCCATGCTCAGCCTGAAGCGCAACAAAGTGCTTACGGCGCTGATGGTGTTGGCGATCGCGGTGGGCATTGGCGCCAGCATGACCACGCTGACGGTCATGCACATCCTGTCCGGCGACCCGCTGCCGGGCAGGAGCACGCATCTCTATTACCCGCAAGTGGACCCGACGCCAGACAATTCTTATTACGGGCATCACAAATACCCATTGCCAATGATGGACGACCGCTCGGCGGTGGACCTGTGGAGCGCGCACCGCGCCGACCGTCAGGCGCTGGTGGTGGACAGCGCGGTGAAGGTGCGCTCTCCCGATTCCAGCCTGCCGCCGATGATGCTGGGGATGACGTCCACTACGGCGGATTTTTTTCCGATGTTCGGCGTGCCCTTTGAATATGGCAGCGCGTGGACGCCTGCCGACGACGCGGGCCATGCGCGTGTGGCGGTGATTTCGTCGAACCTCAACGCCAGGCTGTTCGGCGGCAAGGACAGCGTGGGCAAGACGCTCCGCCTGAAGGACAGTGATGTGCGCATCGTCGGTGTGTTGAAGCCGTGGCGCCCTATTCCGCGCTTCTACAGCGTCGCGGGTGGCATCGGTGCAAACGGGCAGGGGGCCGATCCCTACGCCAAGCCGGAGGACGTGTTCACGCCGTACTTCACCGGTCTGGAAATCAACGATGGCAATTTCCAGCAATACACCTGCTGGGGCAATCCACCGGTGCCAGGTCATCTGGAAAATTCGCCCTGCGTATGGGTATCGCTGTGGGTGGAGCTGGGCAGTGCGGCGAAGGCTTCGGCCTATCGCGACTTCATGGCCAACTACGTGCAGCAGCAGAAGGCGCTGGGGCGTTTCCAGCAGACCGACACGCGCATGCTGGACCTGATGGGCTGGCTGGATGCCGAGCATGTGATTCCCAGCGATGCGCAATTGCAAATGTGGCTGGCGTTCGCCTTTCTAGCCATCTGTCTGTTCAACACGGTGGGCTTGCTGCTGGCGAAGTTCCTGCGCCGCGGCGGCGAGATCGGCGTGCGCCGTGCGCTGGGTGCTTCGCACCGGGCGGTGTTTGCGCAATGCCTCACCGAAGCGGGGTTGATCGGTTTCATCGGCGGCGTCGGCGGATGGCTGCTGACGCTGGTGGGTCTGTGGCTGGTACGCCGGCAACAGACACCGTATTCCGATCTGGTGCACATGGACACGGCGATGTTCACCATGACCATCGGACTGGCGATTGCGGTGAGCCTGCTCGCGGGCACGTTGCCCGCGCTGCGCGCCAGCCGCATTGCCCCGGCTTTGCAACTCAAGACGCTGTGAGGACGCCTGCCATGCACATCCGCCCCATCCTCGTGGCACTGCGCAAGCACAAACTCGCCACTTTCCTCATTGCCATGGAAATCGCGCTGGCCTGCGCAGTGCTGTGCAATGCGGTGTTCATCATCGCGAATCGCCTCTCCGCCATGAACATCGTCACTGGTGTGGACGAAGCTTCGCTCGGCGAAATCGTCGTCACGGGTTTCGAACCGAAGGAGGCGAGCGACTTGAACGCGCGCATGATCGCTGGCCTCGCTGCGATTCCCGGCGTCGAATCCGTCCACGCGGTTTCTTCCGTGCCATTCGGCCCGCAGGCGGGAGTGGCTGGCGTCACGCTGGATCACAAGCACTACGGCACCGTGATTGATTACTACGTGGGCGATTCGGGCACGATCAAGGCGTTGGGCTTGGAACTGGTTGCCGGTGCCATGCCCGATGCCGACGACTATCAGGCCATACCCGACAAGGCCTGGCTGCCGCCCTCCGCGCGCGTGCTGGTGACGCGCGCCCTTGCGGATCGCCTGTGGCCGGGCGAGAGCCCGCTCGGCAAGATGTTCTGGACGGGGCCGTACCAGTACCGAGTGATCGGCGTGGTGGCGAACTTCATGGGCGCGGCTGCAAACGGCGGCGGCAGGGCGGAATGGTCTGCGTTCGTGCCTGCGCTACCGGGTGGGACGCTGGCTGGCACGTACCAGATCCGTGCGAACCCGCAAGACCTGGAGCGCGTGATGACGGAAGCACGCAAGACAGTGGCGACCATCGCGCCAGACGTGGTGCTGGATCACGAAAACAGCCAATCGATACCCGTCTTGCGCGCGGCACACTTCGCCACCGACCGTGCCATGGCCGGCATGCTCATCGGCGTGATCGCGGCATTGCTCGGCGTCACCGCGTTGGGCATCGTCGGCCTCGCCAGCTTCTGGGTCGCGCAACGGCGCAAGCAGATCGGCATTCGCCGTGCCATTGGCGCCACGCGTGGCGACATCCTGCGCTACTTCCAGACCGAGAATTTCCTGATCGTCACGTTCGGCATCGTCATCGGCATGCTGCTGGCGTTCGTATTGAACGCGGTGCTGATGAAGTTCTACGAGCTGCCGCATTTGCCGCTGTATTACCTGCCGATCGGGGCGCTGGCGCTGTGGGGATTGGGACAGCTGGCGGTGCTGTGGCCGGCCTTGCGTGCGGCGGCGGTGCCGCCGGTCGTCGCGACGAGGAGCGTGTGATGACAGCCGATGAAGCTCCGTTCATTGGTAGGAGCCCGCTCGCGGGCGATGCTTCTGCTCTGGTGCGCGTCGTGATTCGAGTCAAAGGCATCGCCCGCGAGCGGGCTCCTACCAGAAGCGCTGCAGCTGCTGCGGTTGCAGGGGGCTGACAATGTTCGGTTACTACCTCGATTTGGCATTGCGCAGCCTCAGGCGCAACAAGGTACTCACCGGGCTTATGGTGCTGGCCATCGCGCTGGGCATTGGCGCCTCGATGACCACGCTCACCGTGCTGCACGTGCTGTCGGGTAATCCGATTCCCGGCAAGAGCGCGCAGCTCTATCACGTGCAGATTGATCCGCGTGACAGTTTCGGCTACCGGCCGGGCATGGAGCCGATGGATCAGGTGTCGTGGATCGACGGCATGAACCTGCTCCACGCGCAGGGAGCGCAGCAACAGGCGTTGATGACGGGTGGTCGCGTGGCGATCCAGCCGCCGCGCACGACGCTGGATCCGTTCTTCGAGGCTGCGCGTTACACGAGTGCCGGATTCTTCCCGATGTTCGACGTGCCGTTCCAGTACGGGCGTGCATGGACTGCCAAGGATGATCAGGATCGTGCACGCCTGGTGGTGCTGAGCCACGTCCTCAACGACAAGTTGTTCGGCGGCAAGAACAGCGTCGGAAAGATGCTGAGACTAGGCGGGCATGATTTTCTCATCATCGGTGTGCTCGGCGATTGGCGGCCGAATCCGCACTTCTACGACTTGAACGTGCAGAGCTACAACGAAGACGAGGGTGTCTATATGCCCTTGACCACTTCGCAGGACGCCGGGTTTGACCACGACGGCGGCACCGACTGCTGGGGCAATGGCGCCGATGGAAAGGACATGACCCGCAATGATCACTGCGCATGGCTGCAGTTTTGGGTGCAACTCGATACGCCGGCCAAGGCTACGGCGTACAAGCAGTTCCTGATCCGCTATTCCGAGGAGCAGAAATCCCTCGGACGCTTTCAGCGGCCGCCGAATGTGCGCTTGCGCAACGTGATGCAGTGGCTGGATTACAACCAGGTGGTGCCGTCAAACGTGCGCCTGCAGACGTGGCTGGCGTTCGGGCTTCTGCTGGTGTGCCTGGTCAATACGGTCGGGCTGATGCTGGCCAAGTTCATGCGCCGGCAAGGCGAGTTGAGCGTGCGCCGCGCGATGGGCGCTTCACGCCGCATGTTGTTCACGCAATTGCTGGTGGAGTCCGGCATGGTCGGGTTGGCAGGCGGCATTGGCGGATTGCTGCTGGCGTTGATGGGTCTTTGGGTCGTGCGTCACCGGCCCGCCGAGTATGCCTCGCTGGCGCATCTGGATCCGGCCATGCTGTTGATCACCTTTGTGCTGGCCATCGGTGCCAGCTTGCTGGCCGGCCTGCTACCGGCATGGCGCGCTTGTCACATCGCCCCCGCCTCCGCCCTGAAGAGTCAGTGACATGCAAATCCTGCCGATCTTCGCTGCACTGCGCCGCCACAAATTGGTGATGTGGCTGCTGATCCTGGAAATCGCGCTGACCTGCGCGATTGTCTGCAACTCGATGTTCCTGATTGCGCAGAACCTGCAGCGCATGCACATGCCCAGCGGCATCGCCGAGCACGAGCTGGTACAGATCCAGATGGCCTACATCGGCACGCGCCCGGACTCCGGGGCGCGCACGCAGGCCGATTTGGCTGCGCTGCGGCAGATTCCGGGTGTCACCCAGGTGGCGCTGGTAGACAAGCTGCCGTTCGGAAGTGGCAACAACAGCAATATCAAACTCAAGCCCGATCAACCGCAGCCTTCGATGAATGCGGGCCTGTATTTCGGCGAGAACCTGTTGCCGACCTTTGGGGTGAAGTTGATCGCCGGGCGGAGCTTTGCGCCGGAAGAATTCGTGACGCTCGATCAGGCATTGCAAGGGATCAACGACAACAGCCCTAACGACTTGCCGCACGTCGCAATCGTCACGCAGGCGATGGCGCAGCGGTTGTGGCCAGTACAAAACGCGCTGGGCAAGACGTTTTATATCGGCAAGGACATCCCGCTGCGGGTGGTGGGTGTCCTCGCGCGTTTGACACGGCCGAACACGCTTCAAGCAGGGCCTGCCTTCAGTTTTGTCGTGCCCATCAGCGAAAACCTGAGCGATGGTGGAGGCAGCTACGTCGTGCGCAGCAAGCCGCAGGATCGTGCACGGGTACTCCGCGATGCAGTCGCCAAACTCAAGGCCATCGACCCGAATCGCGTCGTACTGGCACATCGCACCTACGACGAGGCGCGCGCGGCATTCTTCCAAGCTGATCAATCGATGGCAGGCACCTTGGTTGGCGTGTGCGTGGTGTTGCTGGTGGTGACGGCGCTGGGGATTGGCGGATTGGCCAGCTTCTGGGTCGCGCAGCGACGCAAGCAGATCGGCATTCGCCGTGCGATCGGTGCGACACGTGGCGACATTCTTCGCTACTTCCAGACCGAGAATTTCCTGATTGTCTCGTTCGGCATCGCCATCGGCATGCTGCTGGCGTTCGTATTGAACGCGGTGCTGATGAAGTTCTACGAGCTGCCGCATTTGCCGCTGTATTACCTGCCGATCGGGGCG
>DATMTH010000165.1:0-30343 GCA_035564915.1 Rhodanobacter sp.
CACGCCGATGGTTATAGTGCTCATGGAGACTTCCTCTTTGCAGTGACGGTTGTGTCGCAACACCATCATGGCCCTCGAGGCCGAAACGGAGGGGAAGTCTCTTTTTACTCGTTCAAGGCGGACGGCTGCGCCGCCGCTTAATTCCAGCGTTCTACCGATACAACGCGATAGTCGTATCATCTCGAGTCGTGGAGCCTGACACCAAGAAAATAGACGAGGCGGTTCTGGCGCTCATGCACCTCACGGTGCACGACGGGTGCAGAGCGTGGAAGGCGTTTGACTGGGAAACAACCGACCGCCTGTACCGGCAAGGGCTGATCGAAGATCCCGTTAACAAGACGAAATCTGTGGTCCTGACCGAGCACGGTCTCGAAGAAGCCGAGCGCCTGTTCAACAAGTTATTCGCGAAGGGGTAGCGAGGCAGCCCACGCTTCGGGTGGGCGTTTCCACTATCCCCGAGCCGTCTAGGCAATGGCCGATTCATCCCGTCAGCCTTGCTCAAAGCGGACGGCCATGACCGTCTCTTTTGGGTCGACCTCTGCCGTCGGCAGACTACCGGTTGCCATCGTGACCCGAATGGCCGGCTGTCGACAAGGTGCAGGCTATTTAGAGCGTACCTATGGTTGCTTGTTGCGTTATGGGTCGGCTCTTGCTCGAAGACGCAGCGCGTTTGATTTGGCTTTTCGAATGGTGCGGGCCAGGAGGGCCCGCTGCTCTACTCGGGGCCCCTGTGCGGCGGTGAGGTGGGGACGACAGGCCGCGAAGCGGGAGTCGACACGGATGTCGACTCCTTTTCGCCAGGGCAGGATGCCCTGTCGAAAAGCCCGGCCCCGCCTCACGGACTTGTCGCCCATGGATGGGCGGCAAGCGCCAAGCGGGGTGGCCTTCTCTGTTGGTTACTTATCTCTTGGCCACGCAAGAGATAAGTAACTCGCGCGCCGAAGGCGCACGAAAGCCATTGATCTAAGGCATCGCCAGTCGAAAACGCAAACGACTCACTCCGAGTCACGGCGCTCGCGCACCGCCTCCATCGTCAACGATGCCAACTCCCGCAACCTCCCACTCCCGCCATCGGCGAGCAACTCCTTCAGCCGTGCCCCGGCATCATCCTGATCCAGCGCCTGCCGTTCGGCCAGCGAAGCGGCCAGCGCGCGGCCCATCGAATCGAAGATCAACGCATAGGCGAATGCGTGCAACACGCCGCCACCCAGCGTGCCCAATCCGGGAAACGCCTTCAGCGCATTGCCTGCCACCGCCAGCACGATCGAGCTGCCGCTGCGCAAGGTGAGTTTCGCCTGTTGCACGAAGTCCTCGATCTGCACTTCGCTGACCTTGACGTCGTAAAGCTCGGCCAGCGCCCGCGTGAGTCCGGTGGCGAGCACGCCCTGGATTACCAGATCGCTTCCCGGCGCCACCGCTGCCATCGCGCCGACGATGGCGCGGCGCGCGTATTTGCGCACGATGCGTTCGGCCTGTTCGGCGCGGGTCTGTGCTTCGAGGATGCCGGTACGCTGGTGCAATCCGGCGAGCACCGCGTTTTCGCGCAGACCTTCCAGCCCTTCGGCCCCGGGCGCGGTGAGTCTGGCCAGCGCCTGCAGCAACGGCTCTATCGCCGGCCGACGCTGGCGTTCGATCGATTCGGTGCGGCCATCGGCGAGTTGGCGCTGGTAACGCTCGCTGCCGCCGGCGCTGATCGCCACCACGGTGCTGGCGATGCCTCGTGACTGCTTGCGCAGCTGTGCCAACAGTTGCTCGCGTTCGGTGGCGTTCCATTGGTCGGCCTTGTTCAGTACCAGCAACAGTGGTTTGCCGAAATCGGCCAGCCAGCGCAGTTCATCGGTCTGGCTGCGGGTGAGGTCGCCGCTGCACAGATAGATCACCGCGTGCGCGCGCAACGCCTCCTCGCGCGCCAGGGTTTCGCGTGCCTCGCCGCCGCTTTCGCGGCTGCCGGGGACGTCGGCGAGCACGAGGTCGCGACCGTCGGGCAGGCTGCTGTCGTAGTGACCGACGTCGCGGGTGGTGCCGCCGCGCGCATCGCTGGCGAGTCGCGCCTGCGGAGCCAGTGCGCGGATCAGGCTGGATTTTCCGGTGGAGATTTCACCGAACAGCGCGACGTAGATGCGTGCGCTGGTTCGACGCCGATCGAGCTCGCCCAGTTCTGCGGCAAGCGCGCCGGTGTCGGCGCCGTGTTCGCGCAATTGTCCGATGCGTTGCTCAAGGTTGCCGCGATCAGGTGCGGGTGGCGGCTGGCGCTTGCGCCGCGGGCGCAACAGCCACCACACCACGCTCAATCCGGCGACGGCAAACAGGGCCAGGATCGCGCCGAGCGTCCACTGCAACGCAGTCGGCAACGCCAGAAAACGCTGGGCAAGCGCCAGCGCACGCTCGGCCGCGGCGAACAGCAGCCAGAGCAGGGCGGCGATGGCCAGTGCGGTAAACAGCAGGCGCAGGCGTCGGGACATGGGCGCATTCTAGCCGTTGCATGCGCGCGCCATCGCATGGTCGCAGATGAGTGCGCGATCACGCCTGGCTGATGCCGCGCTCGCTGCGGCGGACATGATTTGGCATCATTGGGGCGTTCAGGGGAAATGCGCATGCTTGTATCGCTCATGCTGGGTGCAGTGATGGCGGTCGGCTCATCGAAGGTCATGATGGGCGGCGCAGCCATGTCGCGTGCTCCGGTGGAGATGCAGGCGACGACGACGCAGCCCTTGTCGACCCCCCAGTTTCGCCGCTTCGGCATCGCCGACGGCCTTCCGGGCGGACCGGTCTACGCCGTGACGCAGGACAGGAACGGGTTGATGTGGTTCGCTTCGGCCGGCGGGTTGATCCGCTACGACGGCATGAATTTCAAGACCTTCCGGCATGTCACGGACGATCCGGACTCGCTGCCTTTCAACGCGATCTATACCCTGCTGGTGGATCGCGACAACACGATATGGGCCGGCGGCATCTCTGATGGATTGATCGCCTACGATCAGGCGGATGGCCATTTCAGGCATTGGGTGCACAGCGAGAGGCAGTCGGAGAGCCTGTCCAGCAATGAAGTCTGGAGCATTGCGCAGACTGCCGAAGGCCTGCTTTGGGTGGGGACCGAAGCGGGGCTTGATCGCATGCGGCCGGACGACTCGGGGTTCGATCATGAGTCGTTGGTGATCGATGGCAAGGTGGAGTCCTTCGGCGCGATCCGTGCATTGCTGGCGGAGCCGGATGGGCGCTTGTGGATAGCGGCCCAGACCGGGATCTATCTGCGCCAGCCGAACGGCGATTTCCAGCGTGTGCCGGTCGATCCTTCCTATCACGGTGACATCGGCAAGAGCTGGAGCCTCGATGGCGACCATGGCGTGGTTCGGGTCGCGCTCAGTGACGGTTTGCTGGTGATTGGTGCCGATGGCGTGGCGCGTCCGCTGGGGCCGAAGTGGTTGTCGTCTTCGCGTGTGCTGAGCAGTGTTCGCGATGCGCACGATCGATTGTGGATCGGCAAGGCAGACGGGCTC
This sequence comes from Rhodanobacter sp., assembly GCA_035564915.1. Classification (GTDB taxonomy): domain Bacteria; phylum Pseudomonadota; class Gammaproteobacteria; order Xanthomonadales; family Rhodanobacteraceae; genus Rhodanobacter. The sequence goes on from DATMTH010000165.1 coordinate 3,498, forward strand.
GTGCTCAGCGCTGAAGACGGCATGTTCCAGATGATTCGCGGCCATCCGTTGCTGTCCGGAGGGCTGCCAGGCAGCAAGATCTGGCGAATGATGGTGGACCGGCAAGGCGGCCTGTGGATCACGTTCGAGGAATCTTCGATCGCCTACCTGCCGCCGGACTGGGACGGCTTCAACCGCTATACGCATATCCCGGATGACGCCGACAGTCTGTCCAATATTGCGACGTCGACGATCAAGCTCGGGCATGACGGCAAGTTGTGGGTGGGCGGCGACGATGGCTGGATCGACAAGCTGGATGTGTCGAACGGGCACGTGCAGCATGTGGTTCAGGGCGTTCGCGGGCAAGTCGTGGCACTGGCCGAGGACAGTCGCGACCGATTGTGGATCGATGTGCCCGGCGGTTTGCAGGTTTTCGATCACGGCCAGCTCAAGCCGATCGACATCATGCGTGCGCACATGACCCGGCCGGTGCTGCTGGCGGCTGGCGGCGACGGGAAGATCTATGCCGCTTCGTGGGGCGAGGGCGTTTTCGCGATCGATTCCGCTACCGAGGCGATTGTCCCGGTGCCGATGGATGCCGAGGCGAGCGCGGCCAAGGACGGCTTGCTGCCATCCCAGATGAGCGTTCACGCGGGCGACCTCTGGTATGCCAGTGCAGCCGGGCTGATGCGGCTGGATCGCGGCAGCGGCAAACTCATGTTCGTGCCAGGTGTGCACAAGGGCGATGTGCTGGCGTTCGATTTCGATGATGGCGGCTTCTGGCTGGCGACCGAGCAAGTGCTTGAGCACTACGCCTATGTCGACGGCAAGGCCAGACGCGATCAGGTTGAAAGCATCGGCAAAAAAGGCCTGGTTTCCGACCTGAAGGCATTGCGCGTCGATCGCCAGGGTGACTTGTGGCTGTTTGCCAATCCGGGGTTGTGGCGGTTCGACAAAGCCACGCATCGTTTTATCGCGTTTGGCCCGGCGCAAGGCCTGTCCAATGCGGAATTTGGTTCTGGCGTGACGGACATCGGGCCAGGCGGCACGATTTTCACGCCCGACAGCAGCGGTGTAACGACATTCCAGCCGAAGCGGTTGCTGAGTCTGGACGAACACGCGCAACCCCCGCCACCGCTCACATTGACCCGCCTCGAAGTGCGCAGGGATGGTGTCAATCACTCGTTCCCACTGAACAGTTCGACGACGGTGCAACTTGGCTGGCGCGACCGCGACCTGAAAGTGGGTGCGCGGCTGGCGTCCTACATCAATCCGGCCGCCAACCGCTATTGCTTCCACTTGTCGAATTTCGACAATGGCTGGGTCGACGTCGGCAATCGTGGCGAACGCGAGTTCGCCGGCCTGGGCGCCGGCCGATACAAGCTGGAGGTGATGGCCGCCGATGCCTACGGTCAATGGTCGCGAATGGCGTCCCCGCTGATCATCAACGTGCAGGCGCCGCCCTGGCAACGCTGGTGGGCGTGGTCGGCCTACCTGCTGCTGGCGGTCGTGCTGGTCGTTCTGGGCTTGCTCGGCTGGCGTCGGCGGCTGGCGCAAGGTCATCACATGCAGATGGTCGAGCAGCAACGCCGGATGGCCGAAGCGGCGAGTGCCGCCAAGACCCAGTTCCTGGCCACGCTGAGTCATGAAATACGCACGCCGATGACCGGTGTGATGGGCATGGCCGAGTTGCTGTTGAGCACACCGCTCAATCCCTTGCAGCGCGATTACACCCGGGCCATGCAGCGTTCCGGCGGCATGCTGCTGAAGTTGCTCAACGATGCACTGGATCTGGCCCGGATCGAGGCGGGTCGACTGGAGCTGGAGCCGGCGCCGTTCGCTCCACGCCAGATGCTCGAGGATGTGGCACAACTGGAACAGGGCCTCGCACGGGCCAAGGGGATCCGCTTCGTGCTGGAAGCGGCCGACGATCTGCCGGCGCAAGTCGTCGGCGATGCAGTGCGCATCAAGCAGGTATTGCTGAACCTGGCCAGCAACGCGTTGAAGTTCACCGAGCGCGGCAAGGTCACCTTGCAGGCACAGCGCAGTGCGGACGGGCTGGTCATCAGCGTCAGTGATACCGGCCCCGGCATTCCCGAGGCCAGCCAGGCACGGCTGTTCCAGCGTTTCGAGCAGGCCGACAGTCCACAACGGGGTGCCGGCAGCGGGCTGGGTCTGGCGATCTGCCGCGAGCTGGTCGACATGATGGGGGGCAGTATCGAGCTGGAGTCGCGGGTGGGCCATGGCAGCACGTTCCGCGTGCGCCTGCCGCTGGTCGAGCCGCCGGCGCCGGCGCCGCTGCCGGCGACGTCACTCGCCGGTGCCAGCTATCGCTTGTTGCTGGTCGAGGACGACAGCATCGTGGCGGCGGTGATCCGCGGCCTGCTGGAACGGGAAGGCCACGCGCTGGTGCATGTCGGCAACGGGCTGGCGGCACTGGCCGAGTTGGCGCATACCGAGTTCGATGCGGTGCTGCTGGATCTGGATCTGCCGGGTGTCGACGGTTTCCAGATTGCCCGCCTGATCCGCCAGCGCGAGTCTGCCGGGCAGCATCTTCCGATCGTGGCGGTGACCGCCCGCTCCGGCGGGCGCGACGAGGTACTGGCGCGTGAGGCGGGAATGGACGGCTTCCTGCGCAAGCCGCTCAGCGGCGAGCAGTTGATCGACGCACTGGCACGTATCCTGACGGCGCCAGCGGCAGGGTGAGTCGCTACATGTCGAACTTGTGCAGTTCGAAGCCCAGTCGCTGATATTCACGCCAGCGCAGGCGCGAGCCATCGCGCTCGGCCGGATCGGCGGCCACCACTTCCAGCACGCGCTGATAGTTGCCGGCCGGGCAGTGTTCGCGCAGGTTGATCAGCAACGGGCGGTCGGCGCTGTCGACATCGGGGGGCACGATCAGCACGGCTGTCTCGTCGTCGTCATCGTCACCGGCCAGCTGATGCGGAATCATCGCGTCGTCGTCGAATGCCCAGAGCAGGTCGTCCAGCGCATGCGCCTGCCCGTGGTCGCGAGTCAGGATCAGCGTGGGCTGGCGCGCCGCGAATGCCTTCTTCGCCAATTCGCAGACCAGCAGCAACGGCTGCTCGCGAAAGCGCGGCTTGTCGATGAGGTAGAAGTCGGCTCGGGGCATCGGGCGAGAAACGAGTGAAGAGGAGTGGGAAACGAGTGTAACGGCTCGCGCCCACTCGTTTCCCATTCCATCGTGCCTACTGCTGGTTGATCAGCCATTGCGCCAGCAGCGCCACCGGGCGGCCGGTGGCCAGCCCCTTGCGACCGTCTTCCCAGGCGGTGCCGGCGATATCGAGATGGGCCCAGCGCTGGCCGTCGGTGAATCGCGACAGGAAGCAGCCGGCCGTGATCGCGCCAGCGGTCTTGCCGCCGATGTTGGCGACGTCGGCGAAGCCGGAGTCGAGCTGGGTCTGGTAGTCGTCCCACAGCGGCAGGCGCCAGGCGCGGTCGAGGGTTTCCTCACCCGCGGCGAGCAGTTCGGTGGCGAGGTCGTCGTGTTTGCTCATCAGCCCGCTGGCATGCTTGCCCAGCGCGATCACGCAGGCGCCGGTGAGGGTCGCTGCATCGATGATGGTGTGCGGCTGGAACGTCCTGGCGGTCCAGGTCAGCGCGTCGCACAGGATCAGGCGGCCTTCGGCATCGGTGTTGAGCACTTCGATGGTCAGCCCGGACAGGCTGGTCAGCACGTCGCTGGGACGGTAGGCGTCGCCGTCGGGCATGTTTTCCACGGTCGGCACCACGCAGACCAGGTTGAGTTTGAGGCCCATCTTCACGGCGGCCACGAACGCACCCAGCACGCCGGCGGCACCGCCCATGTCGAACTTCATCTCCTCCATGCCGGCGCCGGGCTTCAAACTGATGCCACCGGCGTCGAAGGTGACGCCCTTGCCGACCAGGGCGTAAGGCTTGTCGCCCTCGTTGCCGCCCTTGTACTCAAGTGCCACCAGCTTGGCCTTGTTGGCCGAGCCGCGGGCCACCGCGAGCAGCGAGCCGAAGCCGAGCTGCTCCATCTCGACGTGATCGAGCACCTTGCAGGTGGTGGCGTCACCCTGGCTGTCGGCGAAGGCCTGCGCCTGGCTGGCGATCCACGCCGGGTTGCAGATGTTCGGCGGCAGGTTGGCCAGCTCGCGCGCGAAACGCACGCCTTCGGCGATCGCGACGGCCTGGTCGAGACCGGACTGCGCCTCGGTGCCGGCGTTGAAGGTGATCGATGCCAGCGTCGTCTGCTTGCTCTTGTCGCGCGGCTTGAACGTGGCGGTGTAACGGTAGGCGGCAAAGTCGCTGGCCAGTGCGGCGATGCGCACACGCCAGGCAAGGTCGCGGTTGGGAACGTCCACGTCGGCCAGGCAGGACACCGCCTCGGCGACCGGCAGGCGGCCGAGGGCACGTGCGGCCTCGATGTTCACTTTCTGGAAGCGCGCGCTGTCGAACGATTTCTGCGCACCCAGGCCAACCACCATCACCCGCTTGGCGTTGACGCCGGCCGGCGCAAACAGCAGCACGGTGGAGCCGGCCTTGCCAGTGATGTCGCCGCTTTCCACCTGGCGCTTGATCAAGCCATCGGTGGCGCTGTCCACCTGTGCAGCGGCGCTGGTCAACACCCCTTGTTCGTAGACACCGACCAGCACGCAGGCACTGTCGACGGTTTCAGGTGAAGTGGTACCCAGGCTGAACTGGAGGGTCATCTCGATGGTTCCTGTTTGGGCCCGACGCGGGGTCGGACAGGCTAGACTTGCGGTTTGCCGGCGGATCGCCGCCGAACCGGATAAGCAGACAAGTTTATCGCATGCTGAGCATTCTCGACCGTTATTTCCTGCGTGAACTGGCGCAGACCGTGGCTGCCACCGTGGCGGTGCTGCTGGTCATCGTGGCCGGCAGCGCCTTCGCCAAGGTGCTGCAACAGGTCGCCAATGGCAGTTTTCCGGCCAGCGTGATGTTCCAGGTGCTCGGCCTGCAGACCCTCGATGGCTTGACCAACCTGATGCCGCTGGCCAGTTTCGTCGGTGTGCTGATGGGGCTGGGCCGGATGTATCGCGAAAGCGAAATGCATGTGCTGGCTTCCTCGGGCATGGGGCCGGCCGGGCTGTTGCGTCCGCTGGCACTGCTCGCCGCGGGGCTGGTGGCGATCACTATGGTGGTGGCGTTGTGGCTGGGGCCGTGGGCGGTGCGTGCCAGCGACGCGATGGTGGCGACGGCGAACCGATCGGTGATTGCTGCCGGACTGGACGCAGGGCGTTTCACCAGCCTGCCAGGCAAGGGGGGCATCATCTTCGTGGATACCTTGAGTCGTGACGGTACCCAGCTCGGCCGAACCTTCGTGGCTACCCAACGCAGCAGCAAGGACGGCACGCCGCACCTGAAAGTGGTCAGCGCGGCCAGCGGCGGGCTGTATCAGGAAAGCGACGGCAATGGACGCTTCATCACCTTCAAGGATGGCTGGCAATACGATATTCCGCTGGGTGCCGACAACTGGCGCCAGATGCAGTACCGGCGCAACGACACCTCGTTGTCCAGCGTGCAGGCCAGCGACGACGAGGATCCATCGCATTCCAAGGACAGCTGGACCCTGGCACGGTCGAACGATCCTGATGACATGGCCGAATTTGCGTGGCGTGCGAATGCGCCGGCGCTGACCCTGGTGCTGTTGCTGCTGGCGTTGCCGCTGTCCCGGCAGAGTCCGCGTGAACCCAAGTACGGCCGCCTGCTGCTGGCGGTGCTGGCGTTCTATCTCTATTACCTGCTGCTGGCGTTGGGGCGCGGGCAGATCGCCAAGGGGCACTGGCACAACGAGGCGCCATTGTGGGCGCTGCATGTGCTGGTGGCGATGCTGGCGGCGTGGCTGCTGTGGAAGCAGTATGCACCGCGCAAATTGCCCGGGCGGGTACCGGGCAAACCGGCATGATGATGTTCACCGTCAAACGAGTCGATCGGCTGGTGGCGATGAGCGTGCTCGGCTCGTTGCTGATGGTGTGGCTGGTGTTGACCGGCTTTGATGCCGTGACCCAGTTCCTGCGCCAGCTCGGCCATGTCGGCAAGCACGGTTACACGCTGAGCAACGCTGTCGTGTATGTGCTGGTGACGTTTCCGCGACGGGCCTACGAGATGTTCGGCAACGCCGCGCTGATCGGTGGCCTGCTTGGCCTCGGCGGGCTGGCCGGCACCGGCGAGCTCACCGCCCTGCGTGCCGCCGGCATGTCGCGTTTGCGCATCGCCGGTTCGGCGGTAGGCGTGGTGGCGGTCTTGATCGTCGGCGTGGTGATTCTCGGCGAGACCGCCGCGCCGTGGGGCGACCAGCAGGCCCAGGCGATGCAGTTGCGGGCCAAGGGTGGCAGCCTGGGCATGGGCACCGACAGCGGATTGTGGGCCCGCGACGGCAACGACATCATCAATGCACGTGGCACTACATTGCAGCAGCACGACGGCCTGAGCACGGTGCAGTTGAGCGACGTGAGGGTGTTCACCTTCCGTGCCGATGGACAACTCAGTCGCTTTCGCTGGGCCAGGACAGCCGTGCACGACGGTCACCAGTGGGTGCTGCACGATGTGCGCAATACCACCCTCGACGAACAGGGCACGCACAGCAGCACCAGCGCCAGCGAACCGTGGCAGTCCAGTCTCAACCCGCAGGTGCTGGCGCAGTCGGTGGTGCAGCCGCAATACCTGTCGATGCGCGACCTGCGGCGCAACATGCGTTATCTGGAGGGCAATGGTCAGAGCGCCGGCAGCTATGCGGTGGCGTTCTGGGGCCGAGCGCTGTATCCGCTGAACGTGCTGGTGCTGGTGTTGTGCGCGATGCCGTTCGCCTTCGGCACGTTGCGTTCCGGCGGCCTGGGCAAGCGCATGTTCATCGGCATGTTGCTGGCGATCGGCTGGTACTTCCTGCAACAGGCGATGGTCAATTTCGGCACCGTCTACGGCATGCCGCCGTGGCTGGCCAATCTGCTGCCGGCGACGTTGCTGGCCTGTGCGGCATGGCTGTACTTCCGGCGGCGGGTGTGAATCCGGTGCCGGCCGGATGCATCGAGGATACGAAGATGAATGTGATCGACCTGCGCAGCGACACGGTGACCCGGCCCACGCCTGCGATGCGTGCAGCGATGCTCGAGGCCGAGGTCGGCGACGACGTCTATGGCGAAGATCCCACCGTCAATGTCCTGCAACAACGCCTTGCGGCGGATCTCGGGTTCGAGGCCGGGCTGTTCGTGCCCAGCGGCACCCAGTCCAACCTGCTGGCCTTGCTGGCACATTGCGAGCGTGGCGACGAGTACCTGGTCGGCATGGATGCGCACACCTACAAGTTCGAGGGCGGCGGCGCGGCCGTGCTCGGCTCGATCCAGCCGCAGCCGATCGTGCAGGCGGCCGATGGTTCGCTGCCACTGGAAAGCATCGTGGCGGCGATCAAGCCGCTGGATCCGCACTTTGCACGAACCCGCGTGCTGGCACTGGAAAATACCTGGCACGGGCGGTTCTTGCCGCTGGATTACCTGGCCGCAGCCCATGAGTTGGCTCGCACCCATGGCCTGGGGCTGCATCTGGATGGTGCACGCCTGTTCAATGCGGCGGTGGCGTGCGCGGTGCCCGCGCGCGCGATCGCCCGGCATTTCGACACGGTATCGATCTGCCTGTCCAAGGGGCTCGGTGCGCCGGTCGGCTCGGTGCTGGTCGGATCGCAGGCGCTGATCGACAAGGCGCGCCGCTGGCGCAAGGTCTGTGGCGGCGGCTGGCGCCAGGCCGGCATGCTGGCGGCGGCGGCGCTGCATGCGCTGGATCATCATGTGGTGCGGTTGGCCGACGATCATCGCCGCGCTGCGTATCTGGCCGGCCGCCTGCGCGAGATCGGCGGCATCGACTTGCTCGGGCAATACACCAACATGGTGTTCATCGATGTGCCGGCGGCGCGCCTGCGTGAACTGGACGTCCATTTGCGCGGCGCGGGCATCCGCATCAGCATCGGCTACCTGCCGACGTTGCGGCTGGTGACGCATCTGGATATCGACGATGACGGCATCGAGCGCACGGTCGAGGCCTTCCGCAGGTTTTTCGAGCGGAGCTGATCGCGCATCGCGGGAGGCCGGCGGCCAGCCGCAAGGCACGATCAGGGCTTGAGACGCGCTATTTGCCGGCGCGTGCCTTCAGCGCCGTCACTGCCGGCAATTCCTTGCCTTCGAGGAATTCGAGGAACGCACCGCCGCCGGTGGAGATGTAGGACACCTTGGCGGCGATGCCGTACTTGTCGACCGCCGCCAGGGTGTCGCCACCGCCGGCAATGGAGAATGCGTTCGATGTCGCGATCGCCTGCGCCAACGCCTCGGTGCCCTTGCCGAAAGCGTCGAACTCGAACACGCCGACCGGGCCATTCCAGACCACGGTGCCGGCCTTGTGGATCATCTCGGCATACAGTCCGGCAGTCTGCGGGCCGATGTCGAGGATCATCTCGTCGTCGTTGACCTGGTCGACGGCCTTCACTGTGGCTGGTGCCTGTGCCGAGAACGACGGCGCCACCACCACATCCACCGGCATCGGCAGGGCGACACCGCGTCGCCTGGCGTCTGCAAGTACCCGTTTGGCGACATCCAGCAGATCCGCTTCGTAAAGTGAGTTGCCGACCGAATGGCCCATGGCGGCGATGAAGGTGTTGGCAATGCCGCCGCCCAGGATCAACTGGTCGACGCGGCCAAGCAGGTTGTCCAGCAGCGCCAGCTTGGTCGAGACCTTGGAGCCGGCAACGATCGCCAGCAACGGATGCGCCGGCTGCTCCAGCGCCTTGCCCAGTGCATCCAGTTCGGCGCTCAGCAGCGGGCCGGCTGCCGCGACCGGAGCAAACCGGATCACGCCATGGGTGGAGGCCTGCGCGCGGTGCGCGGTGCCGAAGGCATCCATCACGAAGATGTCGCACAACGCGGCGTACTTCCGCGCCAGCGCCTCGTCGTCCTTGCCCTCGCCGACATTCATGCGGCAGTTCTCCAGCAGCACCACTTCGCCGGCGGCGACCTCGACGCCATCGAGGTAGTCGCTGACCAGCCGCACGGGTGCGCCGAGCTGCACGCTCATCCAGGCCGCCACCGGCGCCAGCGAGGCGTCGTCGTCGAACTGGCCTTCCTTCGGCCGACCCAGGTGCGACATCACCATCACACGGGCGCCGGCTTCGCGCGCGGCCCTGATCGTGGGCAGGGCTGCATCCAGGCGCTGGGTGGAGCTGATCTGGCCATGATCGTCGAACGGCACATTCAGATCCTCGCGGATCAGTACGCGCTGATCGCGCAAATCGAGCTCACTCATGCGGGTGACGGACACGGCAGATCTCCGGTGGTGGTTGGGTTGAACGCCGGCGTGGCGCCAACCGCCTATTGTCCGGTGCACTGCACGTCGATGCAAACCATGCGGCGGCCAGCGCGGCCGTGGGCAGTGCTTCGACGACGGGCGCTGTGCCGAAGCCAAACTATGGCTAAACTGCCCGTCACATGCACGGGGGAGGGGGACGGCTCATGGCTACCGGTCTGGTGCTCTACGGCTACTGGCGATCCAGCGCGGCGTATCGGGTGCGCATTGCGCTCAACCTGAAAGGGCTCGAGTACGAATCGCGAGCGGTACACCTGGTGCGCGATGGCGGCGAGCAGCACGGTGACGTCTTCCGCGGCATCAACCCGCAGCAGCTGATTCCCTGCCTGCTCGACGGCGACCGCGTGATCACCCAGTCGCTGGCCATCATGGAATATCTGGACGAGATGCATCCGGAGCTGGAGACGGCTTTGTTGCCGATGGATGCCCGCGGACGTGCACGGGTTCGCGCGCTGGCCATGGTGGTGGCCTGCGATACCCATCCACTGGGCAACCTGCGGGTGCTGCAGCGGCTGGAATCCCAATTCGGTGCCGACGAGGAGCAGCGTGCGCAGTGGTCAAGGCACTGGATGGAAACCTGCTTTGCCGCGCTGGAGACGATGCTGGCCGACAACGCGGCGACCGGGCGCTACTGCCACGGCGAGACCCCGAGCGTGGCCGATATCTGCCTGGTGCCGCAGGTCTACAACGCCCTGCGCTGGAAGTTGCCGATGGATGCCTATCCCACGGTCTGGCGAATACATCGGGCCTGCAATGAGCTGGAGGCCTTCCGTCGCGCGGTACCTGAGGCGCAGTCCGACGCGCCGCAGAGCTAGAAATGAGGGGGCCGGAGCGTAATCTTGTCTCCCCGGAGGCAAGTGCCTGCGGCGGCCGCTGGCCGCATTTCTAGAAACCCATGCCGTAGGGGTCGTTGCCGGCCAGTTCCTCGTTGTTGCTGTTGCCACCTTCGGCGAGGCGGATCTTCAGCGCCAGTCCGTCGCGCGAATCGGATTTGTTGAGCACTTCTTCCAGATCCACGCGACCGTCCTTGTACAAACGGTACAATGACTGGTCGAAGGTCTGCATGCCTTCCTGCAGGCTGCGATCCATCGCTTCCTTGATCTCGTGGGTCTGGCCGCGGCGGATCATGTCGCGGATCAGCGGCGTATTCAGCAGCACCTCGGCCGCGGGAATGCGGCGCCCGTCCTTGCCGATCACCAGGCGCTGGCTGATCACCGCGCGCAAATTCAGCGCCAGGTTCATCAGCACGTTCTTGTGCGCCGATTCAGGGAAGAAGTTGAGGATGCGCTCCAGCGTCTGGTCGGCGTTGTTGGAGTGCAACGTGGCCAGGCACAAGTGGCCGGTTTCGGAGAACGCGATCGCCGCTTCCATCGTGTCGGTGTCGCGGATCTCGCCGATCATGATCACGTCCGGCGCCTCGCGCATCGCGTTCTTCAGCGCTTCGTGGTAGCTGTGCGTGTCCAGCCCCACTTCTCGCTGGTTGACGATCGAGCGCTTGTGCCGGTGCAGGTATTCGATCGGATCCTCGATGGTGAGGATGTGGCCGGGCGAGTTGCTGTTGCGCTGGTCGATCATCGCTGCCAGCGTGGTCGACTTGCCCGAGCCGGTGGCGCCGACCACCAGGATCAGCCCGCGCGGCTCCATGATCAGGTCGCGGAAGATCCCCGGCAGTTGCAGCTGATCGATGCTGGGGATCTCGCTCTTGATCGCGCGGATCACCATGCCCACTTCGCCGCGCTGCTTGAACACGTTGATGCGGAAGCGGCCGGCTTCCTTCACCGCCAGCGCCATGTTCAGCTCGAGATTGCGCTCGAACTGGGGCACCTGGCCTTCATCCATCAGCGAGTAGGCGATTTTCTTGACCATGCCGCTGGGCAGGCCGGTATTGCCCAGTGGATAGAGCTTGCCCTCGACCTTGATGTTCACCGGGGCGCCGGTGCTGAGGAACATGTCCGACGCGCCCTTGTCTACCATGAGCTTGAGGAAGTAGCCGATATCCACGTTTCACCCCGGGTTCGCGATATGCATTGCAATGGTGGATTATGCCTGTCCACAATACGCTGCGACACACCATGAGGATTGTGATGTACTTCGGTTCCCCATTGGCCGGCCGCCCCGGCATTATCCGTCACGCGACAGTTGCCCTGCTGCTGTTGAGCCTGGCGCTCGCCGGCTGCGCCTCGGTGCCACCGCCCAACGACTCGATGACCCTGGCACAGAACCGGTTGCAGGAGGCGCGCGACGCCGGTGCCGCCGATTATGCACCGGTCGACCTTGGCTTCGCGCAGGACAAGTTCCAGCAGGCGCAGGCGGCCATGGCCGAACGCAAATATGCCATGGCCGCCGATCTGGCCACGGAATCGAGCGCCGACGCCGAATTGGCCCGCGCCAAGGCGCGACTGGGTGCGGTGCGCGCCAAAATCGTCGACAAGCAACAGGAAAACAACCGTCTGCGCCAGCAAGGTGAGCAGGCCGAAGCGGCTGCGCAACAGGAGCAGGCGGCGCCGCCGGCACCGGCTTCTTCCGCGGCGGCCCCGATTCAGGACATGCCGGCACCCTCGGCATCGGTGCTTGCCGCGCCGACCGATGGCGGTCTGCAGACGCTTCCCGCACCAGCCTCGTCGCCGGCGCCAGCCAGCAGTACCCAGGAGGGTCAGCCATGAAACAGTTGACCGGCATGCTGGCCGTTCTCGCCTTGACCCTGAGCCTGGCCGGCGTCGCTCATGCACGCAAGGACGATATCGACATCAACCGGCTGACCAGCAGCCTCGACCAGTTGTCGAACGACCCGGTGCTGGGACTCTATGCCCAGGCCGATCAGGCACGTGCGCGTGATGCGATCAGCCAGCTGGCCCAGGCCGGGTCGCGTCAACGGCCGCACGCGCTGTATCTGGCCGAGCGCCGGGTCGACCTGGCCAAGACCTCCGCGCAATTGCAGGACGCCGAGACCACGCTGGCCAAACTCAACCGCGAGCATGACCAGATCCAGCTCGACAACAGCCGGGCCGAGGCGGAGCGGGCGCGTCGCGAACTGGAACGGCAGCGCCTGCAATACCAGCTGGCCCAGGAAGAGGCCGCGCGCCTGCAACAGCAGGGTCAGGAATACTCTCAAGCGGCCGATCAGGCGCGGGCCGAGGCCGATCAGGCCAAGAAACTGGCGGCAGCCCAGAGCAAGGTGGCCAGGGCGGCTCGGCGTGAAGCGGCGCTGGCGGCGGAGGCCGCCAAGGCCATGCGTGAACAGATGCAGGCCGGCGATGCAGAGCCGGCGAAGGCAAAGCCGGCGAAGGCAAAGCCTGCCAGGAAACATGCCGTGAAGCACTGAGGATCATCGCCGAGGCGCATGCCATGCAGGGCCGGATGGCCTCGGCGTGGTGCCTCGGCAAGGCTTTTCAGTGGCTTGGTTAACCAGACGTAAAATACTGTTTTGACAGGTATTTAACCGGCATGTCGCAGTGCTGCAGGCAAGTCTGCCGCAGGCTTGCACCGCCCTGATCGGCGGAGTAGGGTCGAAGTCCCATGAGGCACCCATGCCTTGTGGGTCACTGACCTGAACCATGCGCCCATTTCGTACTCACATAGTTACCTGCTCCGGCCATGCCGGGATGGGTCGTGATGGTGTGTCTGCGTTCAATCGTCGGCGGGCTTCCGTCCAGGCAACGCCCGCCAGTCCACTCGTGAGGAGGTCGGAATCATGTTTGAAAACCAGCAGCGCGACGATGTCGAGGCATTGATGAAGGCGGATGCGGAATTCCGTCGGCTCTACCAGCGCCACAAGCAGCTCGACAGCAAGGTGCACGACGCCGATATCGGCGTGCTTCCCATCGACGATGTCACCCTCGCCAGCATGAAGAAGGAGAAATTGCAGGCCAAGGCGCGACTCGAGCGGATGTGGTCGGATCGGGCGCCTCTCGTTCACTGAACCTGCGGTTTCATCACATGCGCGGCCTCGCCATCTTTTCGATTCAGCGAACAGGTGGCGGGGCCGCGGTGTTTCCGGTGACCGTCGGGTGGCTCGGTTATCATGCAGGTCGTACCGCATGGATGCGCCCCGCATCAGCCATTTCCCAGCCACGGAGCCTGCATGACTGTTCACCAGAGCGTTCTCGAGTTGATCGGACATACTCCGATGGTGCGTGCCCAGCGCCTCGGTACCGGCCTGTGCGAATTGTTCCTCAAGCTCGAAAGCGCCAATCCCGGCGGCTCGATCAAGGATCGCATCGGCCTGTCGATGATCGAGGGCGCCGAAAAGGACGGTCGCATCCGTCCGGGTGACATCCTGGTCGAGGGCACCGCCGGCAATACCGGCCTGGGCCTGGCCCTGGTCGCGCAACAGAAAGGCTACCGGTTGATCCTGGTCGTGCCGGACAAGATGAGCCGCGAGAAGATCTTCAATCTCAAGGCGATGGGTGCCGAAGTGGTGCTGACCCGTTCGGACGTGGCCAAGGGCCACCCCGAGTATTACCAGGACATGGCCGAGCGGATCGCGCGCGAAACGCCGGGCGCGTACTTCATCAACCAGTTCGGCAACCCCGACAATCCCGCCGCGCACATTGCCAGCACCGGCCCGGAAATCCTCGAGCAGATGGACGGCAAGGTCGATGCGGTGGTGGTCGGCTGCGGTTCCTCCGGCACGCTGAGTGGCCTGTCGAGATTCTTCGCCGAGCATTCGCCGCAGACCGAGCTGGTGCTGGCCGATCCGGTCGGCTCGATCCTGGCGCAGTACATCAACGAAGGTACGCTCTCGACCAAATCCGCCAGCTGGCTGGTCGAAGGCATCGGCGAGGATTTCCTGCCCTCGATCAGCGATTTCACGCGCGTGAAAAAGGCCTACGCGATCCCGGACAAGGAGAGCTTCCTCACCGCGCGCGAGCTGCTGGCGAAGGAAGGCATTCTGGGCGGTTCGTCCACCGGCACCCTGGTCGCCGCCGCGCTGCGCTACTGCCGCGAGCAGACTGCACCGAAGCGTGTGGTGAGCCTGGTCTGCGACACCGGCAACAAATACCTGTCCAAGCTGTACAACGACTACTGGATGCTCGACAACGGCTTCATCGAGCGCGAGCAGCATGGCGATCTGCGCGACCTGCTGTTGCGCCCGTTCGCCCAGCGCGACACCGTGGTGGTCGGCCCGAACGAATTGCTGATCACCGCCTACAACCGGATGAAGCTGTACGACGTATCGCAGCTGCCGGTGATGGACGGGCGCAAGCTGGTCGGCATCGTCGACGAGTCCGACGTGCTGCTGCATGTGCACGCCGACGAGTCGCGTTTCCGCGATTCGGTGTCCACTGCCATGATCGCCGACCTGCATCGGCTCGATGTCCGCTCGCCGATCGAGTCGCTGCTGCCGGTGTTCGAGCGCGGCCATGTGGCGATCGTGGTCGACGGCGAGGAGTTCCTCGGCCTGATCACCCGCATCGACCTGCTGAACTGGCTGCGCCGCAAGGTGAATTGAACGAACGTCACGGCCACGTGACGGCTGGTGCGTGAAAGACTGTCGCAATGCAGCCACCGGAAAATGGTGCTGTGACGAAGCCGATCCCGGCCCCATAACCGAACCAGGAAATGCTCTGCCATGTGTGGAATTGTTGCTGCCGTAGCCCAACGCGATGTCGCGCCTCTGCTGATCGTGGGCCTGAAGGCGCTCGAATATCGCGGCTATGACTCCTCCGGCGTGGCCGTGCTCGATCATGGTGCGATCCGCCGCGTGCGCGCCAAGGGCAAGGTGCGCGAGATGGAGGCGCTGTATCTGGCCGATCCATTCCCCGGTGGCACCGGCATCGCGCATACCCGCTGGGCCACCCACGGCGTGCCGAGCGAGGCGAACGCGCATCCGCATGTGGCCGGTCGCGTCTCGGTCGTGCACAACGGCATCATCGAGAACTACGCCAGCCTGCGCGCCGAACTGCAGGCGCAGGGCCATGAGTTCAGTTCGGAAACCGATACCGAGGTGATGGCCGCGCTGATCAACCGACGCTACGTGCAGGGCGTGAGTCTGCGCGAAGCGGTGCTGGCCACCGTGCGTGAACTGGAAGGCGCCTATGCCATCGCGGTGATCAGTGGCGACGAACCCGGTTGCGTGGTGGGCGCGCGCCGCGGCGCGCCGCTGCTGGTCGGCGTCGGCATCGGCGAGAACTTCCTCGGTTCCGATGCGCAGGCGCTGATTCAGGTCACCAACAAGATGCTCTATCTCGACGAAGACGATGTCGTCGAGATCACGCGTGACAGCGTGCAGGTATTCGGCCTCGACGGCGAGCCGGTCGAACGCACGGTGCACGAAAGTGAGCTGTCCACCGATGCGGTCGAGCGCGGCGAGTATCGCCACTACATGCAAAAGGAAATCTTCGAGCAGCCGCGCGCTGTGGCCGATACGCTGGAGGCGCGCATCGGCGCGCACGGCGTATTGCCGAACATCTTCGGCATCGACAGCGATGCGCTGCTGCAGGCCACTCGCGGCGTGCACATCATCGCCTGCGGCACCAGCTACCACGCCGGTCTGGTGGTCAAGTACTGGATCGAGGAATTCGCACGTTTGCCGGTGAGCGTCGAGGTGGCCAGCGAGTACCGCTACCGCGAAACGGTAGTGCCGCCGGACACGCTGTTTCTGGCCATCTCGCAATCTGGCGAAACCGCCGACACGCTGGCCGCGTTGCGCGAATCGCGCCGGCGCGGGTACCTGGGTTCGCTGGCAATATGCAACGTGCCCGAGTCGTCGCTGGTGCGCGAATCCGATCTCAAGCTGATGACCCGCGCCGGTCCGGAAATCGGCGTGGCCTCGACCAAGGCGTTCACCACCCAGCTCGCGGGCCTCGCCCTGCTGGCGCTGGAACTGGCACGCCGCAACGGGCTCGAGCCGGAGCGCTGCGCGGCGCTATGCGCCGAACTGCAGCGCCTGCCACGGGCAATCGAGAACGCCCTGAAACTGGAGCCGGCGATCATTGAACTGGCGGGTGATTTCATCCATCGCCAGCACGCCCTGTTCCTCGGCCGCGGAGCCCACTATCCAGTGGCGCTGGAAGGTTCGCTCAAGCTCAAGGAAATCTCCTACATCCACGCCGAGGCGTATCCGGCCGGCGAACTCAAGCATGGCCCGCTGGCGCTGGTCGACGAAGACATGCCGGTGGTGGCGGTAGCGCCGAACGGCCCGCTGCTGGACAAGCTGAAATCCAACCTGCAGGAAGTGCGCGCCCGCGGCGGCCGCCTGATCGTGTTCGCCGACGGCGCCGCCGGCATGGACGACATGGACGACCACGGCACCATGCTGCGGGTGGAATCCGGCGGCAACTTCATCGCCCCGGCAGTCTTCACCGTGCCGTTGCAATTGCTCGCCTATCACGTCGCCGTACTGCGCGGCACCGATGTCGATCAGCCACGCAATCTGGCCAAATCGGTGACGGTGGAATAGGTGCGCGCGAAGCCCGTGCCCGTGGATGCGGATTGACCATCGAAAGGCGTCGCTACGAATCAGGCCTGTGATCTGAATCAGCCGATGTCACGAGGTGGCGTCGGCTTGAATGAGTTTTCAGTCAGCCACGGCCTGGGTCCACATGCGTCGCCGCTCATCCGCAACTACAAACTGTTCACGCCCAAGTCGCCCTTGCTCATGTCGGCGACCCATTTCTGGATCGTGGCGTTCACATCCGACGCGTCCGATGCGGATGCAGAGCCTGCCGCAAAAGCAGGCAGCATGAAGGAGGTGGCCAGCATCAGATGGTGAACATGTTTCGCGCTCTTGCTCATGGGAATCTCCTTCAGGCTGCCCTGTCGATCGGAAGCTGTCTGATGTCTTTTCCGGTGGCTAGAAATCCTGCTTGAAGCTGATGCCGAAGGTGCGCGGCTGGCTGAAGCCGGTGTAGACCTGCCCATGCGGATACAGGGACGAGCCGTAACCCGTGGCAGGGTCGTATTGCGCCGCGCAGATGGTCACGCCGCATTCGCTGAACTTGTACTGCGCCGCACGCTTGTCGAACGCGTTGTCGAGGTAGATCTTCACCGACCAGTTGTCCTTCTGGATGCCGGCGGAAAGGTCGAGCGAGTTGTAGGCGGGCAGGTTGCCGAGCAGGGCGCTTTCGGTCTGCCGCAGATCCGTCGTGCGTTCACCCACATGCACCAATGCGGCCTGGACGAAGCCGTCGTTGCTGCCCAGGTCGAAGGAGTAACGCGCGATCAGGTTGCCTTTGAAACGCGGGGTGATCGGCAGTCGCGTGCCGGTGGGGGCCTGCGGTCCGAGCGTGCCGGTGGAAGGGTTGACCATGTCTGCCGGGCAGTCGGTGGAGGGGTTGCCGGCGTCGTCGGTGAAACCGCAATACGGCGCGGTCAGCTTGGCGTTGTAGAGCGCCACGCCGGCACTGAGGTTGAGGTTGTAGCTGGCCTGCCAGTTGAGCTGCGATTCCAGCCCGGTGATGCGGGCCGAGTTGGCGTTCTTGATGATGGTCAGGCCGTTGGGGCCGAGCACGTTGAACTGGAAGTGGTTCCAGGTCTCGCGAAATATCGCACCGTTGAACGACAGCCGGTTGTCGAGCCAGGTGGTTTTCCAGCCGAGCTCGAGATTGGTCAGGAAGTCGGGCTGGTAAGGCGGCAGGTTGCCGGCGCGGTTGACGCCACCGGGACGGAAGCCCTTGGACCGGGTGAGGTACAGCATCTTGCTGGGGGTGATGTTCCAGGTCAGGTTGAACTTGCTGAGCGAACCGGTCTGCCGCACCGATTTGTTGAAATCCAGGCATGGCGCGCCTTCGAACGGCTCGGGTGAAATGCAGCCTGCCTCGCCATAACTCGAGCTGGGTGAAAAGCCGCTGCTGAAGCCGTAGAAGCCGTACAGATTGTTGCGGGTGCGGAAATAGCGCTCGCCGACCGTGCCGGTGAGCACGTCGGGAATGAAGTCGTACGAGAGTTCGCCGAACACGGACTCGTCATGGTCGTAGCGCATCTGCTTGGTCAGCCAGATCGTGTTGGGCCAGCCGGGAACCGACAGCGAGTCGGCCAGGCCGTTGATCTGGTAGTCCTGCATGATGTCGTGCTTCTGCTTCTGCCAGAACGCACCGGCGACCAGGCGCAGACGATCGTCGCTGGGCGACAGGATGCGCAACTCGTGGCTGCTGTTGGTGTAGCGATCGCGATCGGTGATGAACTCGGACGGATTGATCAGCGCGCCACTGTTGTCGTAGATGTAGTTGCCATAGGTGTAGGGCAGCTGGTCGTACCAGAAGGAGTAGTCGTTGTAGTCGGTCTGCTCTTCCTGGTTGCGCTTGAGATGGGCGTAGGTGTAGGTCAGGTCGAAGTTGCCGATCTTGCCCTGCACGGTCAGCGCGCCCTGCCACCAGCGGTCGTCGACCCGTTCGGGATAGAAATGGGTGACTGCCAGGTCGCCCACCACCGGATCGCTGGCAAACGTGCCGTGCGAGATCGTCTGCTGTCCCATCAGGGTCGGGCTGATCGACCAGTTGTCGTCGAGGTCGACCTTCAGTGCCGCACGTGCGCCATTGGTAGTGACATCGTTGTAGTCGTTTTTCGCATGCCCGAAGCACTGATTGCTGGCGCTGGGCGAACTGCCGCTTGGCACGCAGCCCGGCGCATTGCTGACGGTGATGCCGGAAACCGGGAAGGTGCGCGAGCCCGCGACATTGTCGATATAGCCGGCATCGTGTTCATGCCAGCCGACCAGACGGATCGCCGCGCTCTTGCTGACCGGGATGTTGAGCATGCCGTCGAAAGTCTCGCCGATGCCGCCGTGGGCGACCTTGTCGGTGCTGATCTGGTAATTCGCCGCGAACGCGCCGGGGTCGGGCTTGTTGGTGATGATGCGCAGCGCACCGGCCTCGGCACTGGCGCCATACAGCGTGCCCTGCGGCCCGGCCAGCACCTCGATGCGGGCAATGTCGTACATGTGGATGTCGAGCGGCCCCTGGATCGTGGTCACCGGCTGGTCGTCGAGATAGACGCCCACGCTCGGCTGCGAGCCGGAGTGATTGGTATTGCCGCCACTGGCCACCCCACGCATGTAGATGGAGGCGAAGCCGGGCCCGGTGGCAATGCCGCCGCCGCCCTGCTGGAAGGTGACGCTCGGCAGGTAGTTCACGTAATCCTTGAAGCTCTGCACCTGCAGCGCCTGGAGCTGATCCGATGCCAGCACGTTGATGCTGATCGGCACCTTCTGCAAATCCTCGGTGCGCTTCTGGGCGGTCACGGTCACCACCCCGAGCGTGGTGGTCTTCTGCTTTGCGGACGGGTTGGCCGGCTGCCCGGTGTCCTGGGCGAGTGCCGGTGCCGTCATGGCGAGACAGATGGCTGCCGCCAGCGGCAACCGGATCAGTCGTGCCGATGACGCCCGGATAACGAATTCGGATCTCTTTTGATGCATGGTTGCTCCCCTCTCCATTTCACGACAATCCAGCAGAAACCGCGATGTTCATTCGCGTTCCGGTACGTCCGGATAACTCGCCAGCACTGGTCCCAGCGCCGACTCCAGCGGCCCCAGCCACGCGGCGTAATGCCGCCAGTGATCCACCCCCTCCCGGTAGATCGGCTGGCGCACCTGTTCGGAACTTGCCGTGCGCACCGGCCGCGCATTCTCGAAGAAGCGCAGGCAGGACGGTTCGAACGGCAGTCCGCAATGATCGAGCAGTCGGCGCACTTCGCCTTCGGTGTCCTCGACCATGCGCTCGTAGAAGACCCGGTGCACGCGCCCCGGCAGTACCTCGTCGAAATGCGCCATCAATGCCACGTAGTCGCGGTAGTAACGCCCGATGTCGTCCAGGCTGTAGCTGAAACCCTGGCCGCGGGCGAAGTGCTGCTTGAAGACGGAGAAGCCGCATGCCAGCGGATGCCGGCGGGCGTCGATGATGGTCGCGTTGGGCAGCATCAGCTGGATCAGGCCGAGGTGCATGAAGTTGTTCGGCATCTTGTCGATGAACAACGGGGCCGCGGTCTTGCGCTGGATGCGCGTGTGCGCGAGGTAACGATCGCCCAGCTCGCGCAAGGCGTTGCCATCGAGCCCGGCAAGTGCCTCGTGATACGGCATGGTGCTGTCTTCGTCGCCCTGTGCACGCAGCAGGCGCGTGATCGAGGTGACCTCGGGCAGTTCCATCGTGCCCTCGACCTGGCTGTGGCTGGACAGGATCTGCTCGATCAGGGTGGAACCCGAACGCGGCAGGCCGACGATGAAGATCGGATCGCGCGCGGGGCTGCCCATGCGCTCGCGCGCGGCGAAGAAATCGGCGCTGTACTGCTGGCGGATGTGCTGCACACGCGCATGCGTGTCGTCGGCGCTGTAGTGCAGCTGGGCGCGGCGGATGGCATTGCCCTGCGCGTAGTGGCCGAATGACGCCGCGTACGCGGCGGCGTCCTCGTGCGCCTTGCCGATGGCGAACTCCAGGTGCAGGCGATCCTCATCCGCCAGGTCGCCGCGCGCCAGTTGCGCGGACATCAACGCAAGCTCGGCCGCATCGAAACGGAATGTCTTGAGGTTGGCCAGGCTCCACCACACTTCGCCGAACGAAGGCTGCAACGCCAGGCTGTGCCGGTAGGCGGCAATCGCACGCTCGGTGTGACCGGCCGTCTTGAGGGCGTGGCCATAACTCATCCACACCTTGGCGTTGCCCGGGTAGCGCTGCAGCAGATCGGCATAGATGGTGATGGCCGGTTCGTAGTCGCCGGTGCGGCACAGCACGACCGCCTTGATGTTGCGATAGCCGGGGTGATCCGGGTCGACGGCCAGCAATCGCTCGATCTCCAGCAGCGCCTGCGCGGGCTGGTTGCTGCGATGCAGGACCAGCGCATAGTTCTGGCGCGCGGCATGGAAGCCGGGCGCCAGCTCGAGGCAGCGTGCGAGCAGGTGCAGGGCGTCCTCGTTGCGGCCGACCCGCGCGGCGACCTCGGCGAACATGCGGATCGCCGCGACATCGGTGGGTGCCTGCTTCAGGTGCTCGCGCAGCAGCGCTTCGGCTTGCGGGATGCGGTCCTCGGCGAGCGCGACGGCAGCGTTCATCAGGCGCGGGTCATGGGTGGAATGACGCACGTGGCTGGCGTAGGCCGCGTCTGCGGCGTCCTGTTCGCCGGCAGCCATGAGATGGTCGCCAAGCGCGCGCCAGGCCTGCGGCAGCTCGGGTTTCAGTGCCACTGCCCGGCGCAGTTCCTCGATCGCTTGCTGGCCGCGTCCGGCGCGCCCCAGGGCCATGCCCAGATCGGCATGAAGCGCGGCCCAGTACGGCTGGGTCTGCGCCAGCGGGATCAGGATATCGAGCGCGCCTTGCAGGTCGCCCTGGGTGGACCGTGCCGCGGCCAGCAACTGCAACGCGGCCGGGTGACCTTCGGCCGCCTCGAGAATCTCGTTGAGCTGTTCGATCGCCAATGCCGGATCGCGCTGCAGCAGACGTGAGGCGTGAGCCAGTGCCTGTTCCAGGGTGCCACTGGCGGAGGCTTCCATCACGCTGCACCCCGCACCGACGACACGGCCTGCCCATGCGGGTCGACTCCGGAACGACAGGGCAGCGGCGCGGCGCGTGGCATGGACGGCAGGAGTTCCTCGCAGGTACTGCGGCAATCTACAACCGAATCCGGTCGGTAGATAGTGGGCACGGGAACTTGCATTTGCCGCGCCGCACCGATGCGCTCACGTCGATTTCGTCGGCTGGCTGCCCCGGCTTGCCTGTCCGGGGCCGGTGCGGACGCACGTCGGCATCCGGCATACACTGTGGGTGCGAGCCGGCGGGCGAGGGGGCGATCCCGGGAACGCCCGTTCATCGCGTCGCATGCGCCCGGGGGCTGGATTTGCCAATGCACACTGACACCATGGTCGAGGAACTGGAACGCGCGCATGCGCTGCCACCGCGCTACTACGCAGGCGAGGCGATGCTGGCGATGGAACAGCGGGCGGTGTTCGCGCGCAGCTGGCAGTTGGTGGCGCATCAGGAGCAACTGGCCGGGCCGGGCGATCACGTGGTCGAGCAGGTCGGTGGCGTGCCCTTGCTGCTGGTGCGTGGTCAGGATGGCGTGCTGCGCGCCTTTCCCAATGTCTGCCGTCATCGCGCCGGCCCGCTGGCGCTGTGCAACGGCAAGGGCGCCCGTGCGCTTCACTGCAAGTACCACGGCTGGACCTATACGCTGGAAGGCCAGTTGCGCAGCGCGCCGGAGATGCAGGATGCAGCCGATTTCCGCGTCGAGGACATCCGCTTGCCGCCGCTGCGCGTGCACGAGTGGCAGGGCCTGGTGTTCGTGGCACTGGACGAAGCCGTGCCGCCGTTCGGGGAAGTCTATGCCGGCATTGCCGAACGCATCGCGCCGATCGACCTGTCGGCCATGCGCTATCTGCGTCGCGACACCTACGACATCGACTGCAACTGGAAGGTCTACGTCGACAACTTCCTCGAGGGCTACCACCTGCCGCACGTGCATCCTGGCCTGTCCAGGGTGCTCGATTACCGCGCGTATGACACCGAGCTGTTCCCGTGGCATTCGCTGCAGTCCTCGCCGCTGCGCAACAGTGGCGACATCTACGGCGACGGCGAGGCGTTCTACTACTTCGTCTATCCCAACGTGATGCTCAACATCATGCCGGGCCGGCTGCAGACCAACCGCATCCTGCCGCTGGGGCCGGGCCGTTGCCGCATCGTGTTCGACTACTACTACGCACAGGACGCCAAGGCGCAGGCACGCATGGACGCCGACCGCAGCTTCAGCGACGAAGTGCAGAACGAGGACATCGGCATCTGCGAGGCGGTGCAGCGCGGGCTGGCTTCCGGTGCGTACACGCCCGGTCGGCTGTGCCCGAAACGCGAGGGGGGCGTGTGGCATTTCCAGAACCTGCTGCGGGCGGCCTACGCCGGTCCGGCCGGCGAGTTTGCGTGAATCGGTACCGGCCCGATGGGCACCTGCCCAGGGCGGAACGCCGCCATCTCGGTCATTCCTGCGAAAGCAGGAAGAGCTTTTCAACAGCCGAATGGCTGGTCATCCAGTGACTCCAGGCTGCCACAGGCGCTGGATCCCCGCCTTCGCGGGGATAACGCGCTTGAGCAGGTGCCATTCCGTATCGGCAGCGCTGCAGCCGCTGCACTGACCTTGGAAACCGTCGACATGCGGGATCGCAGCAAGATCGGCTTCTGGACCTGCACGGCGCTGGTGGTCGGCAACGTGATCGGCATGGGCATCTTCCTGCTGCCCTCCTCGCTGGCTCCGTACGGTTTCAACGCGCTGATCGGCTGGGGCATCACCCTGTTCGGCTGTCTCACCCTGGCGCGGGTGTTCGCGCATTTGTCCGCGGCCTTGCCAGGCGCCGACGGTCCGTACGGCTACGTGCGCGAGACCCTCGGCGAGCTGCCCGCCTACATGTCGATGTGGGCGTACTGGGTGTCGCTGTGGCTGACCAACGCGGCGCTGGCCACCGGGGTGGTCGGCTACGTCACCGTGGTGATGCCGGAGCTGGGCGTCATTCCGCCGCTGTGGTTCGCACTGATCCTGGTCTGGATGTTCACCGTGATCAACCTGCTCGGTGTGCGCACCGGCGGCATCGTGCAGATTGTCACCACCATGCTGAAACTGCTGCCGATGGTGGCGATCGCCGTGCTGGGTGGCTGGGTGCTGCTGACCTCGCCGGAAAGTTACGTGGCGCACCCACCGACCACGCCGGTGACTTTCGGTGGCGTGATGGCCGCCTCCACGATTGCGCTGTTCGCGATGCTCGGGATCGAGTCCGCCAGCATTCCCGCCAGCCGCGTCGACAACCCCGGTCGCACCATCCCGCGTGCCACGATGAGCGGCACCGTCGTGGTCGCCCTGATCTATCTGGTCGTCTCGACCGTGCCCTTGCTGCTCTTGCGACAGGACGTGCTGGCCAAGGCCGGCGCGCCGTTCGCGCTGCTGATGGATACCTTCGGCGGTGACGGTTCCGGGCGCTGGCTGGCGCTGTTCGTGGTGATCAGCGGGCTCGGCGCCTTGAACGGCTGGACCCTGCTGGCCGGCCAGTTGACCCGCACCATGGCCGACAGCGGCGTGCTGCCACCGCTGCTGGCGCGCGGCAACCGCCATGGCGCGCCGGTCGCCGCCCTGCTGATCACCGGGGCGCTGGCCTCGGTGATGGTGTGGATGAGCTACAGCAGCTCGCTGGTCGCGGCGTTCACCTTCCTCACCCTGGTGGTCACCGCCGCCAACCTGCCGTTGTACCTGTGCTGCGCGCTGGCGCTGGGCGTGTTGTGGCGGCGCGGCACGCCGGGCTGCAGCGGGCGAGGGGTGCTGCTGGTGGCCGGCGTCGGCGCTGCCTACGTGGTGTTCGCCTTCGTCGGCATCGGCGGCGAGCCGTTCGTGTATGCGCTGGGGCTGATCGCCGCGGGCCTGCCGCTGTATGCCTTCATGCGACTGCGCCGCAAACCGGTCGAGGTCTGAGTCCCATGCGCGATCCCCGTTACGACATCCTGTTCACCCCGCTGAAGATCGGCCCGGTCACGGCGAAGAACCGCTTCTTCCAGGTGCCGCACTGCAACGGCATGGGCCACGCGATGCCGCTGGCGCATGCGGCGATGCGCGAGATGAAGGCCGAGGGCGGCTGGGCGGTGGTCTCCACCGAGGAGTGCGAGATCCATCCCAGCGGCGACCTCACTCCCTACGTGGAGGCGCGGCTGTGGGACGACCGCGACATCCCCGCGCTGGCATTGATGTGCGACAAGGTGCACGCGCACGGCGCGCTGGCCGCCCTGGAGCTGACCCACAACGGGCCGACGGCCTCGAACCTGTACTCGCGCGAAGTGTTGATTGCGCCGTCGCACCAGCCGTCCAAATACGGTTATCCGTCGCAGGCGCGGGCGATGACCAGACACGACATCCGCGAATACCGCCGCTGGCACCGCGAGGCGGCGATCCGCGGCCGGCGCGCCGGCATGGACATCATCTACGTCTACGCTGCGCACGACCTGTCGCTTGCCATGCACTTCCTGCAGCGCCGGCGCAACCAGCGCATCGATGAGTACGGCGGCACGCTGGAGAACCGCGTGCGCCTCTTGCGCGAAGTGCTGCAGGATACGAAGGACGCGGTCGGCGACCGTTGCGCCGTGGCGCTGCGTTTCGCGACCGAAGAATTGCTCGGGCCGGGCGGCGTCGAGCTGGCCGAAGCGAAGGAGATCGTGTCGATGCTGGCCGAACTTCCCGATCTGTGGGACGTGAATGTGGCCGCCTGGTACAACGATTCGGTGCCGTCGCGCTTTGCCGCCGAGGGCGCGCAGGAACCGTTCATCGACTTCGTCAAGCAGATCACCAGCAAGCCGGTGGTGGGGGTGGGCCGCTTCACCTCGCCCGACACCATGGTGTCGCAACTCAAGCGCGGCGTGCTCGACATGATCGGCTGCGCGCGCCCGTCGATCGCCGACCCGTTCCTGCCGAGGAAGATCGAGGAAGGCCGCAGCGACGACATCCGCGAATGCATCGGCTGCAACATCTGCGTCTCCGGCGACATGACCATCTCGCCGATCCGCTGCACGCAGAACCCGAGCATGGGCGAAGAGTGGCGCAAGGGCTGGCACCCTGAGCGCATCGCGCCGAAGCGCTCGGCCAGCCGCGTGCTGGTGGTCGGCGCCGGCCCGGCCGGACTGGAAGCGGCCCGCGCGCTGGGTCAGCGCGGTTACGAGGTGAGCCTGGCCGAGGCGCGCAAGGAACTCGGCGGACGCGTGACGCGCGAGGCGCGCATGCCGGGACTGGCCGAATGGGCGCGGGTGCGTGACTGGCGCGTGGGCCAGATCCACAAGTTGCCGAACGTGGCGATCTACCGTGACTCCAGCATGAGCGCGCAGGACGTGCTGGACTTCGGCGCCGAACATGTCGTGATTGCCACCGGCTGCCACTGGTGCCGCGACGGCTACGGCCGCAGCCACGGTGCCGCCATCGACGGCTTTGTCGACAATCCACGCGTGTTCACGCCCGACGACCTGATGGACGGCCGCTTGCCGCAAGGGCGCGTGGCGGTGTTCGACGACGATGGCTTCTATTACGCCAGCGTCGCCGCAGAATTGCTGCGCCAGCGCGGCTGCGAGGTGGTCCACCTGACGCCGGAAGACAGCATCGCGCCGTGGAGCCAGCACACGCTGGACTACCGGCATATCCGCAAACGCATGGCCGAACTCGGCATCGAGGCGCTGGTGTCGCACGACATCGTCTCGTTCCATGACGGTGCGCTGCGGCTGGAGAACGTATGGGACCACGGCGCGCGCGAACTCCGCTGCGACGCGGTCGTCACGGTTACCGCACGATTACCGGATGACGCGCTGTACCAGGACCTGCTGCTGCGCGAAGCCGAATGGGCCGAAGCCGGCATTCGCTCGGTGCGCTGCCTCGGCGATGCCGAAGCGCCCGGGCTGATCGCGCATGCGGTGTATGCGGGGCATCGATATGCGCGTGAACTGGAGGAACCGGCGGAGGGAGCGGTGGCGTTCAAGCGGCATTTTCATACCGACGAGGCAGGGGATTTATTGCGGGAAAGCGTTCGCGACTGAAGTCGCTCCAACACGGTTCCGCTTGTTGTTGGAGCGACTTCAGTCGCGATG
>DATMTH010000166.1:0-41601 GCA_035564915.1 Rhodanobacter sp.
GAGCGCCAGTTCAGCAACTACTACACCAAGGCGTCGACCCAGAAGGGCAACACCGGCGAGAACCTGCTGCGCCTGCTCGAGAGCCGCCTGGACAACGTCGTCTATCGCATGGGCTTCGCGGTGACCCGCGCCCAGGCCCGCCAACTGGTTGCCCACAAGGCGATCCTGGTCAACGGCAAGAAAGTCAACATTCCTTCCTACCAGGTCCGTGTCGGCGATGCCGTCGCACTGACTGAAAAGGCACGCAGCCAGCTGCGTGTGCAGGAAGCGGCGACGGTATTCGACACCATGGATCTGCGTCCGATCTGGGTCGAAGTCGACGCCAAGAAGTTTGAAGGTACGTTCAAGTCGGTGCCGGATCGCGGTGATCTGCCGTCCGATATCAATGAAGCATTGATCATCGAGCTTTACTCGAAGTAATTAACCGGAGCTCTGCATGGCAGTTTCGTCAACTAGTGTGCTGCGGCCGCGTGGCCTCAGCGTCGAACAGCTCGGAGCCAACCGCGCGAAAGTGGTGGTCGAGCCGCTCGAGCGTGGCTTCGGCCACACCCTGGGCAACGCGCTGCGCCGCGTGCTGCTCTCCTCGATCCCTGGCAGCGCCATCGTCGAGGTCGAGATTGATGGCGTGTTGCACGAGTACACCACCCTGGAAGGCTTGCAGGAGGACGTGATCGAAGTCCTGCTCAACCTGAAGGACGTGGCGATTCGTCAGCATACGGGTGATGAAGTCACCCTTACCCTGTCCAAGAAAGGCAAGGGCGTGGTCACCGCCGGCGACATCGTGGTGGACCACTCGGTGGAGATCATCAACCCCGAGCACGTGCTGTGCCACCTGACCAAGGACATTGCCCTCAACATGCGCCTGAAGGTGCGTCGTGGCGTCGGCTACCAGCCCGCCAGCACGCGCCAGCATCCGGATGACGAGGCGCGCCCGATCGGTCGTCTGCAGCTGGACGCGTCGTTCGCGCCAGTGCTGCGCGTGGCTTACGAAGTGGACGCCGCTCGTGTCGAGCAGCGCACCAACCTCGACAAGCTGGTGCTGGACATCGAGACCAACGGTACCATCGGTGCTGAAGACGCAGTCCGCAAGGCTGCCGAGATCATCAACGACCAGCTGTCGGTGTTCGGTGACTTCTCGCGTCGCGAGAGTGCCACCGACAAGGCCGAGAAGAGCGGGTTCGATCCGCTGTTGCTGCGTCCGATCGACGATCTCGAGCTCACTGTCCGTTCGGCCAACTGCCTCAAGGCCGAAAGCATCTACTACATCGGCGACCTGGTCCAGAAGACCGAGGTCGAGTTGCTGAAGACGCCGAACCTGGGCAAGAAGTCGCTGACCGAAATCAAGGACGTGCTCGGTGGTCGCAGCCTCGCGCTCGGCATGAAGCTTGAGAACTGGCCGCCGCCGGGCTTGTCGCACGGCATGCAGCTGGGCTGATCAGGCGGGACGCGGTCACTCGTGATCGCCGCGATACTTCGGGTGCACTGGCAAGACGGGTTCCGGCTCGCTTGCCAGACACCACGGGCGACCCAGGGTGGTCGCCACGCGTGTTTTTGGCGATCGTCTTGATTGCCGTGCTGTTTCGGTGTGGCGAGCGTGGATTCTCCTCTGCTGCCCACCGCCGAAGACGGTCATTCATGACCGTCCTTCCAAGCAAGGGCCGGTTCTAAAAGGCTCCTCATAGCGGGTAACCGCGGAAATCCGGACACAAGCGCCGGTTTTTCATAACAACAGACCTTACAGAGACTTTTACCATGCGCCATCAAAAATCCGGACGCAAACTCAATCGCACCAGTTCGCATCGTGAAGCGATGTTCAAGAACATGGCGTCGTCGCTGATCAAGCACGAGCTGATCCGCACCACCCTGCCCAAGGCGAAGGAGCTTCGTCGTGTGGCCGAACCGTTGATCACGCTGGGCAAGGTCGATGGCGTCGCCAACCGTCGTCTGGCCTTTTCGCGCCTGCGCGACAGCGAGGCGGTCGGCAAGCTGTTCGTCGAACTGGGGCCGCGCTACAAGGAGCGTCCCGGTGGTTACCTGCGCATCCTGAAGTGCGGCTTCCGCCCCGGCGACAACGCGCCGATGGCGTATGTCGAACTGGTCGGTCGCCCGCAGGTCGAGGCTGTCGACGCCGAGTAATCGTTTCGACTGTTGCGCTCAACATCGTTGATCGATCGACGGCACCTTCAGACGTCCATACGCAAGCCCGGCCGGGAGACCTGCCGGGCTTTGTCATGCCTGGGCCATGCAGTTCGACCAATTACGACGGATTGTCGCAATCCTGCTGACAGGGCGACGACGAACAGGTAATGTCGTTGTTCCGCAACGCAGCAAAATGCCATGAATCCCATCCGCTGGTCGTACCGTGTCAGTTTTCTTGCCGGCTTTCTGGCCTGTGCCGGGTTGCTTGGTTTCGCCCTTTTTGCCGAATACCGGTGGCAGATGTTTCCCTGCCCGTTGTGCATCTTCCAGCGGGTTGCCTTCATCGTGATGGGGTTGTTCTTCCTGCTTGGTGCCTTGCACGCGCCACGTGGCCGGGCGCGCTGGATATATGCGACCGGGGTATGGCTGGCGGCGGTGTTCGGCATGGCCGTGGCAGGTCGGCATCTGTGGATCCAGTCGCTGCCGGCTGACCAGATACCCTCTTGTGGCCCGCCGCTGGACTACATGTTCAGCGCTTTCCCGTTCGCCAAGGTCCTGAAGCTGGTGTTCACCGGCTCGGGCGAGTGCGCCACGGTCGAACCGATCCTTGGCCTGCCGATGCCGGCCTGGAGCCTGATCTGGTTCGTCTTGCTGGTTGCCCTGACGGTACTGGCAGTGCGCCGAAAGGCTGCGCGCCCGTGAAGCCGTCAGATGCGCTGGAGGTGCCGCCGGTGAGCAGCGATGCGTCGATTGCCCGCGCAACCCATGCCTGGGCTCCCGATTCCTGGCAGCAACGCGAAGCGTTGCAGCAGCCGACCTATGAGGATGCGGAGGAACTGACCCAGGCCAGCATGCAGCTGGCCCGATTGCCGCCGCTGGTGACGTCATGGGAAGTGTTGGCGTTGAAGCAGGCCATAGCCGACGCGCAGGATGGCAACCGCTTCCTGTTGCAGGGGGGGGATTGTGCGGAGAGCTTTGCCGACTGCACCAGCCCGGTGATATCGAACCGACTCAAGGTGCTGCTGCAGATGAGTCTGGTATTGGTGCACGGCCTGAAAAAGCCCGTGCTGCGCGTGGGCCGCTTCGCCGGTCAGTATGCGAAACCGCGTTCGACCGATAGCGAGACGCGCAATGGCGAGACGCTGCCAAGTTTTCGTGGCGACGTGGTCAACAGTCCGGAGTTCAACGCCGTGGCGCGCCGGCCCGATCCGCAGCGCCTGATCCAGGCACATGCCCATTCGGCGTTGACGATGAATTTCGTGCGCGCGCTGATCGACGGCGGTTTTGCCGACCTGCATCATCCGGAATACTGGGATCTGGCCTGGGTCGAACATTCGCCGCTGGCGGCGGAGTATCGCCAGATGGTTGCCAGCATCGGCGATTCGCTGCGTTTCATGGAGACCCTGGCTGGCCCGATCGCCGGTTTTTCCAAGGTGAATTTCTTCACTTCGCATGAAGCCTTGCTGCTGCACTACGAGCAGGCGTTGACGCGCCAGGTGCCGCGTCACCCGGGCTGGTTCAACCTGTCCACCCACTTCCCCTGGATCGGTATGCGCACGGCTGCGCTGGATGGTGCGCACGTGGAGTATTTCCGCGGCATCCGTAATCCGATTGCAGTCAAGGTGGGGCCGTCGGTTACCCCGGAACAACTGCTGCCACTGATTGAGGCGCTGAACCCGGATGATGAGCCGGGCCGTCTGACCCTGATCCACCGCATGGGCAATGGCAGGGTCGCCTCGGCGTTGCCGCCGCTGCTGGAAGCGGTGAAGCGCGACGGGCGTCGTGTGCTCTGGGTCGCCGATCCCATGCACGGCAACACCGAGAGCACGTCCAACGGGTACAAGACGCGTCGCTTCGACAATATTCGTGGCGAACTGGATCAGGCTTTCGATATTCATGCTGCCGCGGGCACCCGCCTGGGTGGCGTGCATCTGGAGCTGACGGGTGAGGATGTCACCGAATGCATGGGTGGTGCGCGTGACCTCAGCGAAACCGATCTCGATCGCGCCTACAAGTCGATGGTCGATCCGCGTCTGAACTATGAGCAGTCGCTGGAACTGGCGATGCTGATCGTGCGCAAGTCGGCGGATACCCGGGCAGTGAATGACGGCATG
This sequence comes from Rhodanobacter sp., assembly GCA_035564915.1. Classification (GTDB taxonomy): domain Bacteria; phylum Pseudomonadota; class Gammaproteobacteria; order Xanthomonadales; family Rhodanobacteraceae; genus Rhodanobacter. The sequence goes on from DATMTH010000166.1 coordinate 4,254, forward strand.
TCGTCCGAGACGCAGTGAAGCCGCCCATATCTGACGCCACCCGTTGCCGGTCGGTGGCAGTCGGTGAGGTCAGCAGAGGTCGCCCGTTCCCCGACATGCAGGCGAGATTCCGGATAGTGCCGCTTGCCATGACGGCAGGCGAATACAATGGGCGGATGAATTCGATCACCCTAGCGCGTCCCGCCCGGTCGATCGCTGCGGCATTGTTCGGGATCGGCATGCTGATCAGTGCAGCCACACGGGCCGCCGATGCACCGGCCATTCCCGATACCTTGCAGCAACGGATTGCCGCCTGCACCACCTGCCACGGTGTGCATGGCGAGGGTCAGCCGGGCGACAGGAACTATTTTCCACGTCTGGCCGGCAAACCAGTCGGCTATCTGGCGCGCCAGTTGCAGAACTTCCGCGACGGCCTGCGCAAATACGCGCCGATGGAATACACCGTGCGCCAGTTGAGCCCGGCCTACATGCACGAGATCGCGGAATACTTCGCCGCGCAGCGGGTGCCGTACGCTCGTTCGCCGTTGCCGCCGGTGTCCGCAGCAGATCTCCAGCGCGGCCTGCAATTGATCAGCAAGGGTGACCCGGCACGGAAAATCCCGGCCTGTGCCAGCTGTCATGGCAGCCAGCTCACGGGCGTGGAACCTTCCACGCCAGGACTGATCGGCTTGCCGTATGACTACATCAGTGCGCAGCTGGGTTCGTGGCGAACACACACGCGCGCCATGCCGGCGCCCGACTGCATGGCGGTGGTCGCCAGTCGATTGAGTGCATCGGACATCACCGCCGTGGCGGCCGAGCTCGCCAGTCGGCAGTTGCCCGCCGACACGCGCCCGCAACAAGCCGGTTCGGTGACACCGCCGTTGCCATGCAGTGTGCTGGATGCACCGGGAGACCGGCCATGAGGTGGCTGCGAGGGACACTCTTGTCGATCGGGTTGCTGGTCGTGCTGGTGGCAGGCTTGGTACTGTTCAGTGGCAGCGAATCGGCCCCGCCGGACACGGGCAAGCTGGCTGCCGTCAACCTGCGTGATCCGGCGTTGATCGCGCGTGGCGAATACCTGACCACGGCGGGCGACTGCGCTGGTTGCCATACGGCACAAGGTGGCGCGAGGTTTGCGGGTGGTCGCGCGATCGCGACTCCGTTCGGCACCATTCCGGTACCCAACATCACCCCGGATCGCGCTACCGGCCTGGGAGACTGGCGCTTTGCGGATTTCTGGCAGGCGCTGCATGCGGGCAAGGGGCGACATGGCGAGTTGCTGTATCCGGCGTTCTCGTACACTTCGTACACCAGGGTGACAGCCGATGATGCGCGGGCCATCTTCGCGTACCTGCAATCGTTGCCGGCGGTACATCAGCCGGCGGCGGCGCCCTCGCTGGCCTTTCCCTACAACATGCGCAAAAGCCTGCTGGCATGGCGTGCGCTGTATTTCAGGCCGGGCGTGTTCAAGCCCGATCCGGCGCAATCGGCAGCATGGAACCGTGGCGCGTACCTGGTGCAGGGGCTGGGGCATTGCAACGAATGCCACGCCGCGCGCAACGCGATGGGTGCCAGCGCCAGCGCTCCTCGCTTGAGTGGTGGCCAGATCCCGATCCAGAACTGGTACGCGCCGGATCTGAGCGCCGGATCGAATGGAGGCCTGCAGGGCTGGAGCCGGCAGGATATCGTCGATTTTCTGAAGACCGGGCAATCGGCCAGAGGGGCGGCGTTCGGCCCGATGGCCAGCGTGATCGCCGGCAGTACCCAGCACATGACCGATGACGACCTGCATGCCATCGCGGATTATCTGCACGCCCTGCCGGCACGACCGTCACCGGTGGTGGACGCGCCGCTGTTCGATATCAAGCCATTCGTCGAGCAGGGCGAAAAGGTCTACGTGAAACATTGTGCGGCATGCCATGGCAAGGACGGCGAGGGTGTCGCCGGCGTGTATCCGCCGCTGGATGGCAATTCAACGGTGATCGAGCCCACGGGCATCAATGCCACCCGGGTGGTCCTGCTGGGTGGATTTGCCCCCGTGACTGCAGCCAATCCGCGGCCATACTCGATGCCGCCATTCGCCCAGGAACTCAGCGACAGCGAAGTGTCGGCAGTGGTCAGCTACATCCGTCATGCGTGGTCGAACCATGCCTCGGTGGTGCGTTCGGAGGAAGTCAGCCGCTACCGGCATACGCCGATGGATTGAACGCGCTCAGGGTTTCCCGAGGTCGGTGTTCGCCATCAGGTAGAGCCGGTGCAACTGCAGCCACGGTTGCATGGACCAATGTCCGCGAGCCTGGCCGGAAGGCGAGGGCAGTACGAACACCTGTGTGGTGCCCAGGGTGTCGTTCTGCAAGCCGTAGTGAGCGGCATGACCAAGCGCCGTGCGCGCCGCGTTCTTGCTGGTGAATGCCAGCAGCCGCGGCTGACAGCGATGGATCTTGGCGTGCAACGCATCGATGTCGAATGCACCGCGCGGGAGTTCGTTGTCGTTGCCGCTATGGCGTTTGGCCAGGTCGGTCAGTCCGATGCCATACCGTGGCAGCAGTGGAAATTCGGCCGGCGAGAACAGGCGCGGGGTGAATCCGGCCTGGTGCAGGGCACGCCAGAACAGATTGCCGGGATGGGCATAGTAGGCATGTTCGGCGGCGGAGCGCTTGCCCGCGGCGGTGCCGCAGAACACCAGTGCCAGGCCGTTGGCGAGCACATCGGGCAGGATGTGGTCTTCAGTTCGATCCGGCATGTTCATCGAGCAGGAAATCCGTGAACTGGAAGCGTTCGTCACGCAGTACGGATTCCCCCCGGCGCAGCTTCAGCGGCGTGCGGAACAACGGACCGGCGTAACTCAGCGTGTGGAACTCGCCGCGTTCGCCGCAGGGGTCGATACCAGCGGGAAGTGCGTCGAGCAAGGCGGCGTCGTAGTCGTGACCACAGTAACTTGCATCCAGCTGCTGGGTGTCCACGCAGCACAATACGGCGCGATGCCCTTCGCTGATGAAGCGTCGTGACAGCGCTCCCGTATCCTCATGCCACAGGGGAAATATCGCACGCCAGTTGTCGCGCCCCAGCTGGCGCACGCGGTAGTCGCGGACGTCCTGCAGAAACAGGTCGCCGAACGCGCAATGGCGGATGCCCGGCCAACGCATGCGTGCTTCGACCAGCGCTTGCGCATGTGCCTGCTCGTAGGCTTCGTTGCTGCCGGGCCAGTCCAGCAAGACCTCGACCAGCGGCAGGCCAAGTGCCTTGGTCTGCGCCAGAAGCACCTCGCGTTGCACGCCATGCATCGCCACGCGCTGGTAGTTGCGGTTCACGGTGGTGAGCAGGCCGACGACCTGCCATTGCGGGTCGGTCAGCAATTGCTGCAGGGCAAGCAGGCAGTCCTTGCCGCCGCTCCATGCCAGCAGGATGGGTTTGCGCTGGTGTGCGGCAGTCATGATTCGGGTATCCACGGTGTCATGGGGGCCCTCACGATAACGCGATGGGTGCGGGGCTGGCGATCAGTGGGCGGGCACGGCAGGTCTGGCAGCAATGGAGGCCGGGACTTGCCGCCGATCCTGGACGCGCCGTCTTCACGCGATCCCGAGCCGGGACACCCTCGTGCTGCGGGCCATATTGCGTGACATGGCGGCCGGGTGCAGGATCGCCCGGCCTGGCCATGTGGCTGGCCGCCTTGCCTGAATCGGCGCGGGCGCTTGTGGATGGGCCGAAATGTACACCGTGCATCGACAGTGTGCCTGCGCAACCGCTATAAAGATGGCCAGTTCCGGGAGTATGCAGTGAGTGAAGAAATCCTGATCAACGTGACCCCGCGTGAAACCCGGGTCGGCGTGGTCGAGAACGGCATGTTGCAGGAGGTGCATGTCGAGCGGGCCTCCAGACGCGGCTATGTCGGCAATGTCTACAAGGGACGGGTGCAACGGGTGATGCCCGGCATGCAGGCGGTCTTCGTCGAGATCGGGCTGGAGCGGGCGGCGTTCCTGCATGCTTCGGACATCGTGCGCCCGTCGGGATTGTCGGCGGATGGCGTCGAGGCGAGCGGCAACGGCGGCGCCCATGTACCTTCGATCAGCGAACTGTTGCACGAGGGCCAGGAGATCGTGGTGCAGGTGGTGAAGGACCCGATCAGCACCAAGGGCGCCCGACTGTCTGCCCACCTGTCGATTCCGTCGCGCTATCTGGTGCTGCTGCCTTACGCGCGCACCCTGGGCATTTCCGCGCGCATCGAGGATGAGCTCGAGCGACAGCGATTGAAGGATGTGCTGGGCCCGTTGATTGGCGACAGTCCGCTGGGCTACATCGTGCGTACCAATGCGGAAGGTCAGAGTGCCGAGTCGCTGGCATTCGATGTCGCCTATCTGACCAAGGTATGGCGGGTGGTGCAGGAAAACATCGCCAGGGCCAAGGTCGGCGAGCGTGTCTACGAGGAGTTGTCGCTGCCACTGCGCAGCCTGCGCGACATGCTCAATGAGGACATCGAGAAGGTGCGCGTGGATTCGCACGAGACCTTCGACAAGGTGGTCAAGTTCGTGCACAAGTTCATGCCGCAGCTCGATGACCGGATCGAGCACTACGATGGCGAACGGCCCATTTTCGACCTCTATGGCGTCGAGGACGAGATGCAGCGCGCGCTGAAGAAGGAGGTGCCGTTGAAATCCGGCGGTTACCTGATCGTCGACCAGACCGAGGCCATGACCACGATCGACGTCAACACCGGTGCCTATCTCGGCAGCCGCAATCTGGAGGAGACGGTCTACCGGACCAACCTGGAGGCGGCCCAGGCCTCGGCGCGGCAACTGCGGCTGCGCAATCTGGGTGGCATCATCATCATCGACTTCATCGACATGAACGATGAGGAGCACAAGCGCCAGGTGCTGCGCATGCTCAGCAAGGGGCTGGCACGCGATCACGCCAAGACCACGGTTTACCCGATGTCGGCGCTGGGTCTGGTGGAGATGACGCGCAAGCGCACTACCGAAAGCCTGGCTCGACAGTTGTGCGAGCCATGTCCGACCTGCAATGGGCGCGGCGTGCTGAAGACCGCCGAGACCGTGACTTACGAGATCTTCCGCGAGATCACCCGGGCCGTTCGCCAGTTCGATGCCGAGAAACTGCTGGTGATGGCCCACCCGCTGGTGGTGAACCGGATCCTCGAGGAAGAGTCCGGCGCGGTCGCCGAATTGGAAGAGTTCATCTCCAAGAGCATACGATTCCAGGCTGAAGAGCATTATTCGCAGGAACAGTTTGATGTCGTCTTGTTGTAACTCCGTTGTGGATCGCCGCGCGTGAACGTGCTGTGGCAGCGGCGGCTGCATCGCAGTCTCCGGGCACTGGGCTGGGCTGCCGGAATCATGGTGATCGTGCTGGCCGTGATGATGGCGCTGGGCCAGTTGCTGTTGCCGCTGCTGGCCCGGCATCCGGCATGGGTGGCCGGGCAACTCAGTCGACAGTTGCACCGACCGGTGAACATCGGTTCGATGCAGGGGCATTGGACCGCCGCCGGTCCCGAATTCGTGCTGCACGATGTGAAGATCGGTGCGGCAAAAGGTGAGGGCGCTGCAGCACTGCAACTGCCCGAATCGAGCTTGCAGCTCGATGTGGGTGGCTTGTTGCTGCCTTCGCGACGCTTGGTCAATCTGCACGTGCGAGGCCTCAAGCTTGATCTTCTGCATGATCTTGCCGGCTGGCATGTCCAGGGTGTCGGCGGTGGTGCCAGCAGTGATCGGCAGCCGATATCGTTGCATGGACTGTCGCTGGATCTGTGGTTGGCGGATCTTCGTCTGCAGGTCAATGACACCACCACCGGCAAGCGCTACATCCTCTGGTCGCCGCAGCTGCGCCTGAGTCATGGTGGCGACCGGTTTCGTGTCGGTGGCAGGCTGTTGCGCGAGGGAGTGCCGGATGCCAGTGTGCGCGTGGCTGGTCGTTTCGATGACGATGGTCGTACCGGTCGTGCCTGGGTCACCGTCGATGGCGCGCAGCTGCCGGCCTTGCTGGACGGTGTCGACATGGACGGTTATGCGCTCGCTCATGGCAATGGTCGGCTCAGTGTCTGGCTGGACTGGCGGCAAGGGAAACTCCGCGACAGTCTGTTCGATTTCGAGTTGGACGCATTGGCGGTAACCACGCCGACCGGAGATCGTGCCAGTGTGGTGGCACTGCACGGGCTGGCCGGTGTGCGTGGCACCGACGACGGCTACCAGTTGCGCTGGGCCGGCGACGATGGCAGTGCGCTGGTGGCGAATCTGCATGATCCGGGCAATCCGAAGTCGACGGTCGATGTCGCTGCACGTGCGTTGCAGCTTGCGCCACTGCTGCCATGGCTGGCGTTGAAACCTGATCTGTCGCCATCGCTGGTGAAGTGGTTGGGCAATGGACATCCGCGCGGCGAGCTGGGTCGTGTGGCGCTGCACTGGGCCAAGGCTGACGGACTGCATGCGTTGGTCGTGCAATTCAAAGGCCTGGGCATCGACCCCGCCGGCAAATTGCCTGGCCTGGATGATCTGCACGGCGAGCTGCGTGGCGATGCAGAAGCCATCTCGCTGGAGTTGCCGGCGCAAGCGACCACGGTGACGGCACCGGGCCTGTTCCGTCAGCCGTTCGTGCTGTCGAAGCTGGCTGGCAAGCTGGCGCTCTGGGTGGAGGATGGTGACTGGCACATTGGCGTCGACACGCTGGACCTTGTCGGCGCCGGCTATGACGGACGCGTTCGCGGCGAACTCAGCTTGCCATCCGCGGGTGGTGCGCCTTTTGCGGATATCTATGCCGATGTGGGCCCGTCAGACGTGGTCGCGGCGAAGCTGTTCTGGCCCGTGGGCGTGATGTCGCCCGGCAGCATCGCGTGGCTTGATCGTGCATTGATCGGCGGCAAGCTCGATCAGGCCCAGGTGGTTCTGCGCGGCAATCTCGGCGACTGGCCGTTTCGTCACAACGAGGGGCGCTTCGAGGCGCGGGCGCAGATCAGTGATCTGACCTTCGACTACGGCCAGGACTGGCCACACGCGACGGGCGTCGATGCGATAGCCAGCTTTGTCAACAATGGCATGTTGATCGAGGCGAATGCCGGGCAGTCGCTGGGCGTGAAGGCAGGCAAGGCGGTGGCATTGATTCCGGATTTTCGCGATGGCTTGCTTGACCTCAACGTACAGGGCAGCGGCAGCGGTGCCAGCCTGTTGAATTTTGCGCGCAGGAGCCCGATCGCCAGTCATCAGGCCGACACGCTGGCCAAGCTGAAACTGGGTGGCAGCGGCACGTTCGAGTTTCATCTTGCGCTGCCACTGAAGGATGCCAGCGCGGCCTGGCTGAACGGCAGCGCCCAGCTGCAGGATGCCGATCTCGTCGCGACGGCATGGAATCTTCAGCTGGACAAGCTCAGCGGCCCCTTGACGTTCGACCTGCACGGCATGCAGGCCGGTCCGCTGGAGACGCAGTTCCGTGGTCAGCCGTCCACCTTGCAACTGGCGATTGCCGGCGCCAACGTCGATCCGGCGACGATTCTTGCGGCCACGCTGCAGGGCAGTTACCGCGTGGCGGAACTGGTGCAGGGCTACCCCTCGCTGGACTGGATCGCTCGGCTGGCCGACGGGCGCAGCGATTACGGCATCGGTTTCACCATCGCGCATCAGCCGAACAGCGACGCGCTGGCGCAAACCATCAGCATCGACTCGCCGTTGATCGGTACGGCGCTGGACTTGCCGGCGCCGCTGGACAAGCCGGCCGATGCCAGCCTGCCGCTGCACTTGACGATGAGTCTGCCGGCCAGCGGTGGTGATGTGCAACTGGGGCTCGGCCAACTGGTTCGCGGGCACTTGCATCTTTCTGACGGGCCGCAGCACCCCCTGGCAGGCACCCTGGCCTTCGGCGACGAGATGCCGCAAAACCTGCCATCGCGCGATCTGCGCATTCGTGGCCACGCCGCCACGCTGGATGTCACCGGCTGGGTGCAGCGCATTGCCGCGGGCGCCGGCGGCGATGGCCCTGGTCTGGAAAGTCTGGACGCAAGCACCGACCAGGCTGGCTGGTTCGGTCGCTCGTTGGGCCCGTTGAAATTGCGCGCCACGCCGCAGCCGGGCCTGTTGAGCGTCGATGTGGATGGTCCGGCGATGGCTGGCAACTTCAGCGTGCCGACCCAGGAGCTGGACAAGCGCGGGGTGACCGCGCGATTGCAGCGACTGCATTGGCCGGGACAGGAGGCGACCCCATCCGGTACCCGTGCTGCAAATGCCGCGGGCAGCACGGTGCCGGTTGCCGACCCGGCAAATACCGGGATCAATCCTGCCGCACTGCCGCCATTCCACTTGTGGGTGGGTGACTTGCGCATGGGCGATGCGAAACTCGGTGAAGCGCGGCTTGAAACCTGGCCGACGATGAAAGGCATGCACATCGAGCAACTGCGTGCCTTGTCCCGACGAGTGCAGATCACCGCCAGTGGCGACTGGAACGGTACTGCCAGTGACAGCCACACCCACATGCGCATCAATTTTTCGGCCGAGGATCTGGGCGCGATGCTGGGCGCTTTCGGCTTTGACGGGTTGGTCAATGGCGGCAAGACGCACGACCAGCTTGACGCCAGTTGGCCGGGTGGGCCCAGTGCGCTGTCACTGGCCACCATGAATGGCAAGCTCAGTGTCGATGTCAGGGACGGCCGCATTCCCGAGGCGAGTTCGCCGGGTGTGGGCCGCCTGCTTGGCCTGGTATCACTGGCCGAGCTGCCGCGCCGGCTCACCCTGGACTTTGGCGATGTGTTCGGCAAGGGGCTCGGCTTCGACTCGATCACCGGCGATTTCCATCTGGCCGATGGCAATGCCACCACCCGCAACCTGGTGATTGACGGCCCGTCGGCGAATATCAGTTTTACCGGGCGCACGGGTCTGCGTGCGCACGATTACGATCAGCAAATGCACGTCATACCCCACGTCGGCAACAGCCTGCCGCTGGTGGGTGCGGTGGTGGCCGGTCCGATCGGTGCGGCGGCTGGTTTCGCGGTGCAGGGCTTGCTCGGCAAGGGCTTGAACAAGGCGGCCAGTGCGCGTTACCGGATCACCGGCAGCTGGAACGATCCGGTGATTACCTTGCTGGAAAAGCACCTCCCTGCGGCGCCTGCCGCAACTGTGCCGCTCGGCCCCGGCAGCGCTGTTCCGGCCGGTGGCGGCAGTGCGCCATCGCCTGCCGCGGCAAGTTCCGTGCAACCGTGATCCTGCGCGCCGGGGCGGCTTGTGTCGCGGAGATATTCCGGGTCGCGCAGATGGGCTGATGAATACGGCGGCAAGGCTTTAAAGCTGCCGACGCGAGCCCCATGTGGGATAGTTCCTGACCGACCGCAGACGAACGTACGCCATGGATTCCCTGATCGCCCTTGCCGAAAGCAAACTGCTGTCACCCGGCGGCATCGCCACCGGTGACCTCGACCGCGTGTTCAGCCAGTTGATGGGCCCGTCGATCGATGCTGCCGATCTGTACTTCCAGCATTCGCGCAGCGAGTCGTGGACGCTGGAAGAGGGTATCGTCAAGGACGGCAGCCACTCGATCGAACAGGGTGTGGGCGTGCGTGCGATGTCCGGTGAAAAGACCGGCTTCGCCTATTCCGACGAGATCGTGTTGCCGCAACTGCTGGAAGCCTCCAGGGCGGCGCGCGCGATTGCCCACGATGGCAATGGCACCGGCAAGCCGCTGGCGTTGCACCATGCCCGCGCGCTGTATCCGGCGATCGACCCGATCGAGAGCTTGCCAAATCCCGACAAGATCGCCTTGCTGCGTGAAGTCGACGCCTATGCGCGCTCACGCGATCCGCGCATCAAGCAGGTCATCGTGAGCCTTGCCGCGACGAAGGACACCATCCTTATCGCCGCCTCCGACGGCACCCTGGCCGCCGACGTGCGCCCGCTGGTGCGCATCAACGTGCAGGTGATTGCCGAGGCGAACGGTCGCCGCGAACAGGGCTATTCCGGTGGCGGTGGTCGCTACGGTTATCGCGAGCTGATCGAAAACGGTCGCGCGCTTGCCTTCGCCGATGAAGCCGTGCGCCAGGCGTTGGTGAATCTCGATTCGGTTGATGCCCCCGCGGGTCAGATGACCGTGGTGCTGGGCCCCGGCTGGCCCGGCGTGCTGCTGCACGAGGCGATCGGCCACGGCCTGGAAGGCGACTTCAACCGCAAGGGCAGTTCAGCGTTCTCCGGCCGCATCGGCCAGCGCGTTGCGGCCAGAGGCGTAACCATCGTCGACGATGGCACCCTGGCCGGCCGGCGCGGTTCGCTCAGCATCGACGATGAAGGCACGCCGACCGAGTGCACCACGCTGATCGAGGACGGCATCCTCAAGGGCTACATGCAGGACAAGCTCAACGCACGCCTGATGGGCATGGCGCCGACCGGCAACGGCCGTCGCGAATCGTTCACCGCGCTGCCGATGCCGCGCATGACCAATACCTACATGCTTGCCGGCCAGCATGATCCGGCCGAAATCATCCGCTCGGTGAAGAAAGGCCTGTACGCGCCGAACTTCGGCGGCGGCCAGGTCGACATCACCAACGGCAAGTTCACCTTCTCCGCTTCCGAGGCCTACCTGATCGAAGACGGGAAAATCACCCGCCCGGTAAAGGGCGCCACGCTGATCGGCTCGGGGCCGGACGTGCTCAATCGCGTCTCGATGATCGGCAATGATCTCAAGCTCGATGAAGGCGTGGGTGTGTGCGGCAAGGATGGCCAGAGCGTGCCGGTGGGCGTGGGTCAGCCGACCTTGAAGATTGATTCGATGACGGTGGGCGGCACGGCGTCCTGAGAGGCGGCACCTTTTGCCCGGTATGGCCGGACCGCAGACGCCGCCGGGTGGCCGGAGCAGGCGGCAACGTGCCTGCGTTGATGCTTCAGGTCTGACCCGAATCCGGAAACTGGCGTACTATCCGGACTCGTCCCGATCGCGGAACAAGACGGAGCTTCGCCATGCCCCCAGCAGCACGGCTTACCGACATGCATGTGTGCCCGATGGTGACCGGGGTGGTGCCGCACGTGGGTGGTCCGATCGTTGCGCCGGGCGCGCCGACCGTACTGATCGGCGGCCTGCCGGCGGCGCGGGTGAGTGACATGGTGACCTGTGTGGGGCCGCCGGACACCATCGTCATGGGTTCGACCAAGGTCTTGATCGGTGGCCTGCCGGCGGCGCGCATGGGAGACTCTACCGCGCATGGCGGGAGCATCGTGCTCGGCTGCTTCACCGTGATGATCAGTTAGCCGCAGGCGAACCTTGCCGTCCCCGGCGGGCTCGTTCTGGCGGGATGCATTGATCGGGTGAGTCGCATGGCACATGCGGATCATGGGTGCAGTCATTCGCGACAACGGGTGCAGATTTGAAGCGGAATTCGACCGGCCGGACTCGGCACAAGCATCATTCGTCCATGATCGCCCAGGGTGTGTTGTCAACGATGGGCGAGGCGATTGCCGCCCATCGGGCCGGTCAGCTGGATACCGCCGAGGCGCTCTACCGCAAGGTGTTGCAGCGCCAGGCCGGGCAACCCGATGCGCTGCATTTTCTGGGCGTGCTGTGCCATCAGCGCAGACGCAGCGAGGAAGGTATCCGGCTGATACGCATGGCCTTGCGGGCGACCCCCCGACATGCCGACGCACACAACAACCTCGGCAATATCCACAAGGAGTGTGGCCAGCTGACCGAGGCCGAAGCCTGTTATCGCAGCGCATTGACCTGTCATGCACAACACCATGATGCGTTGAGCAATCTGGCGCTTGTGCTGGAAGCACAGGGGCGCTCGACGGAAGCGTTCGATGCTTATTCCGCCCTGCTTGCGCAGGCGCCCCAGCTCGCGCGTGCGCACTATCTGATGGGCATGTTCCGCTGCAGTCATGTAGAGCAGGTGGAGGATATGGAACAGGCGGCGGCATGCTTCACAAGCGCGCTTCGGCTTGACCAGACGGATATGCGCTCGCGCGCGGAACTGGGTACGGTGCTGTACGTGCTGGGTCGGCGCGAAAAGGCAGCCGAACTCTATCGTGACTGGCTGATACGTGAGCCAGATGATCCGGTGGCGCGTCACATGCTGGCCGCCTGCGGCGGCGACATCCCTCCGCCACAGGCGAGCGAGGCGTATGTGCGCACGGTCTTCAACGAATTTTCCCGGAGCTTCGACGAGCAGTTGCTGAAAAGCCTGGACTATCGCGCGCCACAGATCCTGGCGGCAGCCCTGATTGACAGGCTCGGAGCGCCGCTCGCCAGGCTCGACGTGCTGGATGCGGGTTGTGGTACCGGACTGTGCGGTCCATTGATCAGGCCGCATGCGCAACGACTGGTGGGTGTTGATCTGTCCGATGGAATGCTGGAAAAAGCACGCCTGCGCGGTGGTTACGATGAGCTTGTCGAGGCCGAGTTGACGGCCTGGCTGCAAGTGAGCCCGTTGACCTGGGACGTCATCTTGTCCGCCGACACGTTGATCTATTTCGGCGCGCTGATGCCGGTGCTGTCCGCGGCGCATGCAAGGTTGCGGCCCGGTGGCTGGCTGGCGTTCACGCTGGAGATACTCGATGGCGACGGGGATCGCGTCGAACTGTCATCCAGCGGGCGTTATCGGCATACGCGCAACCATGTTGCCTGTGCGCTGGCTGCGAGTGGCTTCGAAGAGTCGATGATCACCGCGGAACCGCTGCGCCGGGAGCTGGACAAGCAGGTCGCCGGTTGGGTGGTGCTGGCGCGAAAAGCGAAGGCAATGGCTGAGTCAGGCCAGGCGACCGTGCGTGCGCAGGGGTGAAACATGCCGGAGGCGCCGATTTCGAGGGTGAGGGAGCGTTGATGGACTCCTGAAAGAGGCAAGAATATGATTACCGGATTGATTTGCCGGCCCGTGCTTCCGGGGCCCGTTGGGGAGAACGGATATGCCGCATCAAATGACACTGAAGTCAGACCTCGGTGACAAGCTGCAGATCGTCAGTTTGTCAGGCAACGAGCATCTCGGGCACCTGTTTTCCTATCATCTCAAGCTGATCAGCACCGACGCAGAAATTGCCTTGCTGCCGCTGCTTGGCAGTTCGATGACGGTGACATTCGGCACCGACGACTACACCCGCCACTTCAACGGTATCGTTGCGGACATTTCGCAGACCGGGTTCGAGAGCTTCTCCGGGAAGCGTCAGGCCGAGTACGCGGTGACCCTGGTGCCGAAGGCTTGGTTGCTGCAGCACAAGGTGGACTGCCGCATCTACCTCAACAAGTCGGTACCGGACATCGTCAAGAGTGTGCTGGCGGAGATCGGCTATGGCGATGTCAAGCTGAGCCTCAGCGGCAACTACGAAAAGCGTGAATATTGCGTGCAGTATCGCGAGGATTATTTCAACTTCATCAGTCGGCTGATGGAGCAGGAAGGCATTTACTATTTTTTTCAGCATGCCGACGGCATGCACACCATGGTGCTTGCCGACTCGCTGGGCGCGCATGCGTCGACCAGCGGCTATGCCAAGCTGCCGTACCGACCGCAAACCGGCAACAACATGGCCACGGCGGAGGCGGCAATCACCGAATTCGCTTCGGCGCGCTCGGTCCAGACGATCAAGTATTCGTTGACCGACTATGATCCGCTGAATCCCAAGACGTCATTGCTTGGCACCGAGTCGGCGAGCAATGCGGACGGAGTCCATCCGGTTCCCAAGCTCGATTCGTTCGACTATCCCGGCGATCATGAAACCAGTGATGCGGGCAAGCATTATGCGCAAGTTCGTCTCGAGGCGATCAATGTGGCGCAGTCGCGCTGCAATGGCGCCACCAACGTCTGTGGCCTGTTGACCGGTGCGCTGTTCACGCTGACGAAGTTTCCGCGAGACGATTTGAACAAGGAATACCTGGTGATCGGTTCCACCGTGCACATCGAAAATGCGCCGGAAGTAACCGGGCAACAGGACGAGGATCAGTTCTTCTGCCATTTCTCGGTCATCCAGAGCCGCCAGCCGTTTCGCAGCATGCCGACCGCGGCCAGGCCACGGATCGTCGGCCTGCAGACGGCAGTGGTGTCGGGCAGTGACACCGCCGAAGACATCTCGGTGGACAAGTACGGGCGTATCCAGGTGACGTTCCACTGGAACAAGCCGGACAAGGAGAATTTCCATATTTCCTGCCCGGTGCGCGTCGCCTCGTCGTGGGCCGGCAAGGGTTGGGGCGCGGTGAACATTCCGCGCATCGGGCAGGAGGTGGTGGTGAGCTTCCTCGAAGGCGACCCGGATCGCCCGCTGGTGATCGGCAGTGTCTACAACGCCGACAACATGCCGCCGTACACGCTGCCTGACAACAAGACCCAGAGCGGCATCAAGAGTCGCAGTCACGAAGGCGGCGGCGCGGACGATTTCAATGAAATCCGCTTCGAGGACAAGAAAGGCAGCGAAGATCTTTTCATGCATGCGCAGAAGGACATGCACGAGGAGGTCGAGAACGATCATTTCGTGGCGATCGACCACGACGAGACGATTGCGATCAAGCATGACCAGACGTTGACGATCGACAACGACCAGAAAGTGAAGGTCAAGAACGACCAGACCGAGGACATCACCGGCAACCGCACGCTGACCGTGGGCAAGGACGACAAGCTCACCGTGACCGGCGATGGCAGCACCAAGATCGACAAGAGTTTCAAGCTCGATGCGGGCACCAAGATCGAACTGGTCTGCGGTCAATCCAGCATCACCATGGACAGCAGCGGCAACATCAAGATCACCGGGCTGGATATCAAGATCAGTGGATCGACCGGGGTGAAGGTGAGTTCGGACATGACGGCGACCGTCGATGGCGGCACCTCGGTGACCGTCAAGGGGATCAATGCCACCTTCCAGGGTACGGCCAAGGCGGCGTTGACGTCGTCCGGCATGACCCAGGTGTCGGGCTCGATCATCATGATCGGTTGAGGGAGAGCGGACATGTCAACAGTCATGCAGGCGTGTGTCGAGATGGAGATGTCCGAATCGGCCGGCGCCGTCCTCACGAACGAGATGACCCCGGCAGTGGCCGTGAAGGCCCTGGTCGATGCCGGCCAGGTGCAGGATGCGCTGAAACTGCTTGCGCGACTCCTGCCCAAGCGCTATGCGGTAGCGTGGTTGTGCCAATGCGCGCGTGACCAGGCATTGAATCCGGAAGACAAGGCCGGAGCTTCGCTGGCGGAGCGATGGGTTCGTGAGCCGAACGAAAGCAATCGGCGTGCGGCGTTCGAGTTCGCCAACGCGGGTGGCTACAAGTCGACCGGCGCCTGGGTCGCCGCGGCCGCGGGTTGGTCCGGGGGCAGCCTGGCGCCGGCTGCGCAGGAGACGCTCGTGCCGCCTCCCGATCACTTGACTGCCTGTGCGGTGGTTGCCGCGATCAACATGCTGGCCGCACTGGATATCAACGAGTTCGCGGTGCGCCGGGCCAGTTTCATCGAGCCGGCAATGAGCCTGCTCAACGGTGGCGGGGCGGGCGGCAGCCGGTCTTGAAGCACCCGGCGCCACGCCTTCGTGGCTTGCCCGATCCCGGCATGAACGGATACGATGGACGGCGCTGGTTTCAGTGCACATGGCTGAAACGACTGGCTGCTTTGGCTGGGGATCCCGAGGTCACCAGGATGTTGCCACGCCGGCGCAATGTCCGTCTTTCGCGCATTTTCAGCCAAAGTCTGGCCTGGCCTGGATTTCGGACACATCCGTGCCGTGGAACGTGTGGTTCGTCCGTGGTTGAATTTCAGTTCTTGAGCGTTGCAAGGGATATACGAGCGTGCCGATGTCGCAGAGCCTGATCCTTGCTGTTGCTGGCCATCAGGCTGCCCAATTCGGCAGCCGCAGCAGCAGGACGTTTGCCTCCGTGGGCGGCAGCATCGGCCGTTCGGAAGATTGCGACTGGGTCCTGGGCGCCTCCGGCGTATCCCGCGTGCATGCGATGGTGCGTTACCTCAATGGCATGTATTTCATCGAGGATCGCAGCACCAACGGCATGCTGTTGAACGACAAGCCGCTGATCAAGGGCGATCCATCGGCATTGAAGCATGGCGATCGACTGCTGATCGATACTTTCGAGGTGCAGGTCAGCCTGAGCGATCAGGCGGCCGCTTCAGCGGTGTCCGACCCCGATCTGCTCGGGCCGGCATCGCCACCTGCCGTGCCGGAGCTGGATCCGCTGGACTTCAGCATGCTCGGGCCGGTGCCGCCGCCGGCACCCGTCGCCGCGGCGATTCCTTCCGACATGGGGCTCATACCCGGCGCGGTTGGCGCGAGCGACGCAAGTGACCTTGATCCGTTGAGCTTTCTCGGCTCGACGGACACGTCATCCGGGTTGTTGTCCGGCGCCACCACCGGCAACGCGAGTTCCGGCTGGAATCATTCGGCCAGCACCGAGGATTATTTCCATCCGCCGATCACCACCGAGCAGCGCCAGAGCCAGAGTCAGGCGTTACCGGAGAACTGGGATCTGACGATGGGTGATTTTTCATCGCCGGCACCGGCTGCCGTGCCGACTCCGGCAGCACCACCGCCGGCTCCGGTGGCAGCGCCCGCGCCGTACATGCCGCCCGCATCACCGGCCGGCACCACCGGGCTGCCGGCGAATGTCGACGAGATCTTCCGCGTCGTCATCGATGGCGTGATGGACGTGTTGCGTGCCCGCGCCGAGATCAAGAACACCTTTCGCCTGCCGGTCACCATCATCCAGCGCTCCGAGAACAATCCGTTGAAATTTGCGCCAAACCCGGAAGAGGCGCTGCAGAAGATCATGACGCCGTCGAACGGTGCCTTCATGTCCGGTACCGCGGCGTTCGAGGATGCCTTCGACGATATTCGCTGCCACCAGATGGCGATGCTGGCGGGTGTGCGCGCCGCCTTCGAATCATTGCTGCAGCATTTCAGCCCGGATCGCTTCGAGCAGGAAGCCGACGGTGGTTCCAAGCGCTCGGCCTTCGCCGGTAAGAGCAAGTACTGGGAACGCTATCGCGAACATTTCGAAGGTCTGAACAAGGATCCCGACGAATGTTTCCGGCGCTTGTTCGGTGATGAATTCGCGCGCGCCTACGAAGAACAGTTGTCACGCCTGAAATCGGCGCGGAGAATGCAGAAGTCGACACATCACTAGCGCGGGGGCGCTGCAGTCACACAGGAATCGATCCATGGGGAGCGTTGGCGCAGCACATGCTGCCGACGCTGGAATACCCGGCAGCGCGCTGCCGGGGGGACTCTCACAGGGGCAGGCGCGACGCATGACGGATAACAACAAGGTAGTCTGGAGCGAAGGCCTGTTCCTGCGCCCGCAGCATCTGCAGCAGCAGGAGCGTTATCTCGAGCGTTTCGTCGAGTTGCGTGCCGGCAGCCTGCGGCCGTATACGTGGGGTTTCTCCGAGCTGGAGCTGGAGACCGATCTGCTGGCCATCGGCAAGCTCGGCATCAAGCGCGCGCGTGGCGTGTTCCCCGACGGCACACCTTTCGCGATGCCCGCCGACGATCCGTTGCCGCTGGCGCTGGAGGTCGACGGCAACTGGCGCGACCAGACCGTGTATCTCACCTTGCCATTGCGCTCGCCGGCCCAGCCGGACAGCGGTCGTCCCGAAGCGCCGGCGGACAAATTGTTTCGCTTCCGGGTGCGCGAGACCGAGGTGCGCGACGCCTCCGGCAGCGTCGATGGACTGACCCCGCTTGAAGTCGGCGGCTTGAACAGCCGCCTGTTGCCGCAGTCGCAGCCACTGGAAGGGCTGGCACAGATTCCGTTGGCGCGCATCGTCGAATGCCGTTCCGACCGGCGCGTGATCCTCGAAGAATCCTTCATGCCGACCGCGCTCAGTTGCCATGCGGCACCGCGGTTGACGACCTTCCTGACGGAGTTGCTGGGGCTGCTGCACCAGCGCGGTGAGGCGCTGGCCAGCCGGGTGGCGGTGACCGATCGCGGTGGCGCGGCTGAAATTGCCGACTTCATGCTGCTGCAGGTGGTGAACCGCTATCAGCCGTTGATCGCGCATCTTGCCTCGGCACCGATCCTGCACCCGGAGGATTTTTACCGGGTGCTGGCCGGCATGGCTGGCGAACTTTCCACCTTCACGGCACCAGGCAAGCGCCCGCCGGCTTTCCCGCCGTACCGGCATGAGGCGCTGTACGAGAGTTTCGAGCCGCTGATCGTGGCCTTGCGCAACAGCCTCAGTGCGGTGATGGAGCAGACTGCGATTCCAATACCGATGCAACAGCGGAAATTCGGGGTATGGGTTGCCGTCGTGCCGGATCTGAGCCTGATCGATACCGCCGCTTTCGTGCTGGCGGCCAAGGCGGATCTGAAATCCGAGGATCTGCGCCGGCAGTTGCCCGCGCAATCGAAGATCGGCCCGGTCGAGAAAATCCGCGATCTGGTGAACCTGCAATTGCCGGGCATTCCCGTGGCACCGATGCCGGTGGCCCCGCGTCAGATCCCCTACAACTCCGGTTACCTGTATTTCGAGTTCGACAAGAATTCGCCGATGTGGCGGACATTGAAGACATCGGGTGGCATTGCCTTCCATTTTGGTGGCGAGTTCAGTGGGCTCGATCTGCAACTGTGGGCGATCCGAGGTTGAACGCATGAACAGCAATGGCCCTCATGACGATGATCCGCTGCAGGATCGAACCGTAGTCCGCCCGCGCGGAACGTCGGCACCACCTGCGCCCGTGCCTGCACCAGCTCCCGCGCCCATGCCTGCTGCTGCACCGCCTCGGGCGGCGCCGCGCGTCGAGGCCGCGCCTGCAGCGGCAATCAGCGAATTCCTTGGCGCCGGGCTGAACGCGCTGGTGCAGGCCGCCAGCCCGCTGCTGTTGCTGGCGGTGCAACTGCGCAACAGCGTGTCGCAGCCGGATGCGGCGCATCTGCGCGATCAGGTGGTTGCGCAGGTGCGGCAGTTCGAAAGCAATGCGCAGGCTGCCGGCATCGCCGCGCAAACGATTACTGCGGCTCGTTACGTGCTGTGCACCACGCTGGATGAGGCGGTGATGAATACGCCGTGGGGCGGGCAGAGCGGCTGGGCCACCAAGACCTTGCTGGTGGTCTTCCACGGCGAGTCGTATGGCGGCGAGAAATTCTTCATCATCCTCGATCGGCTGTGCGCGGATTTTTCGCGGCATATCGACTTGATCGAGCTGATGTACATCTGCCTGACGCTGGGTTTTGGCGGCCGCTACCAGATCGAAGCCGACGGTCGCGCGAAACTGGCCGATATCCAGGAAGAGCTGTACCGCCGGATCAAGGCGCAGCGTGCACCGGCTGCCGATGAACTGGCGCCGCACTGGAAGGGGCTTGAAGATCGACGCAACCCGCTGGTGCGTTATGTGCCGTTGTGGGTGATCGTGGCAGCGGGCGCCTGCCTGTTGCTCGGTGCGTTCATGTACTTCTATACGCGGTTGAACGAGCTGTCCTCACCGGTCAGTGCGCAGGTGGCGCAGATCGGCCTGAAGGGTGCGGTGCCGCCGGATGAATCGAGGCTCAGGCAGACCGAGCCGAAAGTGGCGCGCAAGAGCCTGAAGCAATTGCTGGCACCGGAAGAACAGGCCGGTGCATTGACCGTGGATGAGAAACCGGATGGTTCGGCCCTGGTTCGCCTGAATGCCGCGGCAATGTTCGCCTCCGGCGGTACCGAAGTTGCCGCCAGGCAGATCCCGATGCTGCATGCGATTACCGCGGCACTGAATCAGGTGAAGGGGCGGGTGGTGGTGGTCGGTCATACCGATGACCAGCCGGTGCATTCGCTGAAGTTCAAGGACAACTACGCGTTGTCGGCGGCTCGAGCACGTTCGGTCGTGCAGATACTCAGTCAAGGCATCGACAACGCGGGAAGGCTCGAATCCAGCGGTGCCGGCTCGTCGCAGCCGATAGCGCTGCCAGCCAACCTGCCGGCCAATCGCGCGCGCAATCGCCGCGTCGAAATTCTCTACACCCCGGAGGACTGAACATCGTGGGCAAGCTTCTTGCGTTGTTCAAATCCCGCCTGTTCATCACCCTCGTCGGGCTTTTGCTGCTGTCGTTGCTGATCTGGTACGGCGGTCCCTATCTCGGCTTCGGCGAATCGCAGCCGTTGTACAACCCGATCCCGCGCCTGTTGCTGATCATCGTGATCGTGGTGATCTGGGCGGTGTGGTTGCAGATCCAGCAGATGCGCGTGCGCGGCAAGACCAGGCAAATGGCTGCCGAACTCAGTGAGGGCGAGCCAGCCGCTGGCGGCGAGCGCAACGAGCGCTCCAGCAACGAGCGCGCGCAATTGCAGGGGCGCTTCCAGGAAGCGGTCGACACGCTGCGCAAGAACCGCAGCGGCGGCACCAATCTCTACGCACTGCCGTGGTATGTGGTGATCGGCCCGCCGGGTTCGGGCAAGAGCACCTTGCTGCAGAATTCCGGCCTCAACTTTCCGTTGTCGAGCAAGTTCGGCAAGGAAGCCATTCGAGGCGTCGGCGGCACCCGCAACTGCGACTGGTGGTTTACCGACGAGGCCGTGTTCCTCGATACCGCCGGGCGCTACACCACCCAGGACTCCGATCGCAGCGCCGATGCCTCGGCGTGGACGGAGTTCCTCAACCTGCTGCGCAAATACCGCAAGCGGCGGCCGATCAATGGCGTGATCGTGGCGATGAGCCTGTCCGACATGCTCACCCTGGATGACAACGGGCGGCAGCAGCACATCCTGGCGATCCGGCAGCGTCTCGACGAACTGGCCAAGCACTTGCGCATCGGCGTGCCGGCGTATCTGGTCTTCACCAAATGCGACCTGGTCGCCGGCTTCACCGAATTCTTCGACGATCTCAATCCGGAGCTGCGCAGCCAGGTCTGGGGCATGTCGTTCCCGGTCGGGAAGACCATGGACGGCACCGCGGCCAAGCAGTTCCTGGAGGAGTTCAACCTGCTGCTGGAGCGGCTCAACACGCGCATCCTGGATCGGTTGCATCGCGAGCGCGATCGCAGCCGGCGAGCGGCGATCCTGTCGTTCCCGCAGCAGCTGGGCGCGCTGCGCGAAATCACCCGGCAATTCGTCGAAGGCGTGTTCACCGGCCACCAGTATGACGCGCCGTTGTTGTTGCGCGGCACCTATTTCACCTCCGGTACGCAGGAAGGCACGCCGATCGATCGCATGATGGGTGCGGTCGCGCGCACCTTCGGACTCGATGCCTCGCGCCTGCATGTGCCCGGCGCGCAGAGCCGCACCTTCTTCGTCGAGCGCCTGCTCAAGGATGTGTTGTTCAAGGAGTCCGGTTTCGCCGGCACCAACCCGAAACTGGAACGGCAGAAGATCCTGATTCAGGCAGCGTGCTATATCGGCGTCTTGCTGGTGTGCGGGCTGCTGATTTTCGGATTGGCCAGCAGTTATCGGCGCAATGGCAGCTATCTGGCCGAAGTGCAGGCTGCGCTGCAGAAATACCCGGGGCAGAGCGATCTTTCGCTGGCTCCCAACCAGCAAGCGTATTTCGCGCTGGTACTGCAGCGGCTGGAGGCACTTTCCGCCGCCGTCGACGTGGCCGACCAGTACAACAAGGACGTGCCGTGGTCGATGCGCCTGGGCCTGTACCAGGGCAATGCCATCGGTGATGAGGCAAGCGACGCCTATTATCGCGAGCTCAACGCCATCCTGCTGCCCGGGGTGGCTTCGCAGTTCCGGGCCGGGCTGGCAGCCAATGCCGGCGATCCGCAGATGCTGTACTACTACCTCAAGGGATATCTGATGCTGGGCGAGCCCAAGCACCTGGATCATGACCAGGTGGTGGCATTGGCGAACATCGAATGGCGCCGGTTGTTCCCGAATGATCCGGTGTTGCAGAAAGCGTTGAACAAGCACTTCGATGCGCTGGTTGCGCACGAGGGGAGGCTGCGCCCACTGAGCCTGGACACCAACCTGGTGGAGCAGGCGCGCAACACATTGCGTACCGCGGATCTGGCCACCCTGATCTACGGCAACATCAAGCTGAATGCGGACAACGGCAATTATCCGCCGTTGCGGCTGGACAAGGAGCTCGGCCTGCTCGGCAACGTGTATCGACGCAAGAGCGGCGCCCCGTTGTCCGAGCCGCTGCCGGCACTGTTTACCCAGCCGGTGTTCCGGCACGAGGTCGACAAGGGCATCGAGCAGGCGGTGACGCAGTTTGCCGCGGATGATTGGGTGTTCGGCGCGGCCAAGATCGATTCGCTGGGAAAAGCCCGTCTCTCCCAACAGGTGCTTGGTCTGTACGAGCAGGATTACATCAAGGCATGGGATGCGATCCTGGCCGATCTCGAATTGCAGCCGATCAACAATATCCAGGATGCCAGCTCGGTGGCAGCCAAGCTTGCCGGCCCGAATTCCCCGTTGAAACTGTTGCTGAAAGTGGTGCGTGACAACACCAACGACCTGATGCGCGCGCCACCGGGCGATGCCGCTGCCGACAAGGCCAAGGGAGTGGCGGCGAACCTGGCCAAGCAGCGGGCGACACAGACGGCATTGGCACGGGCACTCGCACAGGCCGGTGCCGGCGGCAATGGCGCAGCGGATGCCGAGGCGGCAACCGAGAAGCCGGGGCAGGTGATCAGCGACCATTTCGCCGAGATCAACAAGCTCACCGAAGGGGCGCCCGGGGCACAGCCGATCGATCAGACCCTGAAGACCCTGGACGGGCTCAGCAAGACCTTGCTGACCATGAGTGACTTCAGTTCATCCGCAGGGCAGCCGAATCCGCAGTTGCTGATGGCGCAGCAGGCCGCGTCGCAACTGCCTGCGCCGGCCGCGGGCTGGTTCGGGGCGCTTACCGGCAAGAGCCAGGCGCTGGTGGCCAGTGGCACCAAGAGCGCGCTCGATGATCAATATCAGCAGGCGGTGGCCAAGGACTGTGCCGACTTCACCCGTGGACGTTACCCGTTCTCGCCGTCCAGCAGCACCGAGATCCCGCTGCAGAATTTCGGCGAGATGTTCGGCTATGGCGGCCGCTTCGACAGCTTCTACAACCAGACCGCGAGCAAGTTGATCGACGCCAGCGGCCGCTACTGGAAATGGAAGACCGGGCCCGGCGCGGTCAGTGGCTCGTCAAGCATGCTGGCGCAACTGCAGGGTGCCGATCGCATCAAGCAGATGTTTTTCCGCAGCGGCAACATGCCCGAAGTCGACTTCACCCTGCTCACGCCGGTACTCGATGCAGGCATCGGCAAGCTGGTGATCGATGTGGACGGACAGAAGTACGAATACCAGCCCGGCGGTCCGACCAATGTGACGATGAAATGGCCCGGCCCCAAACCCGGGCGCGTCTCGATCTCGGCTTACGACAGCTCGGGTTCGCTGCTGACCACGTTCGACTACCGCGGCGACTGGGCGTTCTTCCGGGCGTTGCAGGCTGCCAACTTGCAGAAACAGTCGGATCTTCGTTTCGTCGCCAGTTTCAATTTTGGCGGACACGTGGCCAAGGTGACGTTGCAGGCGAACAACCTCAGGAACCCGTTCCTCAGCAATGCATTGTCCAGCTTCCGGTGCGGGGGCTGAGCGTGCCGCATGCCGCCGCAGGCTTCTTCGGCAAACTCCCGAGTGCGGGAGATTTCGTGCAGAGACGCCTGCCCGCAGGGTTCGTCGACACCTGGGATGCGCATTTCGAAACGGCCGTCGCACAAAGCCGCGTTACCCTCGGCGGCGACTGGCATGAGGCTTACCACGCCAGCCCGGTGTGGCGTTTCATGTTGCCGGCGAACGTGTGCGGGGCGTCGGCCTGGGCCGGTATCATGGGGCCCGGCAGTGATCGGGTGGGGCGCTGCTTTCCGATGGTGATTGCCGCGGCAATCGCCAGCGACGTGACCACGTCAGGGCGGGTGCTGCTCGAAGCTGCCGGCTGGTTCGATACGGCTGAGCAAATGCATGGCGCCGCCCAGGCCGATGCGGTCGGCGTGGACGAATTCGATGCGCAGGTCGCGGCATTGGCTGGACCACTCGATGCCGCGCAACCGGATATGCCGGAGTTCCTGCGCGGGGTGAACTGGAACGATGCCAGTCATTGGCGTTTGGCCATGCCGGCCCGTGCCGATGGCGCGTCATTTCTGGGCAGTCTGTGGACACGCCTGGCGAGCACATCCAGCCCGTGGTGCCTGTGGTGGACACGGGGTGCCGGACGAGTGCCGGCCAGTGTGCTGATTACACGCGGGTTGCCGCAAGCGGAAGCCTATGCCGGTTTCCTCGACGCCAGTCATGGCGCTGCACCATGGCAGACCGTTGGCAAATTTGAGGATCTGACTGCGCAGGCGCTACCGGCATCGGCTGCGTCGGCGCCATCGTTCGTTGCCGCTGCGGCAGAACCGGCGGCAAGCTGGTTGCCGGATGATCCGGAGTTGTTTTCCGATGTGGTTGCCGCACGGGATCCAACCCTTGCGCCGCCGGTTGTCGAAGCGCCGATGGAGGCAACACCAACGGGCGCCGCCGTGGTGGTGCGTGATCGTATCGATGATGGATTGACCCTGATAGCTGCCGAGGCAGGTGCCGGCGAAGCCAGGCAACAGGCGGTGGCGGCGGTGGCGGCGATTGCCGACAACATGCCCGTTGCCGATCTGGTGCAGGGCCTGAGTGCCATGCGCATGCGAATCATGGCGTTGAATCCGCAGTTGCTGCAAACCAGGGAAGACCTGATCGATCCGGTGCAGGAGGATTGCGCGGTCATCGCCACGCACATCGCCCCGGGCCAGGCCGACCTGTTGCGGATCGGGTCGGCCGCCGCCTGGCATTGGCGCAATGGTCGGCTGCAACCGCTTTTCGCGGCGAGCGACGCCATCCCGATGGATGGAGCAGATGCAGGCGATATCGACGATCTGCTGTTCAGCGCGGTGCCACTGGCGACGCCGGGCCTCGGTGCGGCGGAACAGCCGGCCTGCAGTGAAGTTTCCTGTGCCGTCGGTGCCGGCGACCGGCTGTTGCTGATGGCGACTCAGCCGTTGTTGCAGCTTTCGCACGAGGTCCTTGCCCGCAGCCTGGCTCTGCCATCCTGTGACGACGCGCGCTCGCGCATAGCCAGCGCTGCCGGACTCGGGGATGACCCGGCCCGCTGGCCGCTGGCGCTCATCGAGGTGAACGCATGACGACTCGATACGTGTCCGCCGGCCGCACCGTGACCGGCAAGGTGCGCAAGCACAACGAGGACGCCATTCTGGTGCGCGGCGAAGTGGGCCTGTGGGTGGTCGCCGACGGACTGGGCGGGCACTCCGCCGGTGATTACGCCAGCACGATGATCGTCGATCGGCTTGCTGCATTGCCTCGCTCAGGCAGTGTTTTCGACTTCATCGAGGCGATCGAGGACACCCTGGTACAGATCAATGCCGACCTGCTGCAGACTGCCGCCACGCGCGGTGTCGATCTGATCGGTTCCACCGTCGTGGTGCTGGTCAGCGATGCCGATTTCATGCTGTGCGGCTGGGTTGGCGACAGTCGCGCGTATTGCTTCGAAGAGGGTCGGCTGCAACAGATCACCCGCGATCATGTGCACGGCGGTGAGGTGGATGTCACCCAGTTCGCAGGTTCCTCCGCCCCGACGCCTCCCCAGGCCGGCTCCGGAGTGCTTACTCGTGCGGTCGGCGCGGAAGATCAACTGTTCGTGGACTGGGTGGTGGCCGGCAACCGGCCGGGTTCGTCCTTTGTCCTGTGCTCGGACGGCATCAACAAGGAAATGTCCGATGCCGAACTGCTCGAGCAATGCCGCAATCATCCGCAACCTGAAGAGCTCGTTGCCAGCCTGTTCGATCTGGCCATGAGCCGGGCCGGGCGGGACAACATTTCGGCCGTGGTCGTCGGCCTCCAAGCATGAAGAATCTTTCCCAGTCATGAATTCCATAGCCGAACTGGTCACTGCCTACCAGGCCGACAAACTCAAGTTGCCCGCACTGTTCGAGGCGCTGGGGGCACTCGGTCCATTGTCCGAGTCCGAGTATCGCGCCGGGGTGGAATGGCTTGAGCAGCAGCGGGCCGATGGTTCACTCGACCCACTGATCGGCAAGGCCTTGCTGGCCAAACTGGCAACGCTGCAGATGTCGCCAGCATCGGCAGCAACGCCAGCGCCGCCGGTTGAGGACAGTGATGTCACCATGGTCAAGCCGGCCACCCGGCGGCCACCCACGCCACCACCCACGCCACCGGCCTCAACGCCAGATGACGACGATGTCACCCGCGTCGCACCGCCGTCGCGTCCCCCGGCGGCGCCGGTGGATGATGTCACCGTGGTCAAGCCGACCTCGCGGCCGCCGCCAGCAGTGACGGACGAGGCGACGATCGTCAAACCGGTTTCCTCCACGCCATCGCCGGCGGCCGGTGGAACGATGCCTGGCGACACCGGTACCCGGGCCACAGGCCAGCAGGGCATGACCGGTACCGGCTCCAGCATGAGCAGCAGCCAGTCCAGCTGGCAACATATTGCCGATGCCGAAGCGACGGATTTCGTCGCCGTCGGTTCCTTGCTGAAAGGGCGTTTCTACCTCGAGAAGGAGATCGGCCGCGGCGGCATGGGCGTGGTGTACCTGGCACGCGACGAACGCAAGGTGGAGGCACGCGATCGCGACCCCTATGTCGCGGTCAAGGTGTTGAACGACGAGTTCCGCCGCCATCCCGATTCGCTGATTTCACTGCAGCGCGAGTCGCGCCGCTCGCAGCAGCTGGCGCATGACAATATCGTGCGTGTCTATGATTTCGACAAGGATCGCACCATCGTCTTCATGACGATGGAGTACGTCGACGGCTCCGATCTCAAGCAGCTGATCCGCGAGCGCGCGTTCAACGGCATGCCGCTGGAACAGGCGCGGCCGCTGATCGAGGGCATGGCGCGCGCGCTCATGCGGGCGCATTCCGCTGGCGTGGTGCATTCCGACTTCAAGCCCGCCAACGTCATGGTCACCCGCGAAGGCGTGCCCAAGGTGTTCGATTTCGGTATCGCGCGCGCGGGCAAGCACATGGGCGACGCGGTCGGTGAGCAGACCGTGTTCGACGCTGGCACGCTGGGCGCGTTGACCCCGGCCTACGCCAGCCTGGAAATGATCCAGGGCAAGGACCCGGTGCCTGGCGACGACGTCTATGCACTGGGCTGTGTCACCTTCGAATTGCTCACCGGCAAGCATCCGTACGACAAGGCCAGCGCCGAAGTGGCCATGCGTGAAGGACGCAAGCCGCCGCCGGTCAAGGGTCTGACCAAGCAGCAGTACAAGGTGCTGTGCGCCAGCGTCGCGTTCACTGGCAGTGAGCGCCTGAAGAGTGCCAGGGAGCTGATCGAGGGTTTGCGGGATGTAAGCCTGCGCGAGCGCGCCTTGCCGTACCTGATGTACGGCGTGCCCGCGATCCTGGCGGTTGCCGGCGGCGTCTGGGGCTGGACCACCTATCAGCACAACCATCACGTGGCCGAGGTGATCGGCCGCTTCGTGCTGGCGCGACCCGATCACTATGTGAACGAAAGCCAGGCATTGCAGTCGCTGAACACGTTGAGCGATGACGATCGCAAGCGGATCGTGGTCGACCAGAGCGACCTGATCCAGAATTTCCTGATGTCGCGCCTGGATGCGTACTGGAACCCGACGAAGGATCGCTACGACTATGCCGGCACGCAGCGGGTGTTCAGGCTGCGCGACGATCTGAAATTGTATTCGCCGACGCTGGACATCAAGCGCAGTGAAATAGAAAAGCAGCGTAACGACCTGCTCAATTCACTCGACACCCAGCTCAGTCAGCAGATCAGTGCGGGCGCGATTTTCGAGAATCAGCCCGACAACGTGGTCAAGACGCTGGAGCACATCCGCGCGATCGACCCGACCAGCGCGCTGCTCAAGAACACCGAGCTGGAACTCAAGTACGACACTGCCATCGGCAAGTCGCTCGATGCCGGGAAAATGGACGAGGCCACGACCGAGTTCAAATTGGCCAGCCGGCTGTTCCCCGATTCCGCGCGTCTGAAGCAGCGTGGCGTGCAGCTGGATGAACTCGGCAAGGCGCTCGCCGCGCAACAGCAGCAGGAACAACAGGCAAAGCAGTTGCAACAGCAGCGCGAACAGAGCCTGCAAAGTCTGACCGGGCTGATCGGCCAGCCAAGCAACACCGACGATTGGCGCAACCAGGTTGCCACCGCGTATCGCGCCGCAGGCAAGTTGCTTGCCGACGATCCGAGGCTGACGGAACAGGCCACCCGATTGAAGCAGGTGCTGGCTGCACAGGCGGCCGAGAAGCAGACTGCGGGCGATCTGACCGGGGCGATCGGCATTGCCGGTTTCGGCATCGAATTGTTCCCTGGTGATACCGCGTTGTCCTCGACCCGCCAGAGTCTGCTGGAACAACAGAACCAGCTGGCACAAAAGGCCGCGACCGAGGCGCAACGCAATGCCTTGGCGAAGAGCAGGGTCACCGATCTGCTGGCCAACCCTCAGGGCACCGTGGTGTGGCTGCAGGACGTCAAGAGTGCGCTCGACAATGCGCGCAACCAGATCGGCGCGGGTTCGCCCGATTATGCCCAAGTGCGTGCACAGGTCGATGCCGGGCTGATCCAGTTGGCGCGTACACGCATGGCTTCGGGCGATCTCGAAGATGCCGAGCGCATCGGCCATGCAGGCCAGCAGCTCGATCCCGCCGAAGCCGGTTATGCCAAGGTGCTGGCCGAAGTCGGCGCCGCACGCAGCGCCGCAGCACAACGCACCCAGCAGGAGAAGGCGCAGGCGATCGCCGCCGCGCGTACGACGCTGGCCGGGCTCGCCGCCAAACCGACGCTGACGGCTGACTGGCAGCAGTCCATGACGAGCGCACTGGCGACCCTCCATGAAGACAACTCGCCGGAGACGGCCCGGGTGGTTGATGCCGTGGGAGCGGCTATTGCCGGGCAGGCCGCACGATTGGGCGATCCGCAGCATCTCCCGCAAGCTCGCCTGATCATGGATTTCGGTCTCAAGTACCTGCCGAAATCCGCCGCCCTGGTCGCAGAAAACGCCAAGCTGGATACGCTGCAACAGGAGATTCAGGCGAAGGCTGCACAGGACAGTGCCGATGCCGAGGTGAAGTCGCGCATCGAATCCATGAAGAGTGCGGCGGCGGCCGACGACGTCGGCAAGGCCAGCCAGTCGCTGGCACGCATCAAGGCCTTGCAGCCTGACAATCCGTTCCTCAAGAACGAAGGCCCGAAGCTGCTGGCCGACGCCTATCTCGGACTGGCTCAGGACACGTTCCAGAAGAGTCGCTACCAGAAGGCCGCCGAAGTACTTGCGCAAGGTCTCAACAGCGTGGCCAGCAACCCTGAATTGCGTGCCACCAAAGCGCGATACGATCTGGTTGCGGCAATCATGGCGGCGGGCAAGCAACCGATTGGCACCACCGAATATGCACAACTGAAACGGCAGTTGGACGGTCTGCGTCGCAGCGATGCGAAAGCACTGTCCGAGCTGGAGTCGGACATGCGCATTCGTGGCCAGTTGCCGGCGAAAACGCTGGCCGATCAACTGGAACGGATCAAGCCTGTCGCGGCTTCGGCGGCGGTGCAGCCAGCTGCGGCAGCGCCTGTGGCAACACCACCAGAGGCGACCGAGCAGGGCGCTTTGCCCGGTCGACCCGCAGTGATCCCGAGGCCGGGCGCGCCGGTGGCGGGCCAGCCGGCGAAAACGACCCATCCGGTCGCCACGCAGCAGGGTCCGGCGGGTCCGGATCCTTGCGCCAAACCCGGCCTGGCTGGAACCGGCAGGTTCTGCACCGATATGCTGGGCACGGCGCGCGGGCCATTTCTGGTGGTCGTGCCCGGCATCAACGGTGGCAGGCCGTATGCGATCTCGCGTGCGGAAATATCAATCAACGAATTCAACAAGTTCTGCCGGGCCAGTGGCAAGTGCGCGGCAAAAACCGTCACCGATCCGGATCTGGGCAACGCGCCGATCAGCAACATCAGCCTCGATCAGGCCAGGGCGTACGCCCGTTGGCTCAGCGACCTCAGCGGCGGCTTCCATTACCGCCTGCCGACGGATGCCGAGTGGGTGCATGCGGCCGGGGCTGGCGGTCGCTTCAAGCAGGCCGAGGACAGCAATTGCGTGCCACCCTCCGCCGGTGGAGGCGACGGCAGTGGTGCCGCGGTGTCGGCCCGTGGCCGCTCGCGCAATCCTTGGGGGCTGGTCAACATGACCGGCAATGTCTGGGAATGGGTGGTCGATGGGGGCAGCGTGATGGTGCGCGGTGGCAGCTACAACAGCTACTGGTCCGACTGCAATGTCGATACGCATCGTGCCGATTCGGGCTCACCGCAGCGGGATGTGGGTTTCCGGGTAGTCAGGGAGTTGAAATGACTGAACGAGAACGGGCCATCAATCAGGATCTGCATGTACTGGACGAGGCACATCGACTGGGTCGGATCTCACGTGCCGAATACCGTGCACGGCGACGACGCGTGCTGCAGTCCCTGTATGACAGCAGTGGGGTGGTCACGGCGCGCAAGACGTTGCTGAAGGACGCGACCACGACGCCACACGCGCGGGCGGTACATGGCGGATCAGTCGAGGCGGCGGGCGGTTCCGGGCATCATGCGCTGACAACCTTGTTGTCCATGCGTCCGGGGCCGAGTCGGGGGCCGATGCTGGTGATTCTGGTGGGTGTCGTGCTGTTGGTCGTACTGGGTGGCTGGTGGTGGCTGCATCATTGATTACCTGTTGCGGCAGTCATGAACGCGATAGTGAAATTGGCGGGTGATTGCCGGATGCCGCCAGTGGGCATGAGCGCATCCGGGCAATCTCCGAGTTTTTGAAAACCTTTTGACATGCAGTTGTTTCGAAGCAGCTGCCATCGGTGTCAGGCCAATTGGCGGGGCATTGCCGGTAGTGCGGTAGCGAATGTGCGAGGGCTGGAAAAAGCGCCTGCATGGCCATTGGGTATGGATGTCCGGTGAGTATGTGAGGGTGTATTCTTCCCGCCTAGTGGAAAGCCTTCCGGCAGCAATTGCCGGAGTAGTCGGGCTTTGAGTTTCGCAGTTGGCGCGACCTTGGTTCACAGGCGCGCTGTCAATGGAAAGATGATGCGACCCGGGGAGAGTATCGTGCGAATTGTTCGTCTCGCAGCAGCGTTGACATCGGCCTTGGCACTGACTGGCGGGGTAGTTCACGCGCAGGACACTGCCGCTTCTTCGGCCGCGCCACCCGCAAAACCCATGCCGATGGCTCAGCCATCACCGCCGCCTGGCAGCGTGGTTCCGCCGGTCAGGGATCGCGCCACCGCGGTCGAGCAGAAGATCGCGGTGCGGGGATTCAAGGTCACTGGCGTTGCCGATCACGCGCGCCTGGGTATCACGCCGGCAAGCATCCAGGCGTTGGCCGATGCCCAGTATCGAGAGCTTGCCGGCGGCACCGACACGCCGGTGCAATTGAGCTTCACCCAGATGGAGGGCGTTGCCAACAAGATCGTCGACCGCTACCGCAACGCCGGTTTCATCGTGTCCAATGCATTTCTGCCGGCGCAAACCGTCGGCCCCGATGAGATCGTCCGGATCCAGGTGCTCGAGGGCCAGATCGGCAAGATCATCGTCAAGGGGGTCAAGCGCTATCGGCCTGGCATCATCTCCGAAGCGGCACAGAAGCTGCGTGGAAAGCCGCTGCTGAAGGGCGATGTCGACACGGCCCTGCTGTATGCCCGCGACTTGCCGGGTGTTTCCGTGTCATCGACGTTTCAGCCTGGTGAGCACACAGGTGATACGGACCTGGTGATGATTGCGCACGAGAAGAGGCCTTATCAGTTCACTCTCGGTGCCAACAACTACGGTACCGATCTCACCGGAAAGTACCGGGCGCAGGCAGGCTTCGAGTGGGACAACCCTCTTCGTCTGGGCGATACCTTCAACCTCAACATCGACTATGCACTGGATCCCAGTGACAACGTCTATGGCGCCATGACTTATCGGGCGCCGCTCGCTATCGCTCCGGGGCTGACTGCCGTGGTCGGTGCCTCGCGTAACGAATTGCAGATCAACACAGGCGAGTTCTCGGCACTCCATGTCAAAGGACCGAGTTCACTCTATTACGGTGGCCTGGAATGGAAGTTCGTCAACCGGGATGACGTGCAGCAGGTCAGCACCCTGCATATCGTGCGCGAGGAATCCAAGCTCAGCAGCCTCGGCTTCGATCTGTCGGATGAAAAATTCACGGTTGCCGAATTGACCTGGGGCCTGTTGCACACTGATCGTCGTTTCCACGGCGTCGATATCATGCAGGTCGGTTTGCGCAAGTCGATCAACGACAGTTCGCTCGATCCGGATCTGGTCAGCCCGCAACACGCAAGCAGTTTCGCCGTCGCCAAGGTCTCCTATACGCGCCTGCAGTTTCTGACCAAGTCACAACGGCTGAATTTCAAGTTCGTCGGCCAGTACAGCAACGACGCATTGATTCCGCTGGAGCAGTTTTCGATGGGTGGCCCGGACAGTACCCGCGCCTACCCGATCGCCGACGCGTTGCGCGATCGCGGCTTCTATACCTCTCTCGAATACCACGTCGACGCGCCCGGTTTCGGCGACAAGGTGTCGCCGTTCTATGCCAGGCCGTGGCGCGAACTGCTCGAATTCGAAGTGTTTGTCGATTATGCCAAGGGCTATTCGGCCGGCGCCAATCGTGAGCTGACACCGGCAAGCGCGGAGCTCAGCGGTGTCGGTGCCGGGTTGATCTTTCGCCTGCCACGCTTCAAGCATTTCGAGTTCCATCTCGATGGCTCCAAGGCCACCAGTGCGCAGAATGCGTCCGACGGCAAGGGCTACCACATCTATTCCCGCTTCAGCTTCACGTTTTGACGGATGACGACCATGAGCAAGCACACCAGCATATCTCGTCGTGAAGCGCGCCTTGGCGCACGTACCCATCAGCCAGCCATCGGGCCGGGCAAAAGCCTGCCACTGCGCAAAACATGGCCGATCAGCCTGTGCGTGGGTCTGGCCATGGGTTCGATCGTGTTCAGCGGTGACGCGTTCGCCGGTGGCCCCACCGGCGGTGTGGTGGTGGGCGGCTCGGGCAGCATCACCCAGAACGGCAACCAGACGGTCATCAACCAGATATCGAACCGGCTGGCGCTCAACTGGGACACCTTCAATGTCAACGCCAACGAGTCGGTGCTGTTCAACCAGCCAGGTCGTTCGGCGGTGGCCCTGAATCGCATTCTCGACCAGAACCCCAGCCAGATCTTCGGCAAGATCAGTTCGAACGGCCAGATCTTCCTGATCAATACCCATGGCATCATCTTCGGCGCCACCGCGCAGTTGAATGTCGGCGGGCTGATGGCCAGCACGCTCGATCTCACGCCGAACGATTTTCTGGCTGGCAAGTACAGCCTCAACGCCGTCGGCGCGGGTGCCGGCGTGGTCAACCACGGCACCATCCAGGCCGCCAGCGGCGGCTCCGTCGCCCTGGTCGGCGGCAGCGTGGCCAACGATGGCCTGATCCTGGCCAACTACGGCAGCATCAATCTCGATGGCGCCGATCACGCCACCCTCGACTTCGATGGCAATGGCCTGATCAACATCCAGATCACCGGCGAGCTGAAGCAGCGGCTGGATGCGAAGGAGGCGGCGGTCAGCAACAAGGGTACGCTGCAGGCCGACGGCGGCACCGTGGTGTTGCAGGCCTCGGCGGCGAAGGATCTGTTCACCAGCCTGGTCAACAACTCCGGCACCATCGATGCGAAGGGCATCAGCACCGATGGCGGTGTGGTGCGGCTGGTTGGCAACGGTGGTGATGTCTCGAACAGCGGCAGCATCAGCGTGACTGGTCTGCATGGCGGCAGCGTGCAAGTGCTGTCGGATCAGGGTGTCAGCGTCAATGGCAGCATCGATGCCTCGGGCGAGTATGGCGGCGGGATGATCCGTGTCGGTGGCGGTGAGCAGGGCGAGAATTTGCCGATTGCCGCGACAACCGACCTCGGCGCGCAGGCAACGCTCACGGCGGACGCGACCCGGTCAGGCAACGGCGGATCGGTGGTGGTGTGGGGTGGTGACACCAGTGTTGCCGGTCAACTGAGCGCACGCGGTGGTGCCCAGGGCGGCAACGGCGGCTTCGTCGAAACGTCGGGCGACCACGTCCACATTGACGACAGCACCCGGGTCACTACGCTGGCGCCCTACGGACTCAGTGGCAATTGGCTGATCGATCCCGTGGATTTCACGATCGCGGCCAGTGGTGGTGATATTACGGGCGCGCTGCTGAGCAGCAATCTGGCCGGCGGTGATGTCTTCATTTCGTCGGGCAGTGGCACCCACGGCGGCACCAGCGGCGATATCAACGTCAACGATAGTGTGAGCTGGGGTGGCGCGAACAATAACGGGCTTACCCTCCAGTCCGTCAATGACATCAACATCAACAGCAACGTGACGGTCATTGGCTCGGGGGGGCTGTTTTTGAACCCGGGAGGCAAGATCAACATCGGCGCTGCCGGCGTTCTGTCTATTTCCGGTTCCGGCATGTTCGCTGTGGGCGGCCCGATTGTCGACGATGGTGCGCTGGTTTTCGGGACGACGAACTTTTCGGTCGCCCAAGAGATCTCGGGCAGCGGCACGCTGACGGTGACGGGCGGCACGATGACGTTCAGTGGCGCCAACACCTACAGCGGCGCGACGATAATCAACAGTGGCGGCACGCTGGCGTTGACCGGTACGGGCAGCGTGGCATCGTCCAGTGCCGTGACCAACGACGGCACGTTCGATATTTCCACCACAACGGCCGGTGCGACGATCACGAGTCTGGCGGGTACGGGTGCGGTGACCTTGGGTGCGCAGACGCTGACCCTCAGCAACGCCGCCGGTACGTTCGGTGGCGTCATCGGCGGCACGGGTGGGCTCACGCTGACGACTGGCACGGAGACGCTGACCGGCACCAACACCTACACCGGCGGCACGACAATCACCGCCGGCAACTTGCAGATCGGCAATGGCGGCACCAGTGGTTCGATTGTGGGCGATGTCGTTGACGACGGTACCTTGACCTTCAACCGCAGTGATGCGGTGAGCTACGGCGGTGTGATTTCCGGTACCGGTGCGTTGACGCAGGCGGGAAGTGACGTACTGACGCTGACTGGCATCAATACCTATGGCGGTCTGACAACGATCAACAGTGGCGGCACGCTGGCGTTGACCGGCACGGGCAGCGTGGCGTCGTCCAGCGGCGTGACCGACAACGGCACGTTCGACATATCAGGCACAACGGCCGGTGCGACGATCACGAGTCTGGCGGGCACGGGTGCGGTGACCTTGGGTGCGCAGACGCTGACGCTCAGCAACGCCGCCGGCACGTTCGCGGGTGTCATCGGTGGCACGGGGGGTAGCCTCACGCTGACCAGCGGCGCGGAGACGCTTTCAGGTGACAACACCTACGACGGTGGCACGACAATCACCGCGGGCAGCTTGCAGGTCGGCAATGGCGGCACCAGTGGTTCGATCGCGGGCGATGTCGCCAACGACGGCACCTTGACCTTCAACCGCAGTGATGCGGTGAGCTACGGCGGTGTGATTTCCGGTACGGGTGCGTTGACGCAGACGGGAAGTGACGTACTGACGCTGACCGGCACCAACACGTACACCGGTGGCACGACAATCACCGCGGGCAGCTTGCAGATCGGCAATGGCGGCACCAGTGGTTCGATCATGGGTGACGTCGCCAACGACGGCACCTTGACCTTCAATCGCAGTGATGCGGTGACGTTTGCGGGTGTGATTTCCGGTACCGGTGCGCTGACCCAGGCGGGGAGCAACACGTTGACGCTGACCGGCATCAACACTTACAACGGCCTGACAACGATCAACAGCGGTGGCACGCTGGCGTTGACCGGCACAGGCAGCGTGGCATCGTCCAGTGGCGTGACCGACAACGGCACGTTCGATATATCAGGCACAACGGCCGGTGCGACGATCACGAGCCTGGCGGGCAGCGGTGCGGTGGCACTGGGCAGCCAGACGCTGACCCTCAGCAACGCCGCCGGCACGTTCGGTGGCGTCATCGGTGGCACGGGTGGGCTTACGCTGACGGCGGGCACGGAGACGTTGACCGGCATCAACACCTACAGCGGCGCGACGACCATCAACGGTGGCACGTTGAAGCTCAGCACTGGTGGCAGCGTGGCATTGTCCAGTGGCGTGACCAGCGACGGCACGTTCGACATATCAGGCACAACGGCCGGTGCGACGATCAAGAGCCTGGCAGGCACGGGTGCAGTGACCTTGGGTGCGCGGACGCTGACGCTCAGCAATGCCGTCGGCACATTCGGCGGTGTCATCGGCGGCACGGGTGGGCTCACGCTGACGACTGGCACGGAGACGTTGACCGGCGCCAACACCTACACCGGCGGCACGACAATCACCGCCGGCAGCTTGCAGATTGGCAATGGCGGCACCAGTGGTTCGATCATGGGTGACGTCGCCAACGACGGCACCTTGACCTTCAATCGCAGTGATGCGGTGAGCTACGGTGGTGTGATTTCCGGTACGGGTGCGTTGACGCAGGCGGGAAGTGACGTACTGACGCTGACTGGCATCAATACCTATGGCGGCCTGACAACGATCAACAGCGGAGGCACGCTGGCGTTGACCGGCACAGGCAGCGTGGCGTCGTCCAGTGGTGTGACTGACAACGGCACGTTCGACATATCAGGCACAACGGCCGGTGCGACGATCACGAGTCTGGCGGGCAGCGGTGCGGTGGCACTGGGCAGCCAGACGCTGACCCTCAGCAACGCCGCCGGCACGTTCGGCGGCGTCATCGGCGGCACGGGTGGGCTTACGCTGACGGCGGGCACGGAGACGTTGACCGGCATCAACACCTACAGCGGCGCGACGACCATCAACGGTGGCACGTTGAAGCTCAGCACTGGTGGCAGCGTTGCGTTGTCCAGTGGCGTGACCAGCGACGGCACGTTCGATATTTCCAACACGACGTCCGGTGCGACGATCAAGAGCCTGGCAGGCACGGGTGCAGTGACCTTGGGTGCGCGGACGCTGACGCTCAGCAATGCCGCCGGCACATTCGGCGGTGTCATCGGCGGCACGGGTGGGCTCACGCTGACGACTGGCACGGAGACGTTGACCGGCGTCAACACCTACAGTGGTGCGACGACCATCAATGGCGGCACGCTGGCGTTGACCGGCACGGGCAGCGTGGCGTCGTCCAGTGGTGTGACCGACAACGGCACGTTCGATATATCAGGCACAACGGCCGGTGCGACGATCACGAGTCTGGCGGGCAGTGGTGCGGTGGCACTGGGCAGCCAGACGCTGACGCTCAGCAACGCTGCCGGCACATTCGGCGGTGTCATCGGCGGCACGGGTGGGCTCACGCTGACGACTGGCACGGAGACGCTTACCGGCGCCAACACCTACACCGGCGGCACGACAATCACCGCCGGCAGCTTGCAGATTGGCAATGGCGGCACCAGTGGTTCGATCATGGGTGACGTCGCCAACGACGGCACCTTGACCTTCAA
>DATMTH010000167.1:0-10664 GCA_035564915.1 Rhodanobacter sp.
GGAACCGACGAATGCGGGCCGACCCAGATGCCGCCGTAGATGCCGCGACCGAGATTTTCGGCGAATTGCCCCTCGACCGCGGGCTCGATCACCGGGCCGGGATGGGCCAGGTCGACGGTCAGCGTGACGTGGGCCGGGGCGATTTGCGCGGCCGCCGGTGTCGACAGGGCGACGGTTGCGAGAACGGCAAGAAGAACTCGTTTCATCTATGTCGGATCTCATGCGATGAGAAGCGGCGGCCAAGGCAGCTTGCCCCGTTATCGGACCGTCCCGGCATCGACCGGCGACGTGTACGAGCCGAAATCGACCAGCGAGACGGCGCCGAGGCCACCCGGTGCATCGTCGGTCTTCCAGACGGCGATGGTGATGTCGTTGTTCCCGTGCGGATCGATCACCCCGTTGGGAATCGGAAAGCGGTGCTGCGGGCCGAGATCGGCGATGTAATTGCCCATCTGCCAGCCGTTGACGAAGATCATCGCGCGATAGTGCCGGCCCGGCGGGTCCTTGATTTCCAGCCCCAGCGAGGTGTCCTGGCCCTTGGGCAGGTGCAGTGGAACGCTGGTGCGGTACCACGTCACCCCCGGCGTGGCGGTGTCGGCCGGCAGCGTCGCGGGCCGCCAATCGGCGGCGTTGCCGGGCTTGACCGGCCATCCCTGGCGTTCGCCGTAGAGTCCACCGAGATTGTAGGGACCGCGCTGCGGATCTTCGCCGACGATCGCACCTTGCAGGCGCCAGGCGATCGCTCCGGCAGGGGCGCCGCGCGGCACGGCCGAGACGATGCCCCGCGCGGTGCGGTTCTCGCCGGTGGCGTTGTAGTCCTCCTCGTGTCCCATATCGACGGTCAATACCGAGACGACGTTGTCGCCCGGCGCGATCATCGCGGCAGGGAAGCTGAACGCACCGATCTCGCTGCGTGCCACGCTGCCGAGGAAGTGGCCGTTGAGCCACACCGAAAAGGCGCCGCCATCGCCGCCGCTCATCACCTTGAGCTTGAGGCCGGAGGGTGCGGCGTGGCCGGCGTCGACGGTGAAGTGGCCGCGGTACCAGGTGTTGCCGACGTGGAAGCCGTAGTCGTCGGCGAACAGCACCGGCAGCGTGCCGGGCTGGGTGACGCTGCGGGTCGTCGTGCGATCGGCGACGCGCCAACGGGAATCGTCGAAGTCGCGGGCGATCTCCGGCGCGCCGGTACGGCGCGTCCAGTGATCGAGCGTGGGCAGCGTGACCGCTTGCGGCACCGGCAGCGTCACCGCCAAGCCGCCCGAGGCGGTGCGCCTGGCCGCGAGCGGCCGGCCGTTCCAGCTCAGCCTGACCGCGTCGTCGGCGAACAGCTCCGCATCGGCGTTGGCATCGCCGTCGCCGGTCAGCGCGAGGGTGCCGCCGTCGTGCCGTGCGCTGCGCAGCAGATGCGAGCCGATCATCAGCACCGGGCCACGGGATGTGTCCTGCCGCCAGACGCGCTCGGTGGCGCGGTCGTCGCCGATCAGCAGCAACAGCGGCCGCTGCCCGCCGTCGATCAGTACGCGCGCCAGGCCGTCGTGTCGATAGTCCAGCCGCAGTTCGCCGTTGGCCCAATGCTGCGCGACGTCTCCCGCCAGCACCTGCACCTTCGGCTCGGTGGCAACGTCGAGCAGGGTTTCGCCCGCGGTGCCGTGGTGGCCGTAGAGTACGGCGATGTCACGGCCGCCGATCGTCGCGTCGGTCATCAGCTCGGAGGTCGAATAGGCCATCCGCGTCGCACCGATCCGGTAATCGGCCAGCAGCAGCTTGCTCTCACGCCCATCGATGGTGATGGCGGTGCCGGGCTGCTGCGGTATGTCGAACCGGCCCTCCTTCAGGGCCAGCGCGAGATGCGCGGTTTCGACCGTGGAGGCGGTGGTGTCGCCATGACGAACGAGGTGGAACTGCGTACCCGTATCGGGATCGACGCGCGCGCGGTCGATGAGGCGCGGATTGTCGAGCCGCCCCGGCGCCATCGCGTCGGTCTTGGTGATCGGCTCGACGGCGTGGAGGAAATAGCCGATCCGCTTGTCCTCGTAGTATTTGGCATCGAACTGCCGTCCCTCGGTGATCGCGGCGCCGTAGTCATAGGAGGTGTAGTTCTGCGGGATCGCCTGCCAACCCCACGAGGTGCCGCCGAACAGCATGTAGAAGTTCTGCGCCGTGGCACCGGCGGCAATGTTTTCCTTGTAGAAAACGTCGGCAAAGCTGTCGTTGATCAGCTGTGCGCACTTGGCGTAGCCCGGCCCGCCCCACGGATCGAAGGCGCCGCCCTGGAATTCGGCGGTGAACAGGGGCTCGCCGGCGAAGCGATGCTCGGCCATGTCGGGCGCGGGCTTCCATTGCGATGGATGCGAGCAATCGAAACCCTGCGGATAGTAGTCCCAGCCGCTGACGTCGACCGCGCCCTTGCCGGTGGCGAAGGTCGCGTTGTGGTTGCCGACCAGCGGCACGGTGATGCCGTCGGCACGCGCCTTGTCCTCAAGATGCTGCATATACGCCCGTCCCTCGGGCGAGCCGTTGTAATACTCGTTCTCGACCTGGTAGGCGATCACCGTGCCGCGGCCGTCGGTGAGCTGGTGCCGGGCGAGGACGCGGTCGATCTGCGTCATCCACTGGTCGGCGAGCTCGAGATAGGCGGGATCCGGGCTGCGGTTCTTTACCGGCTTGTCGGTCAGCCACAAGGGAAATCCGCCGCTGTCGACTTCGGCGTTGATGTAGGGGCCGGGGCGCGCGATCACGTAGATGCCGGCTGCACGTGCGTCGTCGAGCAGCCGGTCGAGATCGCGCACGCCGCTGAAGTCGTACTCGCCCTCGCGCGGCGAGTGATAGCCCCAGGAAAAGTAGATCGACGCGGTGTTGAACCCCGCCGCCTTCATCTTCTGGAAGATGTCCGGCCACAGCCGAGGACTCGGCAGGCGATAGGGATGGACTTCGCCCGACCAGATGTAGGTGCGCTTGCCGTCGATAAGGAAGCTGTACTTGTCGAAACTGACACGGTGGGCCGTCGAGGAGGACGCTACCATTCCGGTGCTCGGACTGGCTGTTCCCGCTGCCGCGAGCGCGAGGCTGCTGGCGATCAATCCGGCTTTAATCCATTGAAGATGATTCATGGTGACTTTCCTCATATAGTGATCAACCGATCTGGCGCGGCCATTTATCGCTTAGGGGCCTTGACGGAAGGCCATTCTTAAAAATGGGGTCAGTTGATGTCTGACATCAGAAGTGGCTTGGAGCATCCCGGCGGGAGAAGCCCATTTTCTGAATCGCTGATCCTTCTCGCATCAAGATTCCCAGATGTATCGAGCATGCTGGAGACAACCGGCAGCTGACATTCAGACGACCTGCACGGGAAAGATGCCGGCGGCAGACTGATCCAGGTCCAGCGTAACGATCGCATCGATTTCATTGCTTGCGCGCATCTCTAACGTGAGATCAATCCCGCCGGGAGATTGTGCGAAAGAAATCCGTTCACCCGTCAGGCTGGAGGCACGTAATACCCTGGCCGGAATCGGCGGTAATCTGACCGAACGTTTTGCTGCATCAAGCACGTGCACGTATACACGGTTATTGTTGTGAGTTGACACGCCATAAGAGGCAGGCATAAAGGGGCCGCCACGGGTATCGCGAATGCTCTCGCCGTACTTATTCAGCCAGGCCCCTATTTCGCGCAGGCGCTGCACGTGACTAGGAACGATGCTACCATCGGCGCGCGGACCGATGTTCAGCAGGAGGTTGCCATCGCGACCGGCCACATTGGCAAGTAGTTGAATGGCATCCTTGAGTGAAAGGGGATCCTTGTCTCCCATGTAGCCCCAGTAACCGGCGAGGGGGTAAGCGCATTCCCAAGGTGTTGTGCAGTCGAAATCTCCGACGCGCCATTCACGAGATTCAAAATCGGGCGGCACATCGGCCGCGCGGTTATTTACTATGATCTGGGGCTGCAGGTTGCGAATGATCTCGTCAACTTTTTCACCTTGCCAGCTGAATCGTCCGTGATAATGCTGTCCAGGCTTGAGCTTGGGAAAGCTTGAATCTCCCATTTCGTGCCCAAAACTAAGCCAGTCGCTTTCGCCGCCATCGAACCATAGCTCATCTATTTGTCCATAGTTGGACATCAGTTGCCGGATTTGCCGGTGGTATTGGGTGCGCATTTGTTCGGCATTTTCGAGTTGCAAATTTGGAAAGAAGAACCCAGGAAAGCGCCAGTCGAGCGGTGAATAATACAAACCTGGATGAAGGCCGGCCTTCCGCACGGCAGTGGCGTACTCGTCAACGATATCCCTACGTGCGCTCGTACTTACGCTTGTGAATGGGTTGCCTGGGTCGTCGAATAGGGCAAAGCCGTCATGGTGCCTAGCCGTCAGCACGGTATATCCCGCGCCGGAATCCTTGGCTACGTCGGCCCACTCATCGGCATCGAAATGCTTGATCGTGAACTGGTCAGCCAGTTTGGCATATTCGCGTATCGGAATTTGCTCGTTCCACTGGACCCATTCGCCCCGGGCGGGAATGGCGTACAGGCCCCAATGGATAAATAGCCCAAGGCGGGCCTGTTGCCACCAGGCCATACGTCCCTTCTGCTGCGCAGAAACCGTTTCACCCGCGCTGGCCTGGGCGATGCCAAGAGCGCCGACTGGTGCTTGTTGTTGCCCTGATGCACGAAGCGCAGTGGGTAGCATCATGGCGCCTGATAATGCACCAAGGCCCATGCAGAAATCTCTGCGAGAGATCGTGCTCATGCTCATTCTCCAAGTTTTCCATACGCTACCAGTCCTCTGCATGCATGCGATGGACGGGATGTATGGAGCGGTGGCGAAGTCAACTATGAAGCGCGCCCATCTTGGCGCAGAGTCATGCTCTGGCGTCGGATAGCAGTGTCAATTTTGCTTCGCCAGCACTTTCGCGCCATTGACACTTCCATCCGACGCCGTCTCGAGTCACCAAGCCAAGATAGGCGCAGTCTGTCGAGGGGATTCACTTCGGAATTGAATGCACCCTCTTGCAGGCAGGTTTTTCGTCTTGAACTGTTCTGTCGCCTGGGCTCTTGGGCTCATCAGAAGTGCAAGCGTGCGCCAAGCATCACGTACCGCTCCGAGAAATCTGTCGAAACCATCTGGTCGGGCCAGGTGAGATAGTACTTCTGTTTCTCGTTGGCCAGGTTTTGTCCCTGGATGTAAAACTGCAGGTTCGGGTTCACCTTGTAAGTCACGCTTGCGGCCAAGTACGTCTGTGGCATGGCGTATTCGTCAAGGCCCGTTACGCCGAGCCAATTGGTGCTGATAAGCTCCTTGCTGCGGTAATTCAAGGCTACACGCGCCTGCCAATGATCGTCCTGATACCAGACGATGAAATTACCCGACTTCTCGGAGTTGCCGGGGAACGGGACCGAATTGCCTGCCAGATCTTTCTTGCCGGTCGTGCTCGGGCTGTAGGTGCCGTTGATTTCCATACCGGTGTGCGACAGCAATCCGGGCAGGAATGAGAAGGCCTGTTTGTAATCCGCCTCGACGCCCCTCAGTTGGGCGCCTTCACCCTGCACCAGAGTGGTTACGGGGACACAACGGTTGCGCACGACGCCGTCGGCGTCCGGCAGGTTGCATTGCACGGAGCCGCTGTTCTGCACGAAGCTCGCAATGTTCATGTTGAATAGGGCGAGGCTCACCATACTGCCCTTACCGAAGTAGTACTCCAGCGAGGTGTCGTAATTGGTGGATTGCCACGGCTTGAGGTTGGGATTGCCGTTGGACGATGCGCCGCTCACGGGGAGCACGTGCTGGCCGTCCGGCAGCGTGATCGCAACCGCCTGGAAGCTCTCCGAAATACCGCCACCCCACTGGTCCAGGGTCAACGGCATCATGTTCTTGGACATGGCAAAACGCCACGTCAGGGATGGTGTCATGTGCACCGCGAAATTCAGTGCGGGTAGCCAATAGTCATGGCTGTTGCTTGACATGACCGAACCGCCGGCAGGCGACATCGCGCCATACGCTGCCGCCGATCCTGAAAGGTACTGCGTCACCCCCAGATTCATGTGGACGTAACGCATGCCAAAGTTGCCATCAAACGGAACGCCGCCGAGCGTGCCGTCGAACACCGCCTCGCCAAATGCCTTGGTCGTGTGAACCGAGACATTCCAATTCGCCGTGGGATTCGCGCCGTGCTGCAGGCCAGGCGCCAACGAGTTGATGAAGGCGACAGGGTTCGACATTGCATGCGGGTCCAATCCCACGATGGAAATGCCACCCAGGTTGTAGGTGTGAAGGTGATCGCTTATCGACGCCGGTAGGCCGGGAAGGGGCGTGTTGCCCAGCGGATTGGCATGGAAGTAACCGACAGCGTTGCCGGCAGTGCAGGCACCAGGCACGCCGCCGCCATCCAGAATCTGGTCCGCATACACCCAGCGCACCAGGCAGCCATTCGGGTCGCTGGCCCCGTTGCCCGCATAGAGTGGCGTCAAACCGACCCAGGAGTCGTTGCTGGCGCTGCGCACACTATTGGAAACGCCGCCCTTGACGGTCAAGTCCGGATTGAACTCGAACGCCCCGTCGAGCTGTGCGTAGAAGTTGGCTGCCGTCTGGTTGCCGCCGCTGGAATCGAAGCCCTTGTTGACAAAGGTGTTGGGATCGGTGAGCCGTGCCGCAAGTCCACGCGAAATGGAGATGGGTTGGTCGCTTCGCATGTTGATGCCGACGACCTCGGACCCCGGCACCATGCCGACGGGGTTGAACGGGTAACTTCCGGCCGGGCCAGGATAGTAGCCGGAGGGCAGCGACACGCCCGGCATCAAGTGGTTGCCCCACGCCGTCCCGTCGTCCTGGACGAACTGGATGTCCGC
The DNA here is from genome assembly GCA_035564915.1 of Rhodanobacter sp. Taxonomy (GTDB): domain Bacteria; phylum Pseudomonadota; class Gammaproteobacteria; order Xanthomonadales; family Rhodanobacteraceae; genus Rhodanobacter. Next base: position 6,836 of record DATMTH010000167.1, read on the forward strand.
ATAGGCGTTTTCGCTCGACGCGGTGTTGTCGGCGAGAGCGAGATGCGCCGTGAATGGGCCACCGTTGTCGTACGTCAGGTTCGCCATGTAGTTGCGGGCGGTGGATGACGTTTGTGTCACCGTAGACGCGCTGCGGAAGCCGCCCAGGTAGTAATCGAAACTCTGGACCGTGTAGAACTGTTGATTCCAGTCGTCCGCCTGTGTGCCAGTCGGACCCGTTGGGTTGATGAAGTTTATGCCGGTGCCACGCGCCGCGGTCGGGATAAGCGTGGCCACGTTATGGTTCAATCCCTCCGGTACGGTGTTGACATCGTATGAGCCTTGCTTCTGGTGGGTGTAGAAGCCGTCCACGTTGAGCAGGAAACTGTCGCCAAGACTGGCGGCAAGCGCCAAATGCAAGCCCTGGCGTTTGCGCTGAACGCTCGCGTCGTTGGCGGTCATGGCGCCGTCCCCCGGGATCATGAACGCTGCGTTCTTGATGCCGCCCACCTCCACGCTGCCATCCGGCAATTGGACGATGCTCGGCGGTACCGGAACCGAGCCCCAGCCGGAGATGAATCCGTTGTTCGATGTATTGTTTGCGTCGGATGCGTTTTCACCGCCGATGCGGCCACCGTTGTAAAACCCGTTGGAGCTATTGTTCCGAGTAAGGTCCGAGTACGAGGCCGACAGCAGTGCGCCCCATATGCCGCCGTCGTTGAAATTGATGGTGGTGTCGAGACTTGGTCCATTCTTCTTCGTGACGCTGCCGCGCGCGCCCTCGGCGGATGCCGTGACGGACCAGCCGGGTTTGAAATCAAAGGGTTGATACGTTCTCAGATTGACAGTGCCGGAGATGCCGGAATCCATCATGCTTGCGGTGGGCGACTTGAACACGTCCACCCCGCTGAACAAGGTGGCGGGGAGCGTCCCGTAGTTGGGTTGAATGGAATCGATGTTGTCGGCGGTAATGAACGGCATGCCATTGAGCGTCGTGCCGACCTCCGGCAGGCCGCGCACGCTGAGACTGGTGCCTTCGCCCGCCGAGCGGTCGATCTGCACGCCGGTCAGGCGCTGCAAAGAGTCGGTGATTGACACGTCCGGCAGCTCGCCAATGTTGACGGCAGTAATGCTGTCTTCGATATTCGGGGCGTTCCGTTTGATATCGATGGAGCGTTGTTGCGAAGCCTGGATGCCGGCTGACACCGTGACCGCCTGTAGTTGAACTGCGTCCTTCTTTCCCGCTTGTTTCTTTGTGCCAGTACCGGTTTGAGTGCCATCCTGCAATGCAGGTGCCGTCGCCGAGGGACCGCTGGTCGCGAGCGCTGCAGGCGCACTGTCGCCGGTTGCCGTCGGCGTGCTGGCGCAGACCACGCCAGCGGCCAGTCCTAGTGTCGTTCCGATAATGGTCAGTAATGCGTTGCGCACGGAGCGCGCCAAGAGCTTCTGCTGCATTTTCTCCCTCCCATTTGAAAGTTGTTGTTTCCTGCGGAAGTGCATTACAGCTGCCGCAGACGCCCCCGCATCGACGAGAAGAAGCCCGCCGCGCCAGTCCTACCCGTGCCATGCGCCGTCCGCCCCACGGACAGCGCCATCAACGCCAGTCATGTGCCAAACATGGTTTGGCTATAAGTAGTATTTAATGATATAAGTATTATTGCGCGAGGCGTCAAGTTGCACTGCAGCACCGATGCGTCGGTCGTCATGCATTGCTGCGTGCGAGCGACGGGAAGGTTGCTTCGGACCGGTCTAGGTATGCGCAGGGCGCCGATGGCAAGCAGGCCGATTCCTCATGCGGCGATGGCAATGAAGGCGCTGCGTTAGCCTTTGTCCATGTCGCGTACGGCTTGAATGCGCTGCCTCTCAAGCTCTTCGTTGGATGGTGATGAGTTGCCTGAGGATGCGCTTGCCAATCAACTGGGCATGGCCGCAGGCGGTGCTGACGGGCAGCTCGGCTGCGAGTAGCCTGGCCGGCCGCCCCGGATCAAGCCCCGCGTTGCCGCTACAGGCAGTTCCCTGTCAGGCTGTTGGGAAGCGCCGTCCCACATCGCTCTTGATAGCCACGCTCTATGCATGGCCGCCGATGCGATCGTAAGCTCCTCGTTAGGCAGACATCTTAAAAGTGGAACTTTCCGGCATCGTTCCCGAGCCAGGAGGTTCCATGAAGAAGTCGAAGTTCATCGAGACGCAGGTTGTCTCAATCCTCAAGCAGGCAGGTGCCGGTGTGCCGCTCGAGGACATGTGAAAGGCCTCCGCGAAGCGATCGAGGCCGTGTTCCCGCAGACGACGGGGCAACTGTGCATCGTGCACATGGTGCGGCACAGCCTGAACTACGTGTCGTGGAAACGGCGGCCGGAAGTGGCCGCCGACCTCAAGTGCATCCACACCTGCGCCACCACCGAAGAGGCCGAGCTGGGGCTCCCCGAGTTTCGAGCAGCGTTGGGACAAGGCGTACCCGCCGATCGACCAGTCATGGCGGCGCAAGCGGCCGCGTTTGATCCCGTTCTTCGACTACCCGCCGGAGATCCGCGAGGTGATCTACACCACCAACGCCATCGAGTCGGTGAACTACGGCCTGCGCCGGCCGGCCAGGCACCGCGGCGGCTTCCCCAGCGACGAGGCGCTGATCAAGTTGCCCTATCTCGCCCTGCGCAACATCAGCAAACGGTGGACGCTGCCGATTCGCGATTGGAAGGCCGCGCTCAACCGCTTTACCATCCAGTTCGAGGAGCGCATCCCTCAGCTGTAAGCCCGACCCGGTTACGCAAATTCTGCACACGCTCGCCCGTCAGATGGCTGGCCTGTCGGCCAGCTGGCTCCTCCGGGCGCCTTTTGTGTCGAATCACAGCCCGATCTGCCGCAGCGGCTGGCCGGCCATCAGCTTGCGCTCGATCTGCTCCAGCGTGACGCCCTTGGTTTCCGGCACCAGCCAGATCGTGAAGAAGATGAACACCACGTTGAAGGCGGCGTACAGCCAGAACGTCTCGGCCTGGCCGATGCCGTTGAGCAGCGGCAGGAACGAGAGCCCCACCAGCCAGTTCGCCACCCAGTTGGTGAAGGTGGAGCAGCCGATGCCGAAGTCGCGGCCCTTGAGTGGCTGGATCTCCGAGCACAGCGTCCAGATCAGCGGGCCGGCCGACATCGCGAAGCCGACGATGAACACCAGCAGCATGACCACGGTGAAGATCTGCTGGCCGTGGTCGTGGATGCCGAGGCGCATCATGGTGCCCACCACGCCCAGGCCGATCGCCATCACCACGAAGCCGATGTACAGGATCGGCTTGCGGCCCAGCTTGTCGACCAGGCCGATCGCGATGAAGGTGGCCAGCACGTTGACCAGGCCCACCACCGCGGTGAACCACATCTGCGATGCGGTGTTGTAGCCCATGCCCTGGAAGATGCGCGGCGCGTAGTACATCACCACGTTCATGCCGGTGAGCTGCTGCATCACCTGCAGCAGCACGCCCAGGCCCACCGAGCGGCGGAAGTTCGCGTTCTGCAGGAACATGTGCCAGCCGCGCTGCGGCGTCTTCAGCTGCTCGCTGATCTCGCCGATCTCGCGGGCGATCGCGTCGCGGCTGCCGAGCAGCTTGTGCAGCACCTGCTCGGCCTCGGGCTGGCGACCCTTCATCATCAGCCAGCGCGGGCTTTCCGGCAGGAAGGCCACGCCGAACAGGAACAGCGCACCGGGGATCGCGATCACGCCCAGCATCCAGCGCCAGTTGCCCGAGTAGCTGAAGGCGGTGTCGGAGAGGAAGGCGACCAGGATGCCGATGGTGATCATCAGCTGGTACAGCGAGATCATCGCGCCGCGGATCGATTCCGGCGCGATCTCGGCCAGGTACAGCGG